>NZ_WWJX01000003.1 GCF_009865215.1 Streptomyces sp. SID3343 | reverse complement strand
GCCAGGCGTCGTCGTCGACGGGGAGCAGTTCCAGCGCCTCCGCGACCAGTTCGACGGCCTCCGCGAGGGCCGGCCCGGCGCCGCCGGCCAGCCCGTCGGCGCAGCGCGCCCGGCCCCGCTCGCCCAGCTCCCGCGCGCGTTGCACGTCCGCGTCGCCGTCCACCACCCGCACCCCCGATTCACCGAAGGCAACCGTACCGGGGGTGACGTGGGGCCCTCGCGCCGTCGTCGGCAGGGACTTCACACCGGCATTACCGGCGCGTAACTCGACTGCCGAGTCACCCACTCCGGCGCCGTCCCCCGGCGCCGGTTCGCCATGCACCTCGCCGATACCCGGGCGCACGTAAGGGCGACGGCCCGCCGACCGACTCGACGGCCGTCGCCCCGCCGAACACCCTCGATGCCGGCAACATCGGCAACACCCCCGATGCGGCCTAGTCGTTGCGCGAGGCCGGGCGGATCAGGCCGCGTAGGTAGGCGGCGACTCGGTCGTCCGGGGTGCCGAAGGGGTTGTCGGTGACCATGTAGGTCCAGGTCGAGGTGGGGCGGTGGAGGCCGGAGCGAGTGGGGTCGAGGCCGGCTTCGGTGATGTGGGCGGTGCGCAGGCGGTCGGCGGCGGCGGTGTCCACACGGGTGGTGAAGTCGGCGAAGGCGCGCCGGGTTTCGGCGTGGAAGGCGTCGAGTGGGCTTTGTCGCCCGAGGGCGCGCAGGTGGATGCCTTCGCGGAGTTCGGCGGTGAAGGCCAGGTGATCGCTCCACGCGCGGTCGAGTTCGTACAGGAGGATCTCGCGGGCGGCTTCGGCCAAAACCGCTTCGCCGACCGTGTCGGTCAGTTCCGCCCAGCGCTGCGGGCAGCGCTCTTCGAGGACGGGTCGGGCTTCGTCGCCCTCCAGGATGCGCCGGCGCCGGTCGAGTACCTCCACCCGCTGGAGGTGGAGCTGTTGGTTGTAGCGCCACGTCGTGCGGTGGGTGTCCGACAGGGCGCCCTCCGCGACGCGTTGGGCGTGCTCGACGTGACGGCGGGCGGCGGCGTCGAAGACCCGGCCGTCCTCGTCGACGCGCGACAGCCGCGGCGGGTCGGGGGCGTGCCGGGTGATCGGTTCGTCGTCCAGGCTGGTGAGGAAGATCGACGTGCCCGGGTCGCCTTGGCGACCGGCCCGCCCGCGGAGTTGGTCGTCCAGGCGGCGGGTGTGATACCTGCCGACACCGATCACCAGCAGGCCGCCGAGCTCGGCCACCCGCTCGTGGTCCGCGCCGTCGGGGCCGCCGAGGCGGATGTCGGTGCCGCGGCCCGCCATCTGCGTGGAGACCGTGATCGCGCCCACGGCCCCCGCGCGGGCGATGATCGCCGCCTCCTGGGTGTCGTCGCGCGCGTTCAGGATCGCGCAGTCCAGCCCCGAATCGCGCAACGCGTCGCCGATTCGCTCCGACGTGGACACGTCCGGAGTGCCCACCAGGACCGGCCGTCCGCTCGCGTGCGCGCGCTCGACCACCGTGATCAGCGCCGCGTCGCGGCTCTTGCCGTCGATGTACAGGCGGTCGTCCTCGTCGACCCGTACGCACGGCACGTTGGGGGGCAGGTCGCCGGTTTCGAGGCGGTAGAACTCGCGCAGTTGCTCGGCCACGACGACCGCCGTGCCGGTCATCCCGGCGACGGTGCGGTAGCTCGCGATCAGGTCCTGCACGATGAGCTGGTCGAGGATCTCCCCCCGGGGCCCGCCGGTCAGGCCCTCCTTGGCCTCCACCGCGGCGTGCAGGCCGTCCGGCCACTGTTGGCGACGGGCCAGGCGGCCGCGGTTGGTGTCCACGAGGCTGATGCGGTCCTCGGCCACGACGTAGTCGACGTCACGGTGCAGCAGCGCCCGTGCGTACAGCGCGACGTTGATCCGGGAGAGTTGCTCGCCCATGCCGACCGCGTACAGGTCGTCCACTCCCAGAACGCGTTCCACCTCCACCAGACCCTCGTCGGTGAGGTGGACGGTGAGCCGGTCGGGTTCGCACTCGTAGTGCTTGCCCTCGACCAGATCCGCGACCGCGTGCGCCGCCCGCGCGTCGCCCGCCCCCGCCTCGACACCCCCGGCCAGGACGAGTGGAATCCGAGCCTCGTCGATCAGCACCGCATCGGCCTCGTCGACGATCGCGACATCGGGAGGGGGCAGCACCGCCCTCGTGGCGTCGGTACGCAGTCGATCACGCAGCGTGTCGAATCCCACTTCGCCCACGGCCACGTGCACGATGTCGCGGCGATAGGCGTCGCGCCGCTGCTCCCACGTGGAGTGCTGGTCCACACAGCCGCCGGTCAGCCCGAGCAGGTCGTAGACGGGCCCCATCCACTCGGCGTCGCGGCGGGCCAGGTAGTCGTTGACGGACAGGACGTGCACCCGCCGCCCCCCGAGCGCGAATCCGGCGGCGGCCAGCGCGCCGACCAGGGTCTTCCCCTCGCCGGTGGCCATTTCCACCACCGTCCCGCGCAGGAGACTCAGGACGCCTTCGAGCTGAACGTCGAAGGCCCGCTCCCCCAAGGCCCGCCGCGCGGCCTCACGGCCCAGTGCGCACACCTCGACGTGGTCGTCCGTGCCGCGCGCGGCCTGTGCCGCCGCCCGAAGCCCGGTCGGGGACAGCTCCCGCAACGCCGCCTCCCGCTCCCCCGCGCGCGCGACCGATCGCCCCAGTGGTCCGGCGCCCACGCTCCCCGCCCGACCCAACAATCGTCGTACCGACCGCGTGAGTGCACCGGACGAGCCCACTGGGCCTCCCTACCTCGCACGCAGGCTCTGCCCGAGAGCGCGCCTCGCTCCCGTCGTGGCCTGCTCACGGCCGACCGACGATGCGTTGCGGCGCGTACCCCCGACCGTACGTCATCGAAAATCGAAACCCGAAGGACGAAGGACGAAGGACGCAGAGGGCGAAAGGATGCAGAGGGCCGAGATGATCGCGGCACGCGAAAACGAGCGGGCGGGCGGAGTACGACAGCGCGGCACGCGCGTCGCCGGGGTCGTCTCGGCCCGATCACCGTGCTCGCAAACCGTGGCAGCCCCCGCCGGCCACGTTCGAACGCCGGGTGACGTTCACCCGGCGTCCTCGCAGAGTATGTACCGAATTCGTGCCGCACCAAGGCGATTTCAAGCCGACGGTGTGACCGGAAATGATCCTTGTGAATGATCTCTTCCGCCGCTTACGGTCCTGAACGAGATCAAACAGATCTCGACCTTTCACCGCGCACATCCAGCTGCGGCGACCGATCACGGGGAGTGTTCCCATGAACGACAAGGTTCTGTTCGAAGACCCGACCGACATGGCCGAACCCACCGACCTGGACCTCGACGTCCGCATCGTCGAGAGCGACCTCGCCTCGACCAACTTCGGCACGAGCGGCGACTACACGTCACCGAGCACGTACGGCGTGCAGTCCAGGTGTCCGCTCTGCTGCTGACCTGTGAAAACCGGGGGCGGGCGTTCCGCCCGTCCCCGGGTCGGTTCTCCCGGCCGAGCGCCGGTGACGCGGGGGCATGGGGCCAGTGCGCGACAAGGCTTTCGAGAACGACGCTTTCGGCGACGAACCTTTCGGGGGTAAGGCCGGCGACCACATCGTCGAGGACGTGTTCGAGCCGGCCGAGCCGCTGTTCGTGCGGATGGCGAGCGTGCCGAGTACCGAAGTCGGCGGCGCGGCCGGGACCCGCGACGCGGACACCGCCGCGGGTATCGCGCGCGTGGTCGCCGACCCACTGCTGCGCGAGGCGATCCGCGTCGCGAGCGGCAGCCTGTCCGATTCCCTCGACAAGCTCGACGCGGGCATCGATCCCGGGGCCAAACGGCTGGCCGGCACCGCCCTTTCGGTCACCCGCTACGCACTGCGACTGGGCGGACGGCCGACCCCGTTCGGGCTGTTCGCGGGCGTGGGTACGGCGAGCCTGGCTCCCGCGACACGCGTGACGGTTCGCGGTCCGGGACCCAAGGCGGCGCGTCTGGACGGTGCTTGGCTCGATGCCTGGGTGCGTGACCTGCTCGCGGTTGCCGAGGTCAGAAGCCGCGTCGACGTCGTCCTCGACGACCGCAGTCGGACTCGGGACGGACGGCTCGTGTTGCCCGGGCCCGAACGCGAGACGTCCGTGCGCCGCAACGCCCTGGTGGCGTGGGTGTGCGACGCCGCCGAGTTGCCCGTCGGCTACAACCGCCTGCTGGCCCGAGCCGCGGAGACCTTCCCCGAGGCGACGCCCGCGAGGATCGAGGGTCTACTCGCGCAGTTGGTCCGACACGGCTTCCTGATCACGTCGATCACCCCGCACCGGATCGACGACGCGCTGCTCGATCGGATCGAGGCCGCGACGACCGCGCTCCCGGCCGCGGCGGGGCGGTTGCGCACGATCCGGGCCGCGCTGTCGGTGTACGAGAAGACCGAGGCCGGCGCGGGCGGCGAAGCGTGGCGCCGGTTGAACGAACTCGTCGACACCGACGGCGTTCTCGCGCACCCGCCGGTCCAGGTGGACCTGCGGATGGATGCCGACGTCGCGTTGCCCCATGCCGTCGGTGCCGAGGCCCGCCGCTACGCCTCCGCGATGTGGGCCATCTCCGCCGACTGGGTCACCCACGCCCACATGCGCGAATACCGGAACCGGTTCATCGAGAAGTACGGCACCGGCGGCGCGGTCCGGTTGGCCGAACTCGTCGACCCACACCGCGGCTTGGGATTCCCCACCGGCTACCGCGACGGATCCGCGGCCGACGGCACGAACGTCTCGACCGGCACGCCCCCCACGCTCTCGCGCGAACGCCGCTCCCTGACCGCCGAGTTGGTCCAGGAGGCGCTGCTTCGAGACGATCTCGAACTGCGGCTCACTCCCGAGCTCGTCGACCGGCTCGCCGCCGCGACACGCGACGCGCCCACGGCCACCGGCGCCGGCGGCGGCGGCGTCGCGGACGAGCCGCCGCGCTCGTTGGAGGTGTGCTTCCAACTGCTCGCCGACAGCGCCGCGGCCCTGGATCGGGGCGACTTCCGGCTGATCGGCACCCCGCACGCGGGCTCGTGGGTGGCCGGTGCGATGGCCGGCCGATTCGCCGAACTGACCGAAAGCACGACGCACCTGTCCCGATTGATCCGTGCCGGCGCCGAGACGGACGGAGTGTTGCCCGCACAGGTGCTGTTTCGCCCGCACGCCGTGCGCGCGCTCAACATGATCCAGGTGCCGAGACTGCTGTCGCACGAGATCCCCGTGGGCGTGTTCGCCGACCGTTCCGACCCCGGCTGTCTGGACTGGCGCGACCTGCTCGTCGGCGTGGACGAGGGCGGCATGCTGCTCACCCTCGCGCGGACCGGGCAGCGGGTGTTGCCCGTGGTTCCGCACATGCTGGCGCTCGATCGCGAAGCGCCGGAGGTCGTGCGCCTGCTCGTGGACATCGTCTTCGGCCGGGCCCGGACCTGGACGGGGTGGGAGTGGGCGGGCCTGGAGACGCTGCCGCTGTTGCCGCGCGTCACGCTCGGCCGGGTCACCGTGTCGCCGCGGCGCTGGGTACCGGATCGCACGCTGCGCGACGCCGCCCGCGATCCGGGTTCGGGGGCATGGGATCGCGCGCTCGGCGCGTGGCGGGAGCGGTATCGGGTGCCGGACCGAGTACGGATCGCGAACCTCGACCGGGTCTACGGAATCGACCTCGCCGACGCCTGGCACCGCACGCTGCTGCGGCACGAGGTGCGCAAGGAGGGTCGGTTCGCCCTGTTCGAGGACGCGACCGAGGGCGGGCGCGGATTCGGCTGGGCCGGCGGACACAGCACGGAAATCGTGGTGCCGATGACTCGCCGGCGCCCGGCGGAACCGAAGCCGAGGCCCGCGGCGAAGCCGAAGCCCGAGGCGAAGGCCAAGCCCGAGGCGAAGGCGCGGACCACCGGGGCCGTCCGACAATCCGTGCCCCGTTCGGCCGCGGGCTCGTCGGCGCGAGCGCGGACCGTCCGGGAGGCGTTCGAACGCACCTACCATCTCCCGGGCGAGGACTGGCTCTTCGCGAAGCTGTATGCGACGCCCGACACGCACGACGAACTGCTGCGTACCCACCTGTCGCCGCTGCTGCGTGACGTCGGGGAGCACGTCGACCGCTGGTTCTTCATGCGTTACGCGGACCCGGAGCCGCATCTTCGGCTCAGGTTCCACGGCGACCCGGCCACTCTGCGGACTCGGGTCCTGCCCGAACTGGCGCGTAGGGCAAGAGAGATGCGGACGGCCGGGGCGATCCGCACGATGGTGCTCGACGGGTACGAACCCGAGTCCACGCGCTACGGCGGCGAGGCGGCGATGCCACTCGCCGAGGGGTTGTTCGAGGTGGACAGCGCGTCCGCCCTCGCGCAACTGCGGTTGCGCGGCGCGGGGCGACTCGCGCTGCCCGACGAGGTGTTGATCGCGGTCAACAACGTCATGCTGCTGGAGTCCCTCGGGGACTGGGACTGGTGTTCGTGGGTCGACCACGCGTTCGCGCCGGGTCCCGAGCAGGTCGTCTTTCGCCGACATCGAGCCCTGGCACGCGAGTTGATCCGCCCCGGTCGTACCGCGGTCACGTTCGCCGAGCGGCTCGCGGCACCGGGCCTGACGTGGCTGTGGACCGAGACGCCACAACCGCGCGCCTACGGCGAGGTCGTGCTGTCCGACGCCGGGCGGGCGCCCGCACACGTGGACCACGACACGGCGATCCTGGGGCTGCTGCACATGCAGCACAACCGGCTGCTGGGGATCGACCGGGCCCGCGAGTATCGGGGCCACGCGATCCTGCTCGGCATGGCTCGCGACCACCTGGGCCGCGCCGCCCACGCGGGCGACGTCCGGCCCGGCAAGGCCCGTTCCCAGGAGGGCGGTTGTCATGGGTGAGCCTTTGCACGCCGCGCGGGCCCGGGTGGTCGTCGCGCGGGTATTGGACCGGTTGGCCGATCCCGAGGCGACCGCCGCGGACACGCTGATCCCCGGCTCGGCTTGGCCCGAGGGCGTGGACCTGCCGCTGTGGATAGACCTGTCGCTGTCGAGCGGATATCCCGGCGTCTCGCTGGCGTTCGCCGGCACGACTCCACAGGGGGGCAGCCACACCGCCCACGCGCACACGTACCTGACCCGCGCGATGGCGGCGCTCTCGGCCGGCGAACACCCGCCGGCCGGGATCTACTCGGGGCCCGGTGCCGCGGCCTACGCGGTGTTGGTCGCGCACCGGGCCACCGGCGGCTACGTGTCCGCGCTGGAGCGGCTCGACGACCACCAACGGCGCCTGGTCCGCGGCGCGCTCCCCGCGGTGGGCGATCAACCCCTGACCACGAACGGCGCGTTCGAGGTGGTGCGGGGCATGAGCGGGGTGGGCCGCTACCTCCTCGCCCGCGGCGACGGCTGCGCGGACGAACTGCGCCTGGTGCTGTCCTGGCTGGTCGCGCTCGCCGACGGCGAGATCGGACACCGGGGACACCGGGTGCCCCGCTGGTGGACCACGGCCGCCCCCAAGCTCGGCCAGGAGGTCGAACTCCCGGACGGACACCTGAACCTGGGCCTGTCACACGGGATCGCCGGCCCACTCGCACTGCTGTCCCTCGCGTGGCGGGAGGGCGTCGTGGTCGACGGGCAACGCGAGGCGATCGAGTCGATCGCCGCCCTGCTCACCCGCTGGGCCGTGCCCGACCCGGACGGTGGCGGTGTGTCGTGGCCCGGCTACGTGACCCTCGACCGCTGGGCCCGGGGCCCGGGGACGACGGGTACGCGGCAACGCCCGTCGTGGTGCTACGGCGTACCGGGCGTCTCCCGGGCGGTCCAGTTGGCGGCGCTCGCGCTCGGTCGCGCCGACTGGCACGACCTGGCCCGCCGCTCCCTGATCGGCCTGCTCGACGCCCCGGTCGAGACCTGGGTCACCGACGATCCGGCGCTGTGCCACGGGTGGGGCGGCCTGTTGCACGTTCTGGGCCGGATGAACGCGGAATGGGACGACCCGCGGTTGACGCGCGTGTGCGACGAGTTGGCGGCGGTGGTGATCGGTCGCTTCCGCGACGAGTACCGATTCGGGTTCCGCTCGACCATGACGCACGTCGCGGAGGGCGCCGACGTCCCGGCGTTCCTGGAGGGCGCGGCGGGCGTGGCGGCGGCGCTGGACGCATACGCTCACGGCCGCGCCGCGGCCGGGTGGGACGAGGCGCTGCTGGTGGCGTGAGTGGCCGACCCACGCGGGCGTCGAGCCACGCGGAGCTTGGTCCACCCACGCGTCGAGGGCGAGACTCCTCGACGTCACATGCCGCGGGACCTTGACGTCAAGTGCGCTTGAAGTTCTACGGTCGGCCCCGGATCCGGAAGGAGCTCGGCGGACCGACCCGCCGCTCCCGATTCCGGCGGCCACGGACGGAGCGCACTCACGATGACCTACACCGACACAGAACGCGCCTACCTCGCCACTCGGAGTCTGGGCCGGCTCGCCACCGTCAACCCCGCCGGCGTCCCGCAGGTACGACCGGTGGGTTTCGTGCTCAACACGGACGGCACCGTGGACATCGGCGGCCCCGCTCTCAGCGCGAGCCTGAAGTGGCGCAACGCCGAGACCAATCCGCACGTCGCGTTCGTGGTGGACGACATGACGCCCGACGAGCCGGGCGCGTATCGGCCCGGCTGGGGACGCGGCGTCGAGATCCGCGGTCGCGCGGAGCTGCTCACGGATCACGAACCCCCGTTCGCCCCCGAGTTCTTCAGCAACGAGGTGCTGCGCATCCACCCGGAACGGGTGATCGGCTGGAACCTGGAGGGCCACGGAAACATCGCACGCGACGTGCGCTGACCTCGGGCGGCCGGGGTACCGCCGGGCGGGGCACACGGACGCGTGTTCCGGCCCGTCGTCGGCCCGATGTCGGTCCCCGTCCCTAGTCTGGCCCGATGACGATCCGCCGTGTCGTACCCAGTGTCTCGGCCACCGAACTGGCCCCCAACCGCGAGTTCTATCAGGACTTCCTCGGCTTCGAGCCGGCCATGGACGAGCCGGGTTTCCTGATGTTCCGGTCGCCGATCAACCCCACCGCGCAGCTCATCGTGGTGACGCCGGACTGCGACTGGGACGCGCAGTCCGGCACCACGGCGATGTCCATCGAGGTCGAGGACGTGGACGCGGCCTACGCCCAAGCGCAGGCCCGGGGCTACGAGATCGTCCACCCGATCACCGACGAGGCGTGGGGCGTGCGGCGTTTCTTCGTGCGCGACCCGAACGGCCTCGTGTTGAACATCAACATGCACGTCACCTCGGGCTGAGCGCCGCCGGGAGCGGGTGACCGCCGAAGCCCTCGTCCGCACGCTGCGCGGCCCACCACGCGACCATGTCGGCCTCGCCCATCGTGCTCCAGTCCGGGGTGTGCTCGACCATCGCGTGGCCCATCTCGCGGGCCACGCCCACGAGAGCCGCCCCGGCGGGTTGCCGGTGGGCCTGGTAGCGCGCGAGCACGCCGTCCCACGAACCGTCGCGGCCCGCCTCTCGGCATGCTGCCTCGAACACCGCCGCGTCCTGGAGCGCCTTGACCGCCCCGCTGCCCACGTGCGGGCGCACGAGCGTGGCCGCGTCCCCCGCGAGCAGGGTCCGGCCCTTCGTGTACGCCTCCACGGCAAGGTCGTTGATCGGCTGGATCAACGTGTCCCGCTCGGGTGTCCCGACCACCAGGTCGGCCCAGAACGGCGGGAAGTGCTCGCGGGCGAGCGCGAGCAGGGTCGGTCGCGGGTCGCCCGTTTCCGGCACCGCCGTGTACAGCCCCCACGACAGCCGGTCGCCGTCCTTGCCGGGTATCCCGTACAGGATGGCCTGCCCGTTCGGTATACAGATCGACACCGCGTCCTCGACCGGGCCGTCCCCCCACGGGCAACTCCCGCGCCACATCACGTATCCCGCGTACTGCGGCGCCGCGTTCGGAAACAGCGCCTCGCGGATGGCCGAGCGGTAGCCGTCCGCGCCGATCACGAGGTCGTGCCGCGCCCGGGTGCCGTCGGACAGCGTCAACTCGCCGTCGGCGACGTTCGTGACGCTGATGCCCCCGCGATACTCCACCTCGGCCGGGATCCGGCGGCGCAGGCCCTGCCACAACTGGCCCCAGTTGTAGACCCGGAACGGGAACGGCTGATCCCACAGCAGCCTGCCGCGTGCCGAACTCCCGTCGTGGACGAGCCACTTGCGGGCGACCATGCCGCGCCAGGGCATCGCGTCGTCGACGTAGTCGACGGCCTCCAGCTCGGCGTAGCGATCCACGTGCATCGCGATCCCGACGCCGCGGTCCGCGAGTTCGCCGGTCGTACGCTCGTACACAGTGACCTTGTCGGCCCCACCGCGCACGGCGGCCAGCGCGAACGCGCACCCTGTGATGCTTCCGCCGACAACGGCGACACTGCCTCCGGGCACAACCGTCTCCCCAGGTCCGTAAGGGACTTCGCACGGGTGTCCGTACGAGCCTTCGTCCGGGAGGACCCTACGGGATGACCACGGCGGCCCGGTCACGGACACGTGTCAACAAGTTGGTCCGCCGCTCACGCGTCGTCGACGGACGTCCTGCTTCGACCGTGCGGTGGGGCATTGCGCCGTCGGTCGGCCTGCGACGATCGGGCCACCGAGGGGCGGAGGTTCGGTTCAGGCCAGGCCCGCCGCTATGGCTCGACGCACCGCGTCGGCGCGGTCGCGGATGCCGGCCTTGGCGAACAGGTTGTTGATGTGGGTCTTGACGGTGGCCTCGCTGATGAAGAGTTGCTGGGCGATGGCCCGGTTCGGCAGGCCCTGGCCGATGAGCGTGAGGACCTCGCGCTCGCGGGGTGTGATGTCGCCGGGGAGGGTCTGTGTCGGGGCCGGGGATTTGCTGCGGACGGTGGCCAGCAGCCGGTCCTGGACCTCGCGGTCGAGCACGGACTGTCCCGCGGCGGCTGCCCGGATCGCGCGGACGATGTCCTGGCGGCCCGCGTTCTTGGTCAGATAGCCGCGGGCGCCCGCGCTCAGCGCGGCCAGGATCGAGTCGTCGTCGGCGAATGTGGTGAGCACGACGACGGCCACGTCGGGGTGGTCCTCGGTCAGCCTGCGGGTCGCCTCGATGCCGTCCGTTCGGGGCATCCGCAGGTCCATCAGCACCACGTCCACCGGGCCCGCGGCGACGGCGGCGAGTACCTCGTCCCCGTCCGCGGCAGCCGCGACGATGTCGATGTCATCGGAAAGCGCGAGCACGGCCGCGAGCGGCTCCCGCACGGCGGCCTGGTCGTCGGCCACGATCACCCGCAGCCGCCGGGGCGCGTCGGCCGACCGTGAATCGTGGTGTGTGGTGTCGCTCATCCCGGGATCACCGCTTCCACTTTCCAGCCGCCTCGGTCCGGTCCTTCGGCGACCGGACCGACGATGAGGGTTCCGCCCACCAGGGCGACACGTTCGCGCATTCCGATCAGTCCCATGCCGCTGCCGACGCCCTCGACCCGCTCGCGGGTGGCGGGGCCGTTGCGGACGCTCAGTGTCGTCGACGCGGCGGCGAACGTCACCTCCACCCGCACGTGGCCTCCGGGGGCGTGCCGAGTCGCGTTGGTCAGCGATTCCTGCGTGATCCGCAGCAGCTGCTGGGTCGTTCGGGGCGGCAGTTCGCGCACGATCCCACCGACGGTGAGCGCGTCGCGGTGGCCCGACGACTCGATCATGGCGGTCATGCTCTCCACCAACGGCAGCGCGTCCTCACGCAGCGCGTGAACGGTCCATTGGGCCTGCTTCAGGCTCTCCTTGACCAGGCTGTGTGCCTTGCCGTTTGCCTCGCGGACCTTGCTCAGGTCGCCCGTGTCGATGAGGGCGTCGGCCAGTTCCAGTTGCATGTTGATCCCGGCCAGCGAATGCGCGAGGACGTCGTGCACGTCCCGGGCGATCCGGCTGCGCTCGGCCAGTACGGCCGTGCGGGCCTCGGCGCGGGCGGCGCGCTCCGCGGACTCGGCGGCCTCGATCACCGCCTCCACCGCCCGTTGCCGGCTGCGGCTGAGGATGCCCGCCACCACCGGCAGGGCGGTGGACAGGCCCAGGCCCCAAGGCAGCATTCGGTGCCCCGGGCCGGGGTGGAAGTACAGCACGCCGCCGCAGAGCAGACCGCACAGGACCGCGAGCGGGACGGCCTGCTTGAGCGGCAGTCGGTAGCCGATGTGGCCGACCAGGAAGTATGCGAACAGGTATCCGGTACCACTGCGGCCGACCCCGATCAGGGCGGCTGCCGCGACGACACCCAGCGACATCCACGCGAGGGCCACCCGCGGGGGGACCCTGTCCTCGGGCACGTTCCGGCCCAGCGTGAACAGGGAGTTGAGCACGACGAGGACGACGACGGCCAGGCCCCGGCCGCTGAAGCCCATCGGCCGGATCGTCGCGATCCCCGCGGCGATGACGGCCAGACTGACGGCCCACTGCACCCGGGGGTCGTGACGAGCCGTCGCCCGCGGGCCGGGCTCCTGCTGCGGAGCCGGCCCGGGGACGGAAGCGGTCTCTGGTGCGGGCACGGCGCGACCATACCCCACCGGTCAGGCCACCCGGTCGAGGGACGGCACGGGGCGCGCCGCCGCCTTCACCGGCTGCTCACGGGCCACCAGGCGGCTGCGGACGAAGATCGTGGCCACCCGCGTGACGACCTCGGTGAGCGCCATCAGCACGAACGCCGCGACCCACGCCTGAGAGGAGGTGATGTCGTGGGCGAGGCTGAACCGGGCGACGTCGTCGGCACCGCCGTGGTCGACCCACACCTGGAACCCCATCCGGGCACCCATGCCCAGCACCCACAGCACTGCGGAGATCGCACCGGCCTTGATCAGCAGGTGCCCGCCCGCGGAGCGGATCCGGGTGAAGACGCCGCCCGCCACGCCGAGCGCCGCCCCGATCGCCACCAGCGTGCCGATCAGCACGAGGTCGTTGCCCCCGGTGGGAATCGAGTCGAGGTAGTGGGACGCCACGAAGGCCACGATCCCCAGCGGGATGAGGAAGGTCTTGTGGTCGAGTCGCCCTTCGCGCAACTGCCGGAAGACGACGAGGACGAGGAGGATGTCGGTGATCCAGTCGGTGTTTGTCATGGCTCAAGGCTGCCGCCGCGGCTCGTTGCACACCTGGACCCACGGGTGGAAGAACGGGTGGACTCGGGCGACCACTCCGGCTCCACCGGGGCTCTCCACCGGCTCTCTGCACCGGTCGGCCGTGCCGGTCGGCGCGTCGCGCAACCGCTTCTCCCGTGCGCCGGACGAACCTCGCCGGCTCCGGGTCGGCGGACCTCGTCGTAGTGCACGTCGCGGTTGTCGTCGAAGTCCGGCGGCGGGTCGTCTTGGGGGTCACACCACCGGTTCGCCCCCACCACCGGTTCGCTGCCGGCACCCGGATCTCCCGGCGCCGCAACGCGTCGTACGGCGCGACCGGCGGGCACGACTCGTACGGCGCCCGCTTCGTACGGCACCCGCTCGACCCGACCGACCGTGGTCGCCCATCACCGCCTCGCGTCACTGCCGCCAACGCCTTCGATGTCGACTCCGCGGCCACCGGACAGGTCACCCCCCGTGCGCACCGACTCACCCGGGTCCGCGACCGCAGCCTCCGCCGACCGCGGCGGGATGCCCACCTTGCCCCGGACTCGTCGAACTCGGTGATCTCGTCGGTGAGTTCGTCCTCGACACGTTGCGTTCAGCGCAGGGTCACGGTGTGACGGTCGTGGCCGGGACCGCCGTAGCGGCGACAGTGGCGGTGGCGGTGGCGGTGGCGGTGGCGGTGGCGGCGAAACGGGCAGCCGCCGCCGTGGTGTCGGCCGGTACGGGCCGCCCCGACTCCCGTTGCTCGGCGACGAACTCGACCAACATTCGCCCGAGTTCGGGATCACCACGTTCGTCGAGGCCGGCCACCGTGGGCGCAAGCGGCAGCCCCAGGGCCGCGCACTTGAGCACCCCCTGCCGCCAGTGGTCGTCGTCGAGCGTACGCGCGCATGGTCCCATCGCGGCGGCGACCAGCCGGGGATCGTCGGTGCGCAGCGCCTCCTCCACCAGCGCCGTGGCCAGGCTCGGGCCGTCCTGCGGGATCGGCAGGTACGGCAAGGCCCGCAGGACGGCCCGGCGTTCGTGCGCGTCACCGCGCCAGTACAGCGTGCGCAGGTGTGCGGACAGGTCGGACTCGGGAGTACGCCCGGCCAGTTCGGCCAAGGCCAACACGCGCGCCGCGTCCTCGCACGTCCAGCCGGGCAAGCCGAGCAGCGGCGCGCGCCCGCACGTGCGCCCGGCGGTGGCGAAGGCGGTGAAGTCGGCGAGAGTGGGCCAGTCGTGACTACCGGGCTTGGCCACCGCCGCGAAGGCGGTGCGCAGGTCGGCGATCGGCGGGTGTTGGACGGGCGTAGCGGGCATGGGCGACGACTGCCTTTCCGATGACGAACAACGAGCGGGCACGAGCGGGCAACCGACGGGCAACGAGCGGCGAGCACGTAACGATCGGCTGACCCGCCCCGGGCGACAGGAGGAGACACGCGGCAGGCGGTGTTCGTCGGTTCAGCGGCGCGCGGGTGTACGGCCCGCCGCGGCGCGTAGGGCGCGAAGCGAAGAGCGCGCGGTTTCGGGCGAGACGGGCCCCGGGGGTGGCTCGACACCGATCAGGCCCGCGTATCCGATGTCGTGCAGGGCGCTCAGGACGGACGGGTGATCGTCGATCACGCCGGGCGTTCGCACCGGGTGTCGCCGCCCGGGCGGCCCGGGCTCCGCAATCCGCACGTCGACCAGATGCGGCGCGAGACAACGAATGCGATCCGCAGCACACTCCACCCCGGCCTCGGCCCCGAATCCCGCTTCGAATCCGGGCCCGAACCCGACCCCGGGTGCGGAAGCCCCGCCGGCGTCCAGGCCGAGGGTCAGGCCCAGGTGTTCGGGGCCGCCGAGCCGACGATGCAGTTCCAGGTAGCCCTCGACCGTGTCGACGAACGCGCCGGGTTCGGGCTCCAAGCCGAGCGTGATGCCATGGACGGCGGCCTCGTCGAGCACGGCCGCGCTGCCGATCAGCAGCCGGTCCCAGGACACGTCCGGGTCGGCCCGCTTCTCGCTCGCCCCGCTCCGGAACGACACCACGGGCGAGCCGATCTCGGCGGCGAACCGCACCGTACGGCACAGCATGTCCACGCGACGTTCGGCGCCGTCTGCGCCGACCAGGGTGGGCGCGGGCGCACGCCGTGAATCGAGCGGCCCGTACGTATCGGTCCCGACCACGACAGCCAGTCCGACTTCATCCAGGCAGGCGATGATCGCGGCGACGTGCGTGACCGGATCGTCGGTGTAGGCGGCGATGTGGTCGTGGTCCAGTGCCAATGCCACGCCGTCGTAGCCGAGGTCGACGAGCACGGCCAGGACCTCGGTCAGGCGGTGGTCGGCGAAGCCGTTGATGCCGTATGCGAATCTCACCCGGGTACCACCTTGGCGATGAAGGGCGGCGTCGGTCTCCCGGCCGCGTGTTGCCGTCATGACGGTGTGTCAGCACCAAGCGATTTCCCCATCCCCGAAGATCACCAATCGACCGGATGCATCCTGAACCAACGGATGATCCCGGCAAATGCCGTTAAATTCGGCAATTCCTCATCGGGAGCGCGCCCTGCGCACCGCCTGCCGTCGTCCGCCCCCGCCCGACCGCCGCCCGAAGCGGCGTACGGGGCGCGCAAGCGGCGCAGACTTGACCGTCAGCACACCGTTCACGGACCGTTCACGGACTGACTCGCAAGCGCTCGAGACCTACGGTTGGTTCATGGTTCGTGAACCGCTCGTCGAGGTCAGTGTCGTGATCACCGCTCCCCTTGAGGTGGTCTGGCATGCCCTCGTGGATCCCGGTGCGCGGGCCGAGTGGTGGCGCTATCTCGAACTGGACGCGCGCGTGGACGGCCGACTCAGCGAGCTCTGGAGCGGCGCCTACGGCGAGGCACGGTTGACCACCGGACGGGTGGAGGCAATCGACCCGGGACGGCTGTTGCGGTTCACGTGGGCCGACGACGACTGGGCCACGTCGACGACGGTGACCATCGAACTCGACCGGGCCCGCCCCGGCACCCGAGTCCGCATCCGCGAAACCGGCTGGCGCCACCTCCCGGACGCCCAGTCCCTGGCCACCGCCCACCAAGACGGCTGGGGCGCCCACGCCGAAGCCCTACGCCGCCACACCGAAGCCACCGGCGGCCCCCGCTGACCCCCCACCCGACCACGGCCGCGCCATCACCCCGCCCGGCCACCCACCGCCAAGCCCGCAAGGCGGGACCACGCCACACCCACCGCAGAAAACCCGCAACCCACCACCAAAACGCAACGGCCGGAACGGGCGGGACAACCCCGGCACCCACCAGGCACCGCAACACCACCCCCAACCTCGAACCCGCACGCCCCCACCCCGGCCCCGGCCCTACACAACCGCCCCCGCTCGGCCACCCACCGTCAAGCCCGCAAGGCCGGACCACGCCAACCGCGTAGAGCCGCAGCCCACCACCAAAAACGCACAGGGCGGGCGCGAACACACCCGCCGCCCACCGGGCCCGCTCAGCCCCCCGCCGCCACCTCGACCGTGACGTCCACGGCCCGCCCGTCCGGGTCGGTCAGTACGTGCCGCCCAACCGCGAGCGGCGAGCCCACCACCGTCAACCCGAGCCGCAGGTAGCCCGTGACCCGCCGGCCGCTCCGTGCCGGATACAACTCCAGCACCACGCCCCCACCGAGCACGGCCGCGTAATGCTCGGCGCCCGAACCATGTCGCTCCGGCACGAACTCAAGCCCGATCGACGTGTAGAACTCACGGCACGCCTCAAGCTCATCCGTATAGATCACCACCAGATTCACCCCTGTCACCACCTCACCTCACCTAAGACTCCGCCCGGCCCACCCGACCCCCGCAACCCCCGCCCGACCAACCGGCCGACCGGCCGACCGCCACCTCGCCCCCACCACGCTTCACATCCGCCCCCGCTCGACGATGGTCGCCAGCAACGGCCGCAATTCGACCGGCAGCGGCCGCGCGTCACGCCGATCCGTGTCCGCGAGATGCGCGACCAACTCGTCGAAGTCGTCCCGCTCGGCCGGCGACCAGGGCCGCCCGCGTTCGAGCTCGATCACATCGCGCGTCGAACGCCCCTGTCCCACCCGCTCGTTGCTGTACACGACCCCTCGGCCACGCCGCGCAACGTGGCAGGCGTCCACCACGGACGACGCGTCCACCGCGTCGGCGGTCTCCAGGATCCCGCCGGTGAACCGATCGTGCGTCTCGGGTGCGACCCAACGCCCGAACCCGTGCCGCTCGGGCTGCCGATCCCGATGCCAGCGCTCCAACAAGGACAACAAGCTTTGCGCGGGCGGAACCGCAAGCAACACCACCTCGACTCGGTAGCCCGCCGCGTGGAAGTCGCGAAACCGGTCGAGCGACCACGGTGCCCGGCCCAGCGGCGCACTGATCACCACGTCCACGCGGCCGGCCCGGAGCTGCTCGACGGTCATCGTCCACCACGCCGACGTGTGCTCGCCGACCAACGAAGCCGCCGTCCGATCGTCGGCCCGTACCGCGTCCCGGTAGCCGGGATGGTCGTCGAGCAGGTCGTCCCCGTCCAACGGCACCACGTCGGTCAAGCCCAGGTCGCGCAGAACGACCTGCTGGCTGGTGGTCTTCCCGGCCGCCGTCTGGCCACCGATGAACACGACCGTCGGCCACTCCCGCGCCGGCCCGTCCAGCCGAGGCCGGATATCGCGCCGGAACACCTCCCCGACCTGCTCCTCCCCCAGCGCCAAGTCCCCCACGGCGACCGCGTCGGTCCCCTCCGCCCAGGCTCGATGCCCGACCCCGAGCACCTCGGACACGGCATCCCGGTCCAACACCCCGAGCCCGCGCCGAGCCATCCCCAACACCCGCTTGGCGGCAACCGCCCCAGCGCCCCGATCAGGCCCAGGGCCGCGATCGGCCTCCGACCTCGCCCCCGCCCCAAGCTCCGCGCTGTACCGCGCGATTCCCGCCCCCAACGCATTGCGCGCCACGGTGAACTCACGCGCCTGCACCCCGTCGTACATCAATTGACCCACCATCCGTACGCTCGTCCACCGACTCCCCGCCCATTCACCCCCGACGCAACCAGACCCATCCCCCCGCTCGCAGCCGAACGCGGGAAGGAGGACTCGCGCACCACCCCACCGCAACGCCCGCCCCGGACGCCCTGTCACGCCCCTGCCCCGACCCCGACCACGGCCCTGACCCGACGGTCGGCCACGGCCGTCGAAGTGCGGCCGGGTAGGGTTGTGCCGCCGCTCGGACGACGAACGGCGGAGCGGATCGTCCCGGTTCTCGCAGCGCCGGCCCTCCCGACGCCGTCGCCGCACGATCGCACCATCTACGGGAGTCATCGTGTTGAATGCCCTCGGCGCCCTCGCCGAACTCACCCCCTTCGTCGTCGTCGCGGTCGGATTCGCCTATGTGATCCGCGGCATCCTGCGCGCCGACCGTCGCGAGCGCGAGCACTACGCCAAGAAGGACACCGAAGCCCGCCAGTCCTCCTGACCATCCACGCGCCGACGCCCGGGCACGGACGCGGACGCGGAGGGGCACGACGAGTAGACCCCCTACCGGGGTACTACCTCCAGGTTTGGCGCCGCAGTGTGATGTGACGGCGCCCCTCCGGCTCCTACCTTCGGAGACACGGCGACAGCGCCGTACCGTCTCCCTCGGCAAGGACCCGGCTGATGAGCACCACCGCGCCCCATCCCATACACACCCGCACGCACGACCGCGACCGCGACCGCCGCCCACGCACGGCCCGGTCCTTCCGCCGCCACGTACCCACCTCGCTCACCGAGGTGTGGCAACGCTCGGCCTACGCCACGCTCGCGCTGCCGCTCGCTCTCGCGAGCATCGTGCTGACGCTCTGCGGCCGATCGTCGCGTGCGCATCGACTCCAGTGCGCTGCGGCGTACCGCTTCCTCGGCGTGTCCCCTCTCGGGGCCGAACAGCGCCCGACACCCGCCGGCCGGGTCCTCCTGCACAGCGCGACAAGCGTTGCTCCGGGCGTACCGGCCCTGATTCTGGTCGGCTACGCGTACGGCAACACGATCCGCAACCTCACCTACCCGATCTGGTACGGCGACACCGACTATCAACAGGCGTGGGGCGGCCCGACCATGGCCGGCGTATGGAGCGTGCACGCGATCGGCGGACTCGCGTTCTTCGCGGTATGCCTGTGCCTGGTCAAGATGCTCACCAACGTCCAAGCCGCCCTCGCGCGCCGGACCCTGTGACCCCGGCCGCTTCCGAAACCGGACCCGGATCATGCGCACCACCCCGAACCCCGACGGCAACGGCAACGGCAACGGCACCGACCGCACCCACCCCACCGGCCGCCCCGACCCGCTCTCGGAACTTCCCGGCATACCATCACCAACCGTGAAGACCCAACCCTCGACCGTCGTCGCCCGGTACGCCACGAACTGGGCGCACGTCCTGGGCAAGACCCTGTCACCCAACGCGGTGGCTCCCCTGCCCCGCACCCGAATCACCACCTGGACGCTCGGCCTGCTCGCGCTCCTGGTGTTCGTGGCGGGCACGTTCGACCTGCTCCAGCACTACCGGGTCGCGGCCCCCGACGCGTTCGCGCTGAGCGTGCTGCGCGCAGCCCCCGTACTGCTGTGCCTGTACCGCCCGTTGCCGGCCTGGTGGCTCGCGCTCGGTGCCGCGGCCACGACCGCGCTGTCGACCCACCCCGTCTCGCCGGCCGAGCCGTGGCCGTGGGCGATCACCTCGGTTCTGTCCGTCGTGACGGTCTTCGTGGTGGTCGCCCTGCGTGCGCCGCGCCGCCTGCTCGTCGCGCTCGGGGCGGTACTGCTCGCGACCGGCGTGGCCCTGATCCTGATCCGCGGTACCAACGACCCGAGCGCCCTGGTACCGATGTTGTTCGTCGCGACGTTGGCGCCGATCACCGCGTCGGCCCTGCGTGATCGCGGTGAGGTACGCGAACGCCTGGTCGTGGTCGAGGAGATCAGCCAGGCGGAACACGCCCGCCGCACCCTCCTGGAGGAACGCGCCCGAATCGCGAGGGAGTTGCACGATGTGGTGGCGCACCACATGTCGGTGATCACCGTGCAGGCCGACAGTGCGCCGTACCGCATCCCCGACCTGCCGGCCGCCGCCGTCGACGAGTTCGCCACGATCGCCACCGAGGCCCGCCGCTCGCTGACCGAGATGCGCCGGCTCCTGAACGTGCTGCGCAACGACGTCGCCGCCGACCCCGAGCACAGTCCGCAGCCCGGTCTTGCCGAACTACCGGTCCTGATCGAGACCGCACATCGGGCCGGCCTGGACGCCCACCTGTCGTTCGCGGACACGGTGCCCTCGCCGGACCGGATTCCGGTGGGCGTTCAGTTGTCCGCGTACCGCCTGGTCCAGGAGTCACTGAGCAACGTCGTCCGGCACGCGCCGGGGGCGCGCGTACGGGTGGCGCTGACCGGCGACGCCGACGCGCTGCGCGTCGAGGTGGTCAACTCGGCGCCGCCGGCCGGGCCGACGACCACACACGTCGAGGGCCGCGGCGCCGGGCAGGGCCTGGTCGGCATGCGCGAGCGGGTCGCGATGCTCGCCGGCACGCTCGACACCGGGCCGCTGCCCGACGGCGGCTTCCGCGTCGATGCCATGCTTCCGCTACCGTCCGCCGACCCCTCGGCCGACCGACCCGCCACCTCTGGAGCGTCATGACCGTGACCGTGCTGATCGCCGACGACCAGGCCATGATCCGGGCCGGATTCGCCGCGTTGCTCGCGGCCCAGCCCGACATCGACGTGGTCGGCGAGGCCGCCGACGGGCGCGAGGCGGTACTGCTGACCAAGGCCACCCACCCGGACGTGGTCCTGATGGACGTCCGCATGCCGCTCCTCGACGGTCTGGGCGCGACCCGCGAACTGCTCGGCGGTGAGCACGACTTCGATCCGATGCCGCGCGTGCTGATGCTGACCACGTTCGACATCGACGACTACGTGTACGAGGCGCTGCGCGCGGGCGCGAGCGGATTCCTGCTCAAGGACGCCTCGCCCGCCGACCTGATCGCGGCGGTGCGCATCGTGGCCGCGGGCGACGCGCTGCTCGCGCCTTCGATCACCCGCCGACTGATCGAGGACTTCGCCCGCAACCGACCGATCACGCGCCCGACGACCACCAGGCTGGGCACCCTCACCCCGCGCGAGACCGAAGTACTCGGCCTGATCGCGCAGGGCCGCTCCAACGGCGAGATCGCCGCCCATCTGGTGCTGGCCGAACAGACCGTCAAGACCCACGTGAGCCGCATCCTGGACAAGCTCGACCTGCGCGACCGCGCCCAGGCCGTGGTGTTCGCGTACGAAAGCGGCCTGGTCAAGCCGGGCACGGCCGACTGACACCACGGCACCCAGGCAGCCAGGCAGCCAGGCACCCGACCACCCCCTCCGGTAAGACTTTTGCTTCCTAACGGGTGACCCCTCCGGCGATCCCCGTCCGCGCGGCCCCCGTTCACCCGTAGGACAGTGCTCGACCAACGAGTTCGTCTGCCGGAGGATCCCGATGCCCGTCCCCGCCATGGATCACCACGCCACCGGGTACGACCTTGCCCACGCGTACTGGCTCGCCCGTGCCGCCTCGCTCAGTTGTCAGGGCGAGGACGAGATCCGCGCGACGGCGCGGGAGTGGGGCTTCGACCGGGTCCGGCACTACGAGAGCCGGCATCGGATGCCGTTCCTGATCGAGGACACCCAGGGATACACGATGGCCGGCAAGCACATGATCGTCACGGCCTTCCGCGGCACCGAGCCGCCGCAGATCCGCGACTGGCTGACCGACGTGGACACGCCGCCGTGGCCGGGCCCGGGCGGGCACGGCTTGATCCACTTCGGCTTCGGACAGGCGTTGGACTCGGTCTTCCCGGTGGTCAGGGACACCATCGAGGAGTTTCGCGACAACGGCCAGAGCGTGTGGTTCACGGGCCACAGCCTGGGCGGCGCGCTCGCCATGCTGGCCGGCAGTCGGATGTACTTCGAGGATCCGCGCCTGCTCGCCGACGGCATCTACACCTACGGGCAGCCGCGCACGTGCGACCGACTGCACGCCGCCGCCCACAACAAGGCGTTCCTCGCCCGCACCCACCGCTTCGTCAACAACAACGACATCGTGCCCCAACTCCCGCCGGAGCCGGTGTACCACCACGTGGACAAGATGCACTACATCGACGTCGCCGGTCGCATCCACGACGCCGTCCCCCCGCTCGGCACCCTCCTCGACCGCGGCCGGGGTCTCACCGCCGACCCGTTCGCCCCCGGCAGCGACGGCATCCGCGACCACCACATCGTGAACTACCTCGACGCGATCGAGAAGGGCCTGCGCTGACACCCGGCACCAGAACCCCACGCCCGACGGCCACACCCGACCCCCGGCACCCGCCCGGTCGTCGCCTCCTCAGCGCTCGCAACGCTCACCGGGCTCGCCCGAGACACGCCCCGCGGCATCGGCGCCCGCACGGTCGAGCGGGCCGGGCCACTCGGTGTCCTCGTCCTCGGGCCACTCGGTCGATTCCAGGGCTTCGGGGCGCAGCAGGTCCTTGGGGGCGGTGCTGAGGTCGCGTCGGGCAAGCGAACGTACGACGAGCAGTACGGTCAGGCCGAGCAGGCACGCGGACACGGCGAGTGTGACAAGCCCGTCCATGGCGCTCCTCCCTACCTGTATGGGTATGGGGCAGTTGCACTCCATGGTCCCGTGTGCGGGCGGGGTTGGGAACCCGATATCGATGAACTCGCGGCGACCATCCGGGTCCGCGCCGGATCGCCGCACGGTCGGCGGGCGTCCGGAGGATCAGGGTCGGCCGTGATCCGGCGCCGGCGTTCGGTTCCGGTGTCGAAGTACTCGCTCGGTTCCGAGGCGCTGTCACGAGCGGGGGCGGTCCGGTCTCCGGATGCCGGATAGGTTCGGGAACGTGACCACACGAAGCATGCGCAGACTGTTCGTGGCGATCGACCCGTCCGAGGCCGCGACCGCCGAATTACGCGCGGCGGTCGAACCGGTACGGGCCGACGCTCCCGAGGCGACCTGGAGTGAACCGCGCCACTGGCATGTCACGCTCGCGTTCCTCGGCGACGTATCGGCCGCGGCGATTCCCAGCCTCGCGGACGCCTTGGCGACCGTGGCACGGGCGCGTCCGCCGCTGCGGCTCACCCTGTCCGGGGTGGGCGATTTCGACGACCGGGTGTTGTGGGTCGGCGTGCGGGACGAGCCGCCGGTGGCGGTGGAGTCGGGCCCGTTGTGGGCGCTGGCCGCCGCGACGCGGCTGGCGAGCGGGTGCGCGGACGCACGCTTTCGGGCGCACCTGACACTGGCGCGCGGAACCGGCATGGCCGCCGTGGGGGCGGGACTCGCGAACTTCGCGGGCACACCGTGGATCGCGGATCGGCTGCGGCTGGTGGAGAGCAGCGCCGGGAGAGGCGAGCCGGCGCGCTATCACGACCTCGCGACGTGGCCGTTCGGGGCAGCGCCCGGGTCCTGAACGCGGTGCCGCTCGTGCCTTGAGCGCGGGTGCCGGCCACACGCGGACCGGCCGGCACCCGCCGCGAGCCCGTCCACGAGCGCGTGCTGTCATCGGTCGGTCGGTCGGTCGGTCGGTCGGTTCGAAACGACGCGCGGTCCGTCCCGAAGCGCGCCCACAATGATCACGTGTACCGACTCGTCGAACGCATGGACCGCAATCTCGCCGAACACGCGAGCCACCTGCACCGCCTCACTCCCGGGATGACCATCGCCGAGGACGAGCCGGGCCTGATCGTCGCCGACAGCGGCCTCGGGCACGACACCTACAACATCGTCGCCGGCACGCGCCTCCCGGCCGACGAGGTCGGACCGTGCGTCGAGCGCACGATCCGCCGAGTCGCCGCGACCGGGCGGCCGTTCTCGTGGTGGGTCACCCAGGGATCGCGGCCGGCCGACCTGTCGGAGCGGCTCGTCGCGCACGGACTGCGAGTCGCCGACGTCGAGACCGCGATGTGGGCTCGGTGGGAGCGCGCGGCGACACCGCCCGGGTCGGTGCCCGCCGAGCTGCGGATCGAACTCGTGCGTACGCGGGCGCGGTTGCTCGACTTCGCCGCCGTGTTGAGCAGGCTGTGGACGCCCTCGGCGGCGGACGTCGTACGGTTCACCGAACTGACCGCCGAGGCCGCTCTCGGCTCCCCCGCGCGCTACCTGGTCGGCTACGTCGAGGGTCGGCCGGTGGCCACCGCCGAGGTGTTCCTGTCCGCCGAGGTCGCCGGCGTGTACAACGTCTCCACCCTCGCGGCGCACCGCAAGCGCGGCTACGGCACCGCCCTGACCCGAGCCGCGCTCGACACGGCGGCCGACGCAGGGCATCCGGTCGCGGTGTTGCAGGCGTCCGCGGCGGGCGAGCCCGTGTACCGCAAGCTGGGCTTCGCGGCACTGGGGCCCGTCATCGAGCACGCGTTCCCGGACTGAGCCCACCCGGGCGACTCCGACGAGCCGACCGGTCCCGCGAACCGGGTCTACTTGAGCAACTCCGGGTGCAGCGCCTCGACCATCCGGCGCATGCCGTCCTTCCAGGACACGGTGGTGCGTCCGACGATCTCGTGCATCCGGGTCAGGTCGAGCGTGACCGAGTCGATCGTGGCGTCGGTCGCGTTGAACTCCGCCTTCGCGCCCGTGAGTTCGGCGAGGTAGGCGCACCACTCCTCGATGCTCACCGCGTCGCTGCCGCCCCAGTTGACGGTGGTGACCTCGGGCGTGGCCGCCGCGAACAGCGCGGGCAGCGTGCCGGCGATGTCGTCCACGTGGATCGGGTGGTAGACGCTCGGCGCGTTGGTGTGCACGTCGATCGGGGCGCCGCCGAGCATCATCTCCAGGTGGATGCCGGGCCACCCGCCGTTGTCGCCGTACGGTACCGACAGGCGGGCGATCGTGGTGGGCAGGTCGAACCGGCGCGCGCCCCAACGAGCCGCGCCCTCGGCCGCGATCTTGCAGATGCTGTACGTCTCCAGGAACGACCACACGCCGTGGTTGTCGCCGAGCGCGGCGCTCTCCTTGAGCTCCTTGTGCCCGGCCGGCTGGTACACGGCCGTGGACGAGCAGTGCAGGAAGGCGCGCGCGTCGCGGTGATGTTCCATCAGGGACAGAACGCCGCCGGCGTTCGCGTCGAGGTCGAGGTTCCAGTCGCCGTTCTTGGCGACCGCGAAGTTGACCACGTAGTCGGCATCGGCGGGCAGCGCCGCGACGTCTCCCGACGCCAGGTCGATCCTGACGCACGTGACCCCGGCCGCCTCCAGGCGCGCGCGGGCCTCGTCGTCGTGGAAACGGGCCGCCCCGTACACGTCGTTGTCCCGCGCCAGGATCTTGGCCACCGGCTCCGCGACCTGCCCGGTCACTCCGGTGACGACTATCTTCGCGCCCGTGAGCGTCGATGCCATGGGAACAACCTCCGTGCGGGGGTACTGGTGTGCGATACGGCTGAAGCGGGGATGCGGCGGCACGCTAGTGCAGGACGAGCCAAAGCAGAAGAGGCACGTGGTGCCGGTCGGCCGGCCGCCAACCGGCCGTCAGATCCCGGGCCAACCGGCCGCGGACGACTCGACCCGTCGCCGCCACTCGGGCTCGCCGCCGGCGAGCATCCAGGCCCGCGTCGGCCCGTAGCCGATGTTCAGCCCGTGCAGGTCGCTCGCGAGCTGTCGCCCGGCCGCCGGGATCAGCCGATCGGCCGCGTCCGGCGCACCCTCGGCGGCGGCCATCCGTCGCTCGAAGGCCCCCAGCGGGCCGGCCTCCCACGGTGTGTGATCCGTACGGCGCGACAGCACCAGAAGCGGTGGCACCCGGCCCTCCGCGATCGCCGCGGCGAGCCGATCGTGCCCGTCCAGGACCACGTGTGTGGTGAGCATCCCCACCCACCACACCAGGACCGGCGGCAGGGTGTCGTCACGCACCTGCTTGCGATACGCCTTGACCCGACCGTCGTCCGCGGGCGCCGGCGCGCGCAGCGGCATGATCTCCCAATAGTCGGTGGTGTGCGAGCGGTAGTCGACGCGGCCCGCGGGATGCGCGGGCAACTCCGGCGCGGCGAACCGCGGAAAGACCAGCCGGGTCCGGTCGAGACGGCGCGCCAACGACCAGTCGCCGCCGTACAACGGCCCGTGCCCGGTCAGCGCGTCGGCCATCCGGTGCGCCCAACGGGCGTACCAGCCGGGGTCTTTCACGCTGCCCACGAGGCGCGTCTCGGCGGCCCGCAGCGGCGGGACGGGCGAGCGGTAGAGCCCGGTGCAGTGGTAGTCGACGCCCGAGCGGTCCGCCTCGACCCGGGCGAACAGCACCGCCGGCGCGTCGCGCATCCCGGGCGCCTCGCGCTCCTCCGTGCCCGCTTCCCCCACCGCACCCGCCGTGCGCCGGCGCGACTCGTCCACCATGACGAACCTGCCCCCACGCGCCGCCAGGATCCGCAACGTGGGCCGCGCCGACTCGGGTACCGCGAGCCGCAACGCCTCCCACGTGCCGTCGGGGTGGGTGAAATTCGTCCGATCCATGCCGCGAATCCTAGGTCGCCGGCACCATGTTCGAAATGAAGGCATCGTTGTCGTTCACGTGGGCCCTGTCGGGTTCCGGCTGGGCCGACTGCACGATCGTCGACACCGCCGCCGAGGCGCAGATGATCGTTTCCTACATCACGAACGCCCCCGAGGAATTGATCACCGCCGTGACGCGCGTCGCGCTCGGCGAACCCGGCGACCGCAAGGTCATGTTCGAGGCCGAGCCCAACGGCTACCTGTGGATCCTGAGCCCCGACGGCGGCGAGGTCGACATCCGGATCGTCGAGTACGCCGACACGTCACTGCGCAATCGCCCGGGCGCCGTGCTGTGGGAGTCGCGTCAACCGATCGAGGCCCTCGCCCGGTGCGTGCTGCGCGGCTTCGACCGGGTGTACGCCGACCTCGGCGACGACGGCTGGTTCGCGAACTGGAAACGGCCGTTCCCACAGGCCGAGTCGGCGGCCCTGCGCGTCGCGTGGCGCAAGGCCGCCGACTGTGCGTCGGCGGCGTCGCCGGGTTAGCCGAGGACCCGGTCGGCGTTCGTACGGCGTCGGTTGGTGCCCGAGTCGGGCTCGGTGGTGTCGGCGGCGCGGCAACCGCGACGAACGCGGCGTGCCGCGCCCGGGCACCCGACCGTCGGTGCGACGCTTGGGGGCATGACCGCACCCCGTGACCCTCGTGAACCCGATGTCACCATCCACACCGGTGGCGCGTTGTGGCCCACGCCCGGGCAGCTCCGGGCGGAACTGCCCGCCGAGGTCCGTCAGGAGTTCGAGGACGAATACGGTCGCGCCCTGGACCACGCGCGGGACGCGGGCGACCTGGCGCGCCTCGCCGACGTGTTGATCCCGTGGCAGCGCCGGTTGGTGCACCATCGCAACGGCGACTACGAGGCCGTCCTGGAACGGGCGCGGCGGATCCGCGAGGGGGACCTGTCGGCCGTCGTCCCGGCGCAGAGCGAACGCTGTTCACGGGCCGACTGGTTCTCTCGGGTCGAGCAGTGAGCTACGGCGTCGAATACCACGTCGAGGCGGAGGAGATCCGGCGCACGCTGCCCGCCGCCGCACGGCGGGCCTGGTCCGAGTTGGAACGTCGGCTGCGGGTGGAACCGTGGGAGGCGGGGGCGCGGATGAGCGGCGGCCTCAAGGACACCCTCGAAGCCGCGTTCGCCGCCCATGGGTTCGCCACCTACATCGTGCAGGACCAGCGGGTGATGGTGAGCGTGATCAACCTGGTGTGGATCGGCTGACCGGCGCACTCGATCGGGTGAGGCGACGGGCGACACACCCGGACTGCCCGGAACACCCCGACGACCCACATCACCCAGACCACTCAGACCACCCAGACCACTCAGACCCCCGAAGGCTCCTCGACAGGCGCGGCGTCCCGCGCCCGCGGTTGCGGGTCCGGGCGGCCCGGCAGGAGTAGGCAGAGCGGGACGGCGGCGGCGGTGAACGCGGTGGCCCACCAGAAGGCGTTACCGAATCCCGAGGCCAGGGCGGCGGGTGTGTGCGCGCCGGTGGAGGTGCGCTGCAGGATCATCACGAGGAGCGCGGTGCCCGCGGAGCCGCCGATCTGTTGGGCGACGCGGCTGATGCCGGAGCCCTGCGGGATCTCCTCGGGTTCGAGGCCGACGAAGGCCGCGCCCATGATCGTGACCATGGCGGCGCCCAATCCGATACCGCGCACGAACAGCGCGGCCATCAGTGCGGTGTTGCCGGTGGAGGCGGTGACGAAGCCGAACGGCACGGTGGCCGCGCAGGTGAGGACGAAGGCGACGATGGCGACCGGGCGCGGCCCGAAGCGGTCCATGTACCGGCCGGCGATGGCGCGTGAGACCAGGGTGCCCACGCCCTGCGGGATCAGGAGCAGCGCGGCGCCGAGGGCGTCCTCGCCGCGGACCTGCTGCCAGTACAACGGCAGCAGCATCATGGTGCCGTACAGGGCCGCGCCGGACAGGAAGACCAGCGCCGACGACGACGCGAGGGCGCGGTGGCGGAACAGCCGCACGTCGATCAGGGCGTCCGGTCCGCGCCGCAGCGCCCAGCCGACGTAGCCGAGCAGGAGAGCGAGCCCGGCGACGAGGGGCAGCCCCACGGTGAGGGCGGTCGGCCCCTGGGATCCGCCGATCCCGGTCAGGCCGTAGATGACGGCGACGACACCGGGCGACAGCAGCAGCATGCCGACGACGTCGAGGCGGGGGCGGGGGCCTGGCCGGTCCCGGGGCAGGTTGCGCGCGGCGAGGTAGGCGCCGACGACGCAGAACGGCACGTTGAACAGGAAGATCCAACGCCAGTCGCCCACGTGCAGGATGACGCCGCCGATCACCGGGCCGATGACCGGACCGAGGGCGGTGGGCACGGTGATCAGGGACATCACCCTGCCGATGCTGCGGCCCTTGGCCGCCTGCATGATCAGCGTGGTCATCAGCACCATCATGATGCCGCCGCCGAAGCCCTGGACCACTCGGAAGGCGATCAGGCTCGGGGCGTTCCACGCCGTGGCGCACAGCAGTGAACCGGCGAAGAACATCCCGAGCGCCGCGATCCACAGGCGTTTGCCGCCCAGGACCGCCTGGAGCCAACCGACCGCCGGCATCACGGTGGCGAGGGCCAACAGGTAGGCGGTGCTCACCCACTGGATGGTGGCCGGCCGGGCGTGCATCCGCCCGGCGAGGTCGTCGATGGCGACACTCATGATCGTGGTGTCGAAGATGACCGCGAGCGCCCCGATGATCAGGGTGAAGGTCAGGCGCCGCAGGGCCGGGTCGATGCGGTCGGGGTCTGCGGCAACGGATGGCGACCGAGCGCCGTCGGCGTCCATGAACACTCCTTAAGATAACGTCTCTATCTTACGGTCGCCAGGGTAGGGCGCTAGAATAAGATAGGCAAGTCTATCCAAGGAGATCCGAGGAGAGAGAGTACGGATGACCGAGCGGCGGCGCGGGGCGGCACTGGAGAAGGCTCTGCTCGATGCGGCCTGGGAAGAACTCACCATCCACGGCTACGCCAGGTTCACCATGGACGCCGTGGTCAAGCGGGCGGGCACGAGCCCACCCGTGCTGTACCGCCGCTGGTCCGACCGCGACGAACTCGTCCGGGCCGCCATCGGCCACACCCTGAAGGAATCCCGCCTGGACATTCCCGACACAGGGAGCCTGCGCGAGGATCTCCTCACCCTGATGCGGGAGATCAACGCCACTCGGGTCCAGCTCGCGACCGTGATGATCGCGCACCTGGCCGCCTACTACCAGGCGACCGGAACGCGCCCCAGCGACCTGATCGACCCCCTCGCGACCGGGCGCAGGAACGCTGTCGACACGCTCTTCGACCGAGCCGTCGAGCGCGGCGAGGTCGACGCGACGCGCCTCACCGAGCGCATCAAGTCCCTTCCCTTCGACCTGCTGCGCCACGAATTCCTGACGACTTTCGCCCCTGCGGCCGACCACATCCTCGAAGAGATCGTCGACACGATCTTCTTCCCCTTGGTGCGCTGACCCCGAAAGCGGTGCCGACCCCGAACGGGTGCCGGCCAGGAAGGGGGCGCCGACCGTGAACGGGTGCCGACCCGGAAGCGATGCCGGCCCCGAACAGGTGCCGACCCGGAACGGGCGCCGACCGCCAAGGGGAGCGCCGGCCCCGAAGGAGAGCGCCGACCTCGTCACGAGCTGTCCGGTACCTCCCGCCGGACGGTCGCGTGCGTGGTCGGCTCCTCCGGCGTCTCGGGAGGGTCCGCGTCGGTCGCGCGCAGGGCGGTTCGAGCCCGGTCGATCCGGCGA
>NZ_WWJX01000255.1 GCF_009865215.1 Streptomyces sp. SID3343 | reverse complement strand
GCGATGGCCGTCACGGGCGATCCCGAGGTCGTCCTGCGGCCCGACGGAACCCTGGGAACCTACGCAGTCCTCGCCGACGGCAGCGTCAACGGACTCGGCCAAAAGAAACCCGGCGGGAACTTCGACGCCGCCTGGCAACGACTCAGCGAAGGCGGCTTCGCGGGCCGGCCCTCCGTCGTGCGATACCCCGACGGCACGATCAGCGTCTACGTGCGGACCACGGGCGGCGTGGTGATGGGGACGGGCAACAAGGCAGGCCCGGGAAGCGACTTCAAACCCTGGCAACAGACCACCCCCGGCGGAGCGATGGCCGTCGCCGGCGACCCCGAGATCGTCCTGCGACCCGACGGAACCCTGGCAACCTACGCAGTCCTCGCCGACGGCAGCGTCAACGGACTCGGCCAAAAGAAACCCGGCGGGAACTTCGACGCCGCCTGGCAACGACTCAGCGAAGGCGGACGATTCGTCGGCCGACCCTCCATCGTGCAGTTCCCCGACCACACCGTCAGCATCTACGTCCGCGGCACCGACGGCGCCTTCTGGGCCACCGGCAACAAATCCGGCCCTGGAAGCGACTTCAAACCCTGGCAACAAGTCTGATCGAGCGCAGGCCCGGAAACCACGCAGGTGCGAAAGGAAACGACGAACATGAACGTGAGCGAAGACTTCGCTGCGGATCGGGTACCGGCGACGCTGCTTGCCGCCGAGGCGGCCTGCCCCGTCCCGGCCACGCGCGATCTCCAGGTGACCAAGACCGTGTACAAGGTGTGCGACGACCTCCGGGTCAACGGCAAGGTCCGTCTGGCTGCCTTCGAGGCGGGCTGGGTCGAGTCCCACATGAACAACCTCCCCTGCGGGGACCGGGACTCGGTCGGTGTCTTCCAACAGCGCCCCAGCCAGGGTTGGGGAACGGTCGAACAGTGCATGAACGTCTCCCACGCCACCACATCGTTCCTCCGCCGCGCCATCGACGCGGACCGCAGAAACCCCGGCTACACGGCGGGTCAAGTCGCCCAGGCCGTACAACGCTCGGGCTTTCCGGGGCGCTACGACGAGGTCGAGGCCAAAGCCCGCTCGTTGATCGCGGAAGCCGAGAAGCTCGTCGGCTCGGGTCTGGGTGGTCCGGAGATGGTGTTGTGGGGCAACGGCACGATCGGGACGTACGCGGTACAGACGGACGGAAACGTGTACGGGCGGGGGCAGTCCGCGCCCGGGGCGGGCTTCGGTCCGTGGCAACAGTTGAGCTCGCAGGGCGGGTTCGCGGGTCGGCCCTCCGTCGTGCGATACCCCGACGGCACGATCAGCGTCTACGTGCGGACCACGGGCGGCGTCGTGATGGGGACCGGCAACAAGGCGGGCCCTGGAAGCGACTTCAAGCCGTGGCAACAGACCACACCCGGCGG
>NZ_WWJX01000254.1 GCF_009865215.1 Streptomyces sp. SID3343 | reverse complement strand
GGCGCGGGCCGCTGTGTCGCGCGGCGGTCACCGACGTCGGCGCGGGCACCGCGCTGTCACTCGCCGTGTCCCGGCACGCGATCGACCGAACGTCGGCGGGACTGCTTGCCGCCGCCATCGCACGCGCGTACGAGGACGGCGCGCCGCCGCCGGCGGGTCCGTTCGGCTTCGCCGACCACGCGTACTGGCACCGGCGCCGGTT
>NZ_WWJX01000253.1 GCF_009865215.1 Streptomyces sp. SID3343 | reverse complement strand
GACACTTGTCATGACAAGTGACGTCCGACAACGGACGGACGTCCATGAGTGGCTGGAGGCCACACCCATGCAGTCCATACCTGTGGACATCAACCGGCTCGGGACGCTCATGTGCGTCGTCGCGCCGGAACCCAAGCTCGTCAACCGGGACACCGGTGAACTCAAGGTCGACCGTGACGGCGTGACCGTGTGGACGGTCGGCGTGTCCGTGCGGCAACGGGACACACGACGTACGTCGGTGATCGAGATAGCCGTGTCCGGCGAACCCTCCGGCATCGCGGAAGGCGTGCGCGTGATCGCACACGACCTCGTCGCGTTCGCCTGGGAGCAGGGCGGCCGACACGGAACATCCTTCCGCGCGGCCTCGATCACCCCTGCCGGCACGCCCGGCCCTGCGGCGGAACGCCCCGCCGGACCGCTTTCCTCGGCCCTGCGCGCCGGCAAGGACAAGGAGGCTGATTCCTGATGATGCGACAGATCCTTACGTGGGTCGTGACAGTCGTGGCGCTGGGGCTGCTGTTCGCGGCTCCCGCGCTGCGGCGCCGTTTCCCGGTCGGTTGGTGGTACGCGTTCGGCTTCCCGCTGGTGGCCGTGCGGGTGTGGCGGTCGTGGCGTCCGTTGGCGATCGAGCGGGGCCTGACGATCACGCGGCTCCCCTCTCGTGTGCTGCTCGGTGATCTGATCGTGCGCGGTCAACCGCTGCGGCCGATTCCGCCTCGGATCGGCATCCCCCGGCCCCGTGCGGGTGGCCTTTCGGTCGCTGTACGGATGCACCCCGGGCAGACGCCGGACTCGTTCGCGGACTCCGCCGGCGCGCTGGCTCACGCCTGGCGCGTCCACGCCGTGCGCGTCGCCTCCACCGCGCGGGGATCGGTGCGCTTATCCGCGATGGCGACCGACCCTCTGACCGACGTCCCCTCCCCGGGCAAGCTCGACCGGTCGGTGTCGCTGATGGTCGCGCCGGTGGGCCGCCGTGAGGACGGCCAACCCTGGGTGATCGACTTCCGCGCGGCGCCGCACTGGCTGATCGTCGGGGCCACCCGCTCCGGCAAGTCCACGCTGATGGCGGCGCTGGTTACGGCGTTGGCTCCGCAACCCCTCGCCCTGGTCGGCATCGACTGCAAGGGCGGCATGGAACAAAGCCTCTTCGCTCCACGCCTGTCCGCGCTGGCCACCTCCCGCGAGGAAGCGTCCCGACTCCTGGGCGCCTTGGTGGACGAAACGCAACAGCGCATGCGGATCTGCCGGTTCGCCCGGGTCCGCTCGATCTGGGAACTCCCGGTCGGCAAGCGACCGACACCGATCGTGGTCCTGGTCGACGAAGTCGCGGAACTCTTCCTCGCGGCCTCCCGCGCGGAAAAGGACGAAGCGGCACAGGTGGCTACCGCGCTCGTGCGGCTGGCGCAGCTCGGCGCGGCGCTGGGCGTTCACCTCGTCGTCGCGGGTCAACGCGTCGGCTCGGACCTCGGGCCCGGCGCTACCGCTCTTCGCGCGCAGTTGGCCGGGCGGGTGTGCCATCGCGTCTCGGACCCCGGAACGGCCGAAATGGCCCTGGGGGACCTCAACCCGGATGCGGTCGACGCCGCGCAGGCGATCACCACGGACGAACCCGGCGTCGCGATCCTCTCCGGCGTGGACGGCTC
>NZ_WWJX01000252.1 GCF_009865215.1 Streptomyces sp. SID3343 | reverse complement strand
AACGGCGCAAGCGCCCGCGCACTCGCCTCGAACCGCGCCGCGAACACCGGCGACTGCACGAACAGTTCCGCCGCCATACCGACCCACTGCGAACCCTGCCCGGGGAACACGAAGACGGTCTTGCCCGGTGTCCCCGCCGCCGATCCCGCCACCACCCCCGCGGCCGACTCGCCGTGCGCCAACGCGGCCAGTCCGTCGTGCAGTTCGGCCCCCGACTCGCCGACGACCACCGCGCGCTCCGCCAGGGCGGCCCTGGCGGTCGCCAGGGCGGCGCCCACGTCGACGGCGTCGACCTCGCCCGCCACGAAGGCGGTCAGCCGCTCGGCCTGGCCGCGCAGGGCGAGCGGACGCTTCGCCGACACGATCCACGGCACGATCGTGTCGGGCGACGCCGATTCCGTCGTCCGCTCGCTCGCCGAATCCGGCTCGTCCTGCGGCTGTTCCAGGATCACGTGCGCGTTCGTCCCGCTCACCCCGAACGAGGACACTCCCGCGCGTCGCGGCCTGTCGGTCTGCGGCCAGGTCCGAGATTCCGTCAGGAGCCGTACTGCGCCCGCCGACCAGTCCACGTGCGG
>NZ_WWJX01000251.1 GCF_009865215.1 Streptomyces sp. SID3343 | reverse complement strand
CCGGTCGGGCCGGTCTGCCCGTAGCCACCCGTCTGTTGCGCGGGCGCCCCGTGCGTGGCGGACGTCGGGGTGTCGCGGTACAGCGGCGGTTGCTGCGTGGGCGCGCCGTACGTCCCGGACGCCGGGGCGTCGCGGTACAACGGCGGTTGCTGCGCGGAGGCGCCGTACGGGTCGTGCGAGGGCCGGCCGTACGCCGCCGACGGAGGGGTCTGCGCCGGCACTCCGGGGGCGTTGAACGCCGCCGTGCCGCCCGAGC
>NZ_WWJX01000250.1 GCF_009865215.1 Streptomyces sp. SID3343 | reverse complement strand
CTGCGGCGTGGCCGCCGGTCCCGGGTCGACGCCCCAGCGGACCCGCCCCGACACGACACGTGACGCTGGCACGACCCGACGCGGGGCCGACATCAGCCAGCAAGGATGATCCGCGACGGGACACGCCGCCGGCGCGGGGAGTCAAAGCGGAGGAGGCGGGGTGATCTCAGGTGGGACCCAGCCGCGCACCCCCGACACGCGCCCCACACAGGCCGACGTCTCTGCTCACCGTCGTTCGGCCGGGCCCCACAACGGAACGGGTGCATGCCGGCGGGGTGTGGGTTGCCCCCACCGGCCACCCGGATCTACGCCGCGTGCCGGTTGACCCGCCGTAGCGCACCGGCCACCGCTTCCGCGCCGCGCACCGACATGCGGATGTCCACCGAGGCCGAGCCGTCCGGCAGCGACACCGCCACCGCGCGAGCGTCCGCACGCGTCAAACCGTGCGCGATGATCGCGTCGTTGAACATGTCCGCCGTGACCTGGGCCAGACGCCACGCGCTCAGGTAGTCCACGCCCGCGACCCACAGCGACGACCCCGGATCCCAGCCGCCGGCCCGCGCAGGCCCCGACACGTCCCCCGTGTCGCCGTCATCGAGATACACCACGACCAACGTCCCCTCTCAACCGCCGTCAAACGCAAGGAACCTGACGGCCCGTCACGCAAGCACGCAGCGCGACGACCCCGGTACCATCGGCACCGGGGTTCCGTCAGGT
>NZ_WWJX01000249.1 GCF_009865215.1 Streptomyces sp. SID3343 | reverse complement strand
GTCCGGGTGGCAACCGTCCGGCCGGCCCGCGTCCGGGCAACAACCCGTTCACCTCGGGCAGCACGGGCATGCCGCGGCCGCAGGCCGCCGGTGGTGCCGGTCGTCCGACTCCCGGTGGCATGCCGCCCCGTCCGCAGGGTCCTGCGGCCGGTGCCGGCCCGCGCCCCGGCGGCTCGGGTGGTCCCGCGGGTCCCCGTCCGGGTGGTAGCGCAGGCCCCGGTGGCCCGCGTCCCAACCCGGGCATGATGCCCAACCGTCCGGCTCCCGCTCGTGGCCCGGGTGGTCCCGGTCGTCCCGGCGGTGCGCCCGGTCGTCCCGGCGGTCCCGGCGCGGGTCGTCCGGCCGGTGCCGGTGGCGGCGGCGGTCGTCCCGGTGGTGG
>NZ_WWJX01000248.1 GCF_009865215.1 Streptomyces sp. SID3343 | reverse complement strand
CGGTTCGGCGCCGGGGCGCGGCCCGAGGGCGGCTTCCGCGTCGCGGCGAGGTTGCCCGCGTGAGCACCCGCGTCGTCCTCGTTGACGACCAGGAGCCGATCCGCGCCGGCCTGGCCATGGTCATCGCCGGCCTGCCCGACCTGGAGGTGGTCGGCGAGGCCGGCACCGGCACGCGCGCCGTCGAACCGGCCGCCCAACTGCGCCCGGACATGAGGGTGATGGACATCCGGATGCCCGACATGGACGGCATCGAGGCCACCCGGATCATCACCGCCGAGTGCCCGGCCACCCGGGTCCTGGTGCCGACCACGTTCGACGACGACGAGAACGTGTACGGCGCGCTGCGCGCGGGCGCCGCCGGGTTCCTGGTCAAGGACATGGCCCTGGTGGACATCCTCGCGGCCATCCGGGTGGTCGCCGACGGCGACGGCCTGATCGAACGGAGCGTCACCCGCCGCCTGATCGCCGAATTCGCCGGCCGCCCCGACCCCGCCGGCGCCCCGGGACGGGCGGCCCGCCCGGGCCCGGCGCTGTCCGGCA
>NZ_WWJX01000029.1 GCF_009865215.1 Streptomyces sp. SID3343 | reverse complement strand
AGCGGGACCAACGCGCACGTGATCCTCGAACTCCCCGAGGACGCGCCCGTTGTCGAGGAACCGACCACGCCCGCACCGGCCGTCGTGCCGTGGGTGATCTCCGGGAAGACCGCCGACGCCCTGCGCACCCAGGCGTTCCGCCTGCGGGCGGTGCTCGATGCCGAGCCGATCGATGTGGGCCGATCGCTCGCGTCGTCGCGCGCGGCGTTCGACGAACGCGCCGTGCTCGTCGGCGATCGAGACCTGCTGGCAGCCGGCCTGAACGTCGTCGCCCGAGGCGAGGGCGCGGCCGGCGTGATCACCGGGACGGTGGGGCCGCTCGGCAAGACCGTCTTCGTGTTCCCGGGGCAGGGTTCGCAGTGGGTCGGTATGGCGGCGGAACTGTTCGTGCAGTCGCCGGTGTTCGCGGCGCGGTTCGAGGCGAGTGCGCGGGCGCTTGCGCCGTTTGTGGATTGGTCGCCGGTGGGGGTGTTGACCGGGGCGGAGGGGGCGCCGTCGTTGGATCGGGTGGATGTGGTCCAGCCGGTGCTGTGGGCGGTGTTGGTGTCGTTGGCGGAGGTGTGGCG
>NZ_WWJX01000247.1 GCF_009865215.1 Streptomyces sp. SID3343 | reverse complement strand
ACGGCTGCGCTGTGCGCGATCCCGATCGGCCGCGCGGCGCGCACCGCCGACGCGCTCGCCGGGTCGGCCGTACGGGCCACGCCTATCGCACCGACCACGCCGACCACGCCGGCCGCCCCGACCGAGCCGCGGACGCCGCGACCCGCACGGCTCACGGCGTCGTCCCGGCCCGCCACCCGGCGCGCCCCGCGGGGCGGTGCCCATGGGGTCCGCCCCGGGGCCCCGCCGCAAGCCGACCCGCGTCGGCTGACCGCCCACCGGGACGCACCCACGTCCCCCCAACCGAAACCCGCAATTCCGCACTATCGCGCCATCACAACACCGCAACACCGCAACCTCGGCTCGCCGACCCGAGCAACCGGGGGTCGTGGGTCAGGGTTGCGGTGGCCTTGGTGGATCGGGTTGGGCGGTGGTTTCGGTGGTTCGGTGGCCTTGGTCGGGTGGCGGCGGTGACTGGGTGAGGTGGCAGGTGGCCCCCACCACCCCGACGGAAACCCCGCCCCTCCCCGGT
>NZ_WWJX01000246.1 GCF_009865215.1 Streptomyces sp. SID3343 | reverse complement strand
CCGCGCCGGGCCAGTGCCCGGGTCACTGCCCGTCCGGTCTTGCCTGCCGCTCCGGTGATCACGATCATGCGGCCACGCTAGGCACCGCGCGCCCGCCACTCACCGGCTGCGCTCGCCAACCCGGGCCGCCCCGATCCGGCACATCCTGCCGAAGGCGCGGGTGGCCGGCGGCCGGTTCCCGAGTCCGGTACCTGCTTCCTACCGGCGCAGCGGACCGCGCGTGGCGAGCAGTTCGCGGGCGGCGAGGGCCGCGCGCAGTGGGCCCTGGCGGTCGGGATGGTCGGGGCTGACCGACAGGAGCGACTCGATCAGCGCCAACCGCTGGTGGACCGACTGCCGGCGCAGGAACAGCACACCCGCGGTCACCGTCTTGGAGCCCCCGCAGCGCAGGTACGCCTCAAGGGTGTCCACCAGGCCGGTGCCGCGCGCCGCGTCCGCCGCGACGAGCGGGCCGAGCTGGTCCTCGACCAGGTCGGCGAGTTCTTCGGGGGTCGACCGGTCCAGCACCCGTTCCAC
>NZ_WWJX01000245.1 GCF_009865215.1 Streptomyces sp. SID3343 | reverse complement strand
GCCGCTCGGCCCGGGGTGGTCGGTCACCGCGGCGGCGCACGGCCCGGCCGCGTTCCGTCTGTTGCCGGCGCGGGTGCGGGCGGATTTGGCCCGGCGCATCCTGGGCCCGTCCGCTGCGTGGTGGCTGCGCGATCGGCTGGACGGCCGGGTCGCGATCCGCGACGGACACACCGTCACCTGGGCGCGCCGCGAACCGAACGGCCGGGTACGGCTGCTGGTCCGCGACGCCACCGGCTACGAACGCGAGATGCACACCGACCACGTATTGTCCGCGACCGGCTACCGGGTGACCCTGTCCGCCCTCGACTTCCTGAGCCCACACCTGCGCCGCCGCATCCACACGACGGCCGGCCTGCCCACCCTGGACGCGTCCCTGGCCACCACCGTGCCGGGCCTCTACCTCACCGGCCCACCCGCCGCCACCACCTTCGGCCCCCTGCTCCGCTTCGTCCACGGCACCGACTTCGCGTCCCGCCGCCTCTCCGCGGTCCTGGCCGCTCGTTCCCGCTCCGGCGGTTGAGCCCAGCCGGTCAGCCCACGCCTGCCCGGCGTTCGAGGACATCGGGCCGTGGACCGTCCGGCGCCACATCGTCGGGCTGCCATCCCCGGCCAGTCCGGCGAATGTGAGTGCGGAAACTGTTGGCTCATCGCAGGACCAGGGGAACGCCGATCGCGCGCGTCAGCTTCGCAACCTTCGAGGTCGATACTTCGCCAAGACGCTGAACGATCGCTCCCGA
>NZ_WWJX01000244.1 GCF_009865215.1 Streptomyces sp. SID3343 | reverse complement strand
CATCGGTCAACTCATGACGTCGAATCACACCCGACATCATGCCTCAACCCGAGCAGATTGAAGACACTTCCTAGGGGTGTGGGTGACCACCACCAGAAACCGGCGGCCGAAACTCCCGGCCGAGCGGGCGGTCGGTGCGTGCGCCGCGCCGGGGTCGGCGGGTAGGGCGGCGAACTCGTCGGTCCAGGTCCCGGCCCGCCCGGCGGTGACGTCGGCCAAAAGCAGGGCGAGCGGCGGATACGAGCCTTCCGGGGTTGTGGCGGCGGGGTACGTCTGTTGCCAGACCTGGTGGGTTTGGTCGATCGGTGTTTTGGTGCGGCGTTGGTAGTACTCGACGTAGGCGGGGAGCTTCGCCGCCACGCGCTGCGCGCCCATCGTGTCGCGGTCGACCTCGACCGTCAGCAGCGGCACCGCGGTTGTGGGCGCGTACAGGACGGCGTCGGGGATCACCCGGCGGTGCCCGTCCAGGGGGTGGACGACCTCGGTGCGCCAGTGCCGGACCGGGCCGCCGAAGCCGGAGGCGACGAACGCGGCGATCGTGTCGGTCACCGCCATCGCGTGTCGGGCTCCGGGGCGCGCGGCGCCCTCGCCGGTCCCGGCCGGGGCAGTGCCGC
>NZ_WWJX01000243.1 GCF_009865215.1 Streptomyces sp. SID3343 | reverse complement strand
GGCGAGGTGGGCGGCGGTGCCGGCCTGGGCGTTGGCCAGCGCCATGTGGTGGGCGACGACATCGTGCAACTCCCGGGCTATACGCACGCGTTCCTCGGCGACGCGGTGGCGGGCCTCCTCTTCGCGGGTGCGTTCGGCGTGCTCGGCGCGGGTGCGTACGGCGCCCAGATAGGCGCGTCGGGTCCGGACCGTCGAGCCCGCCAGGACCGCGAACGCGAGCCAGAAGGCGGGCCTGACCGTCTTGAGTGTCCAGGGCTGGTGGTTCAGATCGGAGAGCGCCGCGGTGAGGACGACGAGCGCGATGACGGCGAGGCACCGGACGTACGCGGTTCGCTCCGGGACGCGAGCGCCCAGTTCGTACAGCGCGACGGTGACCGGCAGGAGCAGTAGGGGGGTGATCGGGTAGCCCAGGCCGCCGGAGACGCCGGCGCAGACCGCGGTGAGCGCGACCACGGGGCCGGGGTGGCTGCGCCGCCACGGCAGGCACAGGCAGGCGGCGGTCGCCAGGGGCAGGCCGGCCCACCAGCCCGGTCCTTCCTCGGCGTACTGCCTGCTGGTGGCGGCGTACAGCAGGAGCAGGAACACCGCCTCGACGAAGCGAGGGTGGTGGTCGGCGAAGCGCCGCCAGAAGGTGAGCATGAGGTTCTCCGGTCGGGAGGGTCCGGCCCATGGTGGGCCAC
>NZ_WWJX01000242.1 GCF_009865215.1 Streptomyces sp. SID3343 | reverse complement strand
CCGAGTGCACTCCGGGCCGGTCCCCGCCGTCCGCCACGGCCCGCAGCGAGCCGAGCAGGTCGGCACGGTCGCGGACGACCAGCACGGCCCGGTGCTCGAAGGACGCACGCGTGGTGGCGAGGGAGTATCCGATGTCCACCGGAGCCGCATCGGGGGCGGCGGCCACCCGGTCGTACAGCCGTCGTGCCTGGGCCCGCAGCCCCGGCCCGCTCTTGGCCGACACCGCGACCGGAACGGACGCCGCGGCCGGAAAGGACACTACGGCCGGTCCGGAACGCGCCGCGTGTTGCGGCACCGCCTCGGACCCGACGGGCGCGCTCGCGGTCCCGCCGTCCGCCACCGCACCCGGCGGTGCGAACTCGACATCCGCCGGGGCCTCTTCGAGCAGCACGTGGGCGTTGGTACCGCTGATGCCGAACGAGGACACCCCCGCCCGGCGCGGACGGTCCGCCGCAGGCCACTCCACCGCCCGGGACAGCAGCGCGATCCGTCCCGTCGACCAGTCGACACGCGGGGTCGGCTCGTCGGCGTGCAACGTACGCGGCAGCACCCCGTGCCGCATCGCCTGCACCATCTTGATCACGCCGGCCACTCCGGCGGCGGCCTGGGTGTGACCGATGTTCGACTTCACCGAGCCCAGCCACAGGGGACGCGCTCGCGCCTGCCGCCCATACGTCGCGAAGAATGCCTCCGCCTCGATGACGTCCCCCAACCGGGTTCCGGTGCCGTGCGCCTCGACCGCGTCGATGTCGCCGGGTTCGAGCCCCGCGTCCACGAGTGCCTGCCGGATCACCCGCTGCTGCGCCGGTCCGTGCGGTGCGGTCAGCCCGTTGCTCGCCCCGTCCTGGTTCACCGCCGAGCCGCGCACCGTGGCCAGTACCGCAAGTCCGGTACGACGCGCGTGGGACAAACGGCTCAGGAGCAGCATGCCGGCTCCCTCGGCCCATCCGGTGCCGTCGGCGGACGCGCCGAACGCCTTGCAGCGGCCGTCCGGAGCCAGTGCTCGCTGACGGCTGAACTCCACGAACGACGACGGTCCCGACATCACCGTGGCGCCGCCGGCCAACGCGAAGGCACACTCCCCCCGGCGCAGCGCCTGGGCCGCCAGGTGCAGGGCGACCAGGGACGAGGAACACGCCGTGTCCACGGTCAGGGCCGGGCCTTCGAGGCCGAACGTGTAGGCGATCCGCCCCGAGGCGACGCTTCCGGCGTTGCCCAGGCCGAGGTATCCCTCGACCTGCTCGGGCGTCCTGCCCAGGTGCCGCGCGTAGTCGCTGTACATCAGCCCGACGTACACCCCGGTCGCCGAGCCGCGCAGGGTCTCGGGGACCAGACCGGCGTACTCGAAGGTCTCCCAGGCCACTTCGAGCAGCAGCCGGTGCTGCGGGTCCATCGCCAACGCCTCGCGCGGGGAGATGCCGAAGAAGCCGGGGTCGAAGCGGTCCGCGCCCGAGAGGAACCCGCCTTCGCGCACATACGTCCGTCCGGCCCGCCCGGGGTCCGGGTCGTACAGCGCCCGGGTGTCCCAGCCCCGGTCGGTGGGGAAGGGACCGATGGCGTCCTTGCCTTCGCTCACCAGATGCCACAGCTCCTCGGGAGAGGTCACGCCTGCGGGATAGCGGCAGGCCATCCCCAGGATCACCACGGGGTCGTCGTCGAACCGGGCCGCACCGCGGTTCACGGGCGCGACGCCGGCCGGCGCGGCGGCGCTTTGTGCCCCGAGGTGGGCGGCGAGCGCGGCGGCCGTGGGAAAGTCGAAGGCGACGGCCTCGGAGAGCGGCAGGCCGGTCGCCGCCGTCAGCCGCTCCCGCAGCACCGTCGCCGTCAGGGAGTCCATGCCCAGGTCCCGAAGTGCGGTGTTGGGCTCCACCGTTGGCGCCGGACAGCCGAGCACGACCGCCACCTCGCCGCGCACCAGGGCCAGGAGGTCTGGCGCCGGTTGCACGGCGGCCTCTGTGCCCAGCCTCCTCGCCGGCCGGCCGGCGAGGTCTCGCCGCACGATCTTCCCGGAGGTGGTGCGGGGAAGGTCCGCCACCTCGAACAGTTCGACGGGTACTTTGAAGGTGGACAGTCGGGCCCGGCAGGCGGCGAGGACGCTC
>NZ_WWJX01000241.1 GCF_009865215.1 Streptomyces sp. SID3343 | reverse complement strand
GGCGCGTCCGGCGGCCCGATCGCCGCCCACGACGCGGCCGGCCTGGACCGGATGCTCCTGGACTGGTACTCCTCCGACGCCGCCCGCGAGGCGGTGCACGAACTCCTCGCCCCCGTCCTGGCCCTGGGCCCGCAACGCGCGGCCCCGCTCCTGCGTACCCTCCAGGCCTACCTGGACCACCAGGGCTCCCCGGCCCGCGCCGCCGACGAACTCCACCTGCACCGCAACGCGGTCACCAAACGCGTGCGCAAGGTCGGCGAACTGATCGGCGCCGACCTGGAGGACCCCCGACAACGCCTGGCCGTCCAACTCGCCTGCCGCGCCCACCTGATGTGAGCGGCCGGGCGTCGGCTTCGCGGACGCCCGGGTCCGGACGGGCCCCGCGTGGCGCGCCGCGTCGTGCCCTCGTGTCGGCCGAGCGCCGGGTCGACCGCATCGACGCCGGCCTCCGCGTCCTCGGACGCCTTGGCGCACACCTTCGTCCGGACCCCACCTCGGCACCGCCCCCGACCCGAGGCCCCCGACTCCGCAGGTTGCCCGAATCGGACTACCCGTCGTCGTCGCGGGCAGGGACACCCGGGCACAGGGTTCCAGGGCGGCCATCCGATGGGTGGCGGCCGGTATCGACAGCGGAGGCACGATCGTGGTCGCACGCACACCCGACAACTCCGAACACTCCTCCCGCCCGCATCCGACCTTCGACGACTTCGTCGATCGGCTCGACTACCCGATGTTCGTGGTGACCGCGGCGCATCCCGGTACCGGCGAGCCGACCGGCTGCCTGGTGGGCTTCGCGTCGCAGGTGAGCATCGACCCACCCGGATTCATGGTCTGTATCTCCCTCACCAACCACACACACGACATCGCCGTCGCGGCCACCACCCTCGCCGTGCACGCGCTGACCGCCGAGCAGCACCCGATCGCGTCGCTGTTCGGCGAGGAGAGCGGCGACGTCGTCGACAAGTTCGCGCACTGCGGGTGGACGCCGGGCCCCGGTGGTGTGCCCGTCCTCGACGACTGCCCGCGGCACTTCGTGGGTCGCGTCGTGCGCACGTTCGGGCTCGGCGACCACACCGGCGTGTTGCTGGAGCCGCTCGACCTCGCGGACCCGCAGCCGGACCGGTCGCCATTGCTGATGTTCTCCGCCGTGCGCGACCTGGACCCCGGGCACGCGAACTGACCCCGCCCCGCCCCGGCGGTGGTGTGGTGCGCCGCGCCGGTCGAGGTGGCGCGCTGCGTAGTCTGCATGGCCATGAACGGTGACAGCGAGGTCGGCGGCCCGGGGTTGCGGGAGCGCAAGCGGCGGCGGATGCATCAGGCGATCTCGGATACGGCGATCTCGATGTTCCTCGCCAGGGGATTCGACGACGTGTCGGTCGCGGAGGTGGCCGGCGCGGTCGACATCTCCAAGCCCACCCTGTTCCGGTACTTCCCGACCAAGGAGGATCTCGTCCTCCACCGGTTCGCCGACCACGAGGACGAGCCTGCCCGGGTGGTGGCGCGCCGGCCGGCGAACGTGTCGCCGTTGGACGCGCTCCACCGACACTTCCTCGCCGGCCTCGCGCGCCGCGACCCGGTGACCGGGCTGTGCGACAACGCCGACGTGCTCGCGTTTCACACCCTGTTGTACGAGACGCCGAGCCTGGTCGCGCGGCTGTACGTGTTCACCCATCGCTCCGAGGACGCGTTGGCCGCGGTGCTCGGCGGACCCGACGACATCGAGGCGCGGTTGGCCGCGGGGCAGATCGTCACCGTGTTGCGCATCCTCGCCCAGGACAACTGGCGGCGGATCGCGGCGGGGGAGAGCGCCGAGACGGTCGAGCCCCGCGCGGTGGCTGCGGCGGGGCGGGCGTTCACGCAATTGCGGGACGGCCTGCGCCGCTACACACATGTAACCGAGTAACATTTTTGACTCGGTCACATTATTGTGGCCGGTATGACGTCACTCGACCCCGGGCTCGAACACGAACACACCCACGGACTCGAACCCGACTCCGACTCCGAACCCAAACCCGCACCCGACTCCGACTCCGACTCCGAACCCGAACCCGAACCCGAACCCACTCACGGCCCCCGACGCCCACTCGCCCGGGAACTCGAACGCGAACTCGACCGGGAGCGCGCCCACCACGAGGTGTGCCGCACGGCCATGGCGAAGATGGTCGAGGGCGCCGTCGAACACGTGGTCACCGGCGCCGACGTCTCGGCGTCGGGCGCCGATGCCGAGGTGCTGGGTTACCACCTGCGCAGTCACGCCAAGGAGTTGGGCGAACTGCCCGAGACGCCGCTGTTCTTCGGCCGGCTCGACTTCGAGGACAGCGCCGCCGCCGGCGCGCACCGCCGCCGTCACTACCACATCGGCCGCCGCCGGATCACCACCGATCTCGCCGCCCCGCCCCTGGTCGTGGACTGGCGGGCGCCCGTGTCCCGCGCCTTCTACCGGGCGAGTCCGCGTGATCCGCACGGCGTCGCGGTCCGCCGCCGCTTCGGCTGGGCGCCGTTCGG
>NZ_WWJX01000240.1 GCF_009865215.1 Streptomyces sp. SID3343 | reverse complement strand
CCCTGTGCCCGCACACAACGACGGCTTGTTCGCGAGGGCGTAGCCGACGAATTGGTGGTCGCGGCTGCGTCGCGCCAACGGATCGAGGAGGAGTGGTCGCCCGTGTCCTGGTGCGGCCTGCCGAGCAGTGCGGCGTGGTTGGCGCCGACGCGCAGGAGGCCGCGCCGTGGTTCCCCGGCCGCCGATGCGGTCGGATCACAGACGAGCCGGTGCTGTGCGATAACCGCGGCGACGAGTCGGCGCGAATCAAGGAGCATGTCCACCCGGTGGCGGCACTCGCCGTGTCCGGGAGCCGGCGCGCTTGGGCGGGTTACAGCAGCGCTCGTTTCCAATGTGTCCCGAAGTCCCCACGGGCTGCCGGGAGCACTCGCTAAGAGAACGGGTTGGTGCCGTCGCCGTGTCGGTGGATGACCGGTCCGCGGCGGCGGCTGTAGTCGACGAGCGCGACGTGTGGAGCGACGTCGTCGAGGAGGGCTGCGAGCCGGGACAGGTCGGGGCTGGTGCCGTGGAGCATCGTGCACATCTGAGCGGCATCCCCGGCGGCCCAGCGCGCGGCGCTCCGAACCCAGCGAGGCCCCGTTTGCGGGAGGGCATCAGGAATTGGGACGACACCGATCCACCGGTTGCGCTGCGCTTTCCAGACGATGACGGCCTGGACCTTGCTCCAGGGCAACTGAGTGCGCTGCTCGCCGCGGACGGTACTCGCGCGGATTACCGGCCCATCGACGTCGGCCCTGAAGAACCAGCCGCCGCGCAGCGCACTGCCGCCGATGACGAGTAGGCAACTGCCGAAGAACACCCACACCATGATGGAAAATCCGCTCCCGGGCTCGGTGAACCCGCCGGCAATCATGGCCGCCGAGAACAAAGAGAGCAGGACGCTCTCCCTGTTCCAGCCCTTGCGTAGTTCGAAGGGCGCCTCATGGTGCTGTGCCGGTGTCATAGCGAGATTCTGACCGCTCACGTGGCGGCAGCTGCAGGCGGGGCAGTCCTGTCTCCCCAACGGTGCGGTACCGCCTCGCGGCGGGCGGACCGCGCTCTTGTGGGGATCCGGTCCGGCCGGGCAAATGGGACTGGCCTGATGCTCGGAGTCCGAGGCTCCTGGGGCAAGTTGCTAAAGCCGTATGTGATCTGGGAGCGCAAGTACGCGCTTCGCACCGGCTGCGATGCCTCGCGATCCCCTTCCGTGGGTCCTCGTGGAATCTGCCCAGGCGGCCTGTTCTTCACGTTGGCGCCAGGGTTCGGTGGCCCCGATCGCGGCGGCGCCCCTGCAAGTGAGGCGTTTGCCCATCACGACGATCGCGGCCCGGTTGGCGAGTGCTTCGCTGTGGGTGGGCCGGGCTTCGTAGCCCCAGACGTTACGGCGGCCACGCATTCGTGCGCTCGACCACCCAGCACCCGGACGGGACGACGAAGCCCTTCCAGCGCTTGGGTCTGGGCATGGTCGCATCGACGACGACTACCCCTGGGCCGACACATGCCAGCGATCGGGTGGCTACATCGAGACCCAGAGGGCGACGTGCTACAGCCACTCACACCTCGGCGCGAAAGCAACGCTACCGCCGACATCCCGCCGCGCTCGTAGGGATAGTGGCTTCGGTCGACAAGGACCTGAAGCAACACCCCGAAGTCGAACTCCACTCAGAGTAGCTTCGGTTCAGCATGACGACCTACACGGCGTCCGGCGCCATAACGGAGCTCCACATCAAGTCCTGCCGACGCCATCGACGCGAACGTCAAGAGCGGGCAAGTCGTTGCAACGACACACCCTACGGCTGCCGAACCAGACCGAAGCCGAGCAATCAATCCTCCCGCGACGGTAGCGGCGGCCCCGGAGGCCGCAGCACGCACACCGGGTCGCACCCCCCACCCGAATGTGCCTGCTACCGAACACGCCGGGCGCGATGCCACCCTGGACGGCCCTCCCACCCCACGTCCGCAGACGCACCATCACCCTCCCCGACACTCCCGACGGCCTCCGGGCCGCGCTCCCCGAAGAACGCAGAGAGGAGCCCGACCGTTCATCGGACCCACCCCGCTGAGCAAGATCGCCCAGGTCACCCTCATCAAATACGCCCTGCTCAACGAGGCACACCAGAAAATCGAAAAGCAGATCACCCGCATGCGCACCAGCGACGGTTCACCTCCACCTGCGTGGGGAGTTCACCAAGACCACGACTGCCGCGAGGAGCGGGTGCGGTTCACCCTCACCTGCGTGGGGAGTTCCAGTCGCCACCCTGATTGCCGCTGTAGGTGCTCGGTTCACCCCCACCTGCGTGGGGAGTTCCCGGAGTCGGCCAGGGTGCGGGCGTACTGGATCGGTTCACCCCCACCTGCGTGGGGAGTTCTACAAGCCCTCCCAGATATCGGATCTCTTCGGCGGTTCACCCCCACCTGCGTGGGGAGTTCGACGTTCGTACGATCGTGTGAGCGCATCCGCTCGGTTCACCCCCACCTGCGTGGGGAGTTC
>NZ_WWJX01000239.1 GCF_009865215.1 Streptomyces sp. SID3343 | reverse complement strand
GGCGCGCCGGCGCGCCGGGCTCCACCTTCGCGCCTCGACGGCCCCGATCGAGGAACTCACCCGAGGCGCCCCACAACCAGATACGCGCCACCGGAGATGATCATGACCGCAGCCTCGCACGACACAGCGCTCGGCGCCGTCCGCGCGTTCGACGAAGTGGACGGCGTGGTGGTATTGACGTTGTCCCGCCCGCCCGCGAACGCGCTCGACAACTCGCTCGTCGCCGACCTGACGGCGAAGCTGGAAACGCTCGCCGGTCGCCCCGACGCCCCCGCAGTGGTCCTGACGGGAGCCGGCGACCGCTTCTTCTGCGCGGGAGGCGACATCAAGGAAGCCATCGGCTGTGCAGCCGATGCGATGGTCGAGCGGATGACCTCGTTTCACGCACTGCTCTGCGCACTGGAGAACCATCACCGGCCGCTGGTGTGTGCGGTCAACGGCTGGTGTGTCGGCGGGGGCATCGAGATGGCGTTGTTCGCCGACGTGGTGTACGCGTCGGCCGGGGCGCGTTTCGTCTTCCCCGAGATCAAGCACGGGATGCTGCCGGCCGTGAAGGGAATCGCCCGCGTGCGCGAGATGCTGGGCGACCGCGCGGCCCGGCGCCTGCTGTTGGGCGGCGAGGCCGTCGACGCGTTCGAGGCGCAGGCGATCGGCATCGTCGACCACGTGGTCGAGCAGGACGAACTCCTCCCGACCGCGACGGCGTACGCGCGGGCGGCAGCGGCGCACCCGCCCGCCGTGTTCGCGGCGCTGAAACGGGCCCTGCACGCGGGGACGACGAGCCGGTCGGCCGCGGAGCAGCTCCGCGTCACGGTCGCCGACGCGCGCACCGTCTTCGACGACCCCGCCGCCCGAGCCGCCCGCGAGGTGTGGAATGGCTGATCGAGTCCAAGGGCCGGCCGCGGCCGCCTTCCGCGCGGCGTTGGCCCGCTTTCCCTCCGGCGTGACGATCGTGACGACGCGAAGCGAGGCGGGCACGCCGCACGGGTTCACCGCGAGTTCGTTCGCGGCGTTGTCGCTCGATCCGCCGCTCGTTCTGGTGTGCCTGGACCGCAGAGCGGACTGCTTTCCCGTTTTCCTGGCGGCCGAGCGGTTCGTCGTGAACATCGTCACGCCCGCACACGCGGACCTGGCGATGAGGTTCGCGACGAAAGGTGAAGACAAGTTCGCGGACGGCCCGTTCGAACTCGACGAGGCGGGTTGCCCGTTGCTGCCCGACGCGGCGGCCGTCGTCCGTTGCGAGTTCGAGCAGGCCGTGCCCGGCGGAGACCACGTGATCCTCATCGGTCGCGTGCACGACGCGTGGACAGGTAGCGGCAACCCGGTGACCTGGTACAGAGGTGGCTTCCTCCCTCTCGGGGAGAGGGTCACATGAACCTCGTCGGGCCCGGGCTCGTAGGCTCTGCAAGAGAGGCCATGTCATGGATATGACCAATTTCGAACCGACGCGGACGCTACCGGGGTTGTTGCTCGATCGTGCGAGCAAAGAACCCGACGTCGTTGCGTTGCGTCATCGGCGTAACGGGGTCGCGCAGGCGATCACCTGGCGGTCGTACCTGGACCGCGTGCGCGAACTCGCGCTCGGCCTGGTGGCGCACGGTGTGCGCCGCGGTGATCGCGTCGCGGTGATGAGCAGCGCGCGCCCGGAGTGGGTGTTCGCCGCGCTGGCCGTGCAAAGTGTCGGCGGCGTCGTGATCGGCGTGTATCCGACCAACTCGCCCGCCGAGATCGAGCAGACCCTCGCGCACAGCGAAGCGGTCGCCTTCGTCGGCGAGAGTGCGACCGAACTCGCCAAGGTCGCGGAGATCGCCGAACGCACACCGACGTTGCGGCTGGTGGTCGGGATCGACGCCGTTCCGCCCCCGCTGCCCCGGGCGATCGACGGGATCGGCTGGGCGGCGCTGTGCGAAGCCGGGGCGCCGCACGCCGACAAGAGTCCGGATCCCTTGTTCGCCTTGGTCTCGACGGGATCCCTCGACGACGCCGCCGTGCTCTTCTACACGTCGGGGTCCACCGGGGCGCCGAAGGGCGTCACGCACTCGCACCGGACGCTGCAACACTCGGTGCAGTCCTTCGTCGGCCTCTATCCGCGGATCCTCACCCACGAGCACGACATCGTGGGCTTTTTGCCGTTGGCCCACGTGGCACCGGCGGTGGTGTCGGTATTCGCGCCGCTGCTGTCCCGACTGGTGGTCACGTACTGCCGGATCGCCGACTACGAGGAGGCGTTGCGCTCGGTGCGGCCGACGGCACTGGTCTGGCCACCGCGGTTCTACGAGAAGGTCGCCGGCGAACTCGTCGCCCGGGCGGAGTCCCGCCCGCGCCTGCGTCGCCACGCCTACGACGCCGCCATGTGGGTGGGCCGCAGGGTGGCCGAACACCGCTGGTCCCGTCGCCGGCCCTCGGTGCCGCTGCGGATCGCGTACGCCCTCGCACTTCGCCGAGTGTTCCTGCCGTTGCGGGCAACCGTCGGCATGGATCGCATCCGCGTTGCCTACACCGCATCCGCCGCGATCCCCGACAGCGTCGTCGCGATCTGGCAGATCTGGGGGGTCGACCTTCGCGAGAGCTACGGTCTCACCGAGACCGCCGGATGTCCCATCGCGCATTTCGACCAGCCGTTCCCTCGGCCGGGCACCATCGGCAGGGAATTCCCGGACCCCCGCTTCCGGGTCGAGGCCGCGGACGACGGCGAGATGCTGATCCGCGCGCCGTTGCTCTTCGACGGATACTGGCGCGACCCGGAGGAGACGGAGGCCGCTTTCCGAGACGGCTGGTTCTGCACCGGTGACCTGATCGAGCGCACCCCCCACGGCGATATCCGGCTCATCGGCCGGAAGAAGGACGTGATCATCACGCGAGGCGGCAAGACGATCAATCCTCAGCCCATCGAAACCCGGTTGAAGGAGAGCTCACTGATCCAGGAAGCGATCGTCGTCGGCGACGCGCGCAGGTACCTCACCGTCCTGGTCGAGCCGAGCACGACCGCGGACGACCGGTCGGCGGAGGTGCTTGCCGAACGCCTGCGAGCCGAACTCGCCCGGGTCAACGAGGACTTCGCGCGGGTGGAGCAGCTCAAGGACTTTCGTGTCCTGCCGCGGCCCCTGGAGGTCGAGCGCGGTGAGCGGACCGCGAACGGCAAGATCAAGCGCAATGCCGTAGTGCGTTCGTTCGCAACGCTCATCGACGAGATGTACGGCGACGCGAACGACGACACGGCGATCGCCAACCACGTGCGCGCCAAGCCGAACTAGCGAACCGCGGGCGCTGCAAGCCGAACCAGCGAACCACGTGCGCTCCCGGCGGAACCGGCGAACCGGCGTGCGCTCCGAGCCGAATCGGAGGGTGCTCACGCTCGACGGGTGGGCGGGGCGAGCGGCTGGCAGACCTCGGCCGTCCCCGCGGCCGGCTCACCACGCGGTCCGGCGGTCCCGGCCCGGCCGCACCGTCTCGACGCCGCACCGGACCCGACGGACCCCGACCAAGACCCGCAACGGCCGTGACACCCGTGGGGGTGTCACGGCCGTTGCGGGTCGCGGGCCTGGTGCCCTTCGGATCCGGCGCCGAGTGGTCGTCCCGGCGGGCGGCCCGGGTGCTCAGTCGATCAGGTCGAGGGCGCTGCCGACGATGCTGTCCGTGTCGATGCCGTGGTAGCGGTAGACGTCCTCGATCGTCCCGGACTGGCCGAACCGGGTCACGCCGAGGGTGCTGATCGCGACGTTGCGGATCGTGCTCAGGAAGGCCAACGAGTGCGGGTGCCCGTCCAGGACGGTGACCATCGGGGTGGCCCGGTCGACAGGGAAGACCCGGTCGAGGATCCAGGTCGGATCGCTCGACAGGCCGCGGCGCGCCCGAAGCGCCCGAAACAGCAGATCGGGGCTGGTCACGCACACCACGTCGGCGCCGTACCCGAGAGCGGCGAGCCGGTCGGCGGCGGCCAGGGCCTCGGGAACCAAGGCGCCCATCGCGGCGAGGGTCACCACGGGTGTGTCGTGCTGCCGCAGCCGGTAGGCCCCGGCGGTGACGTGTCGGCGGCGGCGTTCACGGGCCGCCGGGTCACCGGGCACGGCGGCCGCCGACTGGTCGACGGGTCGGGTCGACAGCCGCAGATAGGCCGAACTGCCTTCCGGGCTGCCCAGGTTGCCGAGCGCTGCGAGCAGGCACCATTCGGCGTCGAGCGCGAACGCGGGCTCGTAGGTGACGCAGCCGGGTTGTTCGATGCCCAGCGAGGGCGTGGTGATGGACTGGTGCGCGCCGCCTTCCGGGGCGAGGGTGACGCCGGAGGGCGTGCCGACCAGGATCGACTGGCCGCCGGCGTAGATGCCGAAGGACCAGGGTTCCAGGGCTCGGTTGACGAAGGGATCGTAGACGACGCCGATGGGCAGTAGCGGCCGGCCCCAGCGGCTCCAGGTGGCACCCAACTCGCCGAGCAGGCCGACCAGATTGGTCTCCGCGATGCCCAGTTCCAGGTGTTGTCCCGTGGGCCGCTCGCGCCAGTGCAGGATGGTCTCGGCGTCGTCGGCGAACCAGTCGGGGCGCTCGGTGGGCGACCACACGCCGACCTTGTTGAGCCAGCCGCCGAGGTTGGTGGAGGAACTGACGTCCGGGCTGACGGTGACGATCCGGTCCGCCACCTCCGGGGCCCGGCGGGTGAGATCCAACAGGACGCGGCCGAGGACCTGCTGGGTGTTCCCGGTGCCGGTGGGTGCCGGGCGGCCGAGGTCGGCGGGAACCGCGGGGGGTTTGCGGGGCGCGTACTCGGGGCGGTGCAACCGCCGGACACCGGGCCGCTTCGGGCGAACCCTCGGCGAAGCCCGTCCACGGGTGGTCCGGATCCGTTCCGAGGCGATCGGCCAACGCCCGTACCTGGTCGGCCGTCAGCAGCGAGGAGTGGTTCTGCGGGTGTCCCTCGGTGGGCAGCCCATGGCCCTTGACCGTGTACGCGAAGATCACCGTGGGTCGGGTGTCGTCGATCGCGTCGTAGGCGTTGATCAACGCGCCGATGTCGTGGCCGCCCAGGTTGCGCAGCGCTGTCCGGAGCGAGGCGTCGTCCAGGGACGCGACCAGCGCCGCGATCGACCCGGCGTCGGCGCCGGTGCCGGGCAGGCGTTCGCGCAGGCGGTCGGTGGAACACCGCAGCAGGCGCTGGTACTCGGGGTTGCCCATGGCGTCGATGCGGGCGCGCAGGGCCTCGCCGCCCGGGCGGGTGAACAACTCCTGGAGCAGGTGCCCGTACTTGAGGGGGATCACCTGCCAGCCTGCCGCGGCGAACATGCCCTGCAACCTGTCCGCGGCGATACCGGGGATGACTCGGTCGAGGGACTGCCGGTTGAGGTCTACGATCCACACCACCTCGCCCAGGTCCGACACCATCGGATCCCGCACGGCTTCCCAGATTGCGCCTTCGTCCAACTCGGCGTCGCCGAGCAGGGAGTACTGGCGTCCGGTGCCGGCCCCGCCGAAGCGCCCCTGCACGTAACGACGGGCGAGGGCGCCCCACAGGGGAGCGGTGGCGCCGATACCGACCGACCCGGTGGAGTAGTCGACCAGGTCGGGGTCCTTGGAGCGGCTGGGGTAGCTCTGCAGGCCGCCGAAGGCGCGCAGCGTGCTCAGAAAGGACTCGTCCAGCTCGCCCAGCAGGTAGTTGACCGCGTGCAACACCGGCGAGGCATGGGGCTTGACCGAGACCCGGTCCTCGGCGGTCAGGGTATGGAACCACAGCGCCGTCATGATCGACGTCATCGAGGCACTCGACGCCTGGTGACCGCCCACCTTCAGTCCCGAGGGGTTCGGCCGCACCCGGTTGGCGTGGTCGACGATCGCGGTGGACAGCCACAACACCCGCCGTTCGACCGACTCCAGCACGGCAAGCTCCTCCGCCCGGGCGGGGCCGGCCCCATCGCCACCGGCCGGCCTCGGTTCCGCAACCATCACAGACCACCTCCACATTCGGCACCATGCCTGGGAAAATTCACGTTGTGCTCCGCCGGCGGGCGCACGACCGTGCGGCCACACCGGACACTTGGACGGGGTCGAGCGCCCTGCGGTGAGCGGCGGGCCGTGGTCACCGCGGCGGCCACGCGCTCCGGCCGGCTACGTCGTCGAGTCGACCGCCTGCAGGACGTCCGTCAGCCAGGCGACCTGCCCGGCGAACCGCGGCAGCTTCCGGGGCCGCACCCACCGGTACGCCTCGTGCTCCTCGTTGAGCGTGAGCCGGCGCCGACCGGTGCGGGCCAGGAAGGTGTGCACGGTCCAGTCCCGCCCGCCGCGCGAGTCGGCCAGACGCAGCGTGCGGCCCTCGGTCAACTGCTCAAGAGCGTGGGCGGGGAGCAGGGTCTCCTCCCAGATCTCCTGGACGGCTTGGCGTACCGGGTCGCCGTGCGCGTCCAGATGTCCGGTGATGCAGTGCCACAGTCCGGCATCGTGCCGGATGGATCCGCTGCGCTTGAACATCCCGATGCGCCCTCGCCACACGAGGACCACGGCGACGACGTGCCGCGGTTCCCGAAACGTGGACCGGCCGGACTCGTCCGGGAACTGCGGCCCTGGTGAAGTCCGCGAGACCATCTCGCGACCACCGCCTTCGGTAGGGACATCCGGGTCGGACCAACGACCAACCGAGCCTTCGATGTTATTGAGGAATAACATAGGACGTGACTCAACCCAGGTCAAGGATCCCGATGAAGGAGGCTGTCGGACCACCCTCGCCCGTCGATCGACCCGGGTTGTGCCTGCCCTGAACCGAGTTGCGTCTACCTGCACGCAGTATGTCCACCTGCGCCCGGCGCGCGATCCGCCCGAGCGTATGCAGTAAAATGTTATTGACCGATTACTCAAGTCGGATCGGCGACCGCCTGCCCTCGGGACCGTAGTGCGCACCACGGCCGGGGCGGCCCGTCCTTCGGCCCCGACCACGGCGGCCGACTTGCGGGAATCGGCCCTGGCGCCGATCGGATCGCCGGGCCGCAGACCCCGCCGGGCGATCTCCGTGCGACGTGATCGCTCATCGCCTCGGCGCGTGTCGTCCCCGGAAGCGGCGCGGCCCGCGCGTCATCGTCCCGTCCCAGGAGTAACCCGGAGACCTCCCATGAGCGGACCCGGGGACCTCCCACGAGCCGCCGGCCGCGACCGCCCCGCGCATCGGGTGACGGGACGGTGTCCCCGACGGCGGGCATGCCGGCGCCGGTCAGCCGCCGTCGCCGACCTTCACGGGCGCGCGCAGGCCGTCGAAGAGGATGGTGGCCAGCGCGTCGGACACGGTCCCCACCGGGAGGGCGCCGCTCGGGCGATACCACTCGATGAGCGAATTGACCGTGCCGAACAGCAACTTGCTGATCAGACCGGGATCGATGTCGTCCCGCACCCCGCCCTCGGCGGCGGCCTCGGCCACCAAGTCGGCCACCCGGTGGTCGAAATCGCGCCGCCGGGCCAAGGCCCGCTGCTCCACCTCGCTGTTGCCGCGCACCCGGAGCAACAACGTCACGTAGGGCAGTTGTTCGGCCAGGACCTCGACGCTGCGCCGGACGGTTCGTTCCAGTCGCGTCGTGGCGTCGGTCGGCTTCTCGTGCTCCTCGTCCAGCACGGCGAAC
>NZ_WWJX01000238.1 GCF_009865215.1 Streptomyces sp. SID3343 | reverse complement strand
GGATCACCGCGAGCACGACCCGGGCCAACGCCGCCGCCCGTCGGCTGCTGGCGAACGCGGGCGCGAGCTTCGAGCCGGGGCCGCCGGCGCCCGAGCGGACCAACGGCGCGCCGGACGACCCGATCGACGCGACGCTGCCGGTCGACTGAACGCGCTCCCCCATCCGTACGGTCCGGCGATACCTCGACCGTCGAAGCTCGTTGTCCGGGGCATGATCATCACCACGCGCCGCACGTCGCTCGCCCTGTCCGTCGGCCTCGCCGCCCTCGCCCTCGCCCTGTCCCCGGTCGCCGCGCACGCGCACCCGGGTACGCGTGGCGCGGCCGACCACCTCACCCTGGACCCGACCGCTCGGGCGACCGCCGACGGCGTGGTCACGGTCGGCGGCACCTACACGTGCTCGCCGGAGCACACCGCCTCGGTGCTCCTGGGCGCCAACCTGCGGCAGGGGCCCTGGCACGCCTCGGTGGGCGGCGACTTCGCCGAGTGCGACGGCCACGAGCACACCTGGCACAGTTCGGCGCGCGTCGGGCCTGAGGTCGTGCCCGCGATCGTGCAGGCCGACGCCACCATGCTCGAACTGGACTTCTCCGGTGGGCTGATCCCGCGCGCCACGATCCTGGCGACCGACGCGCACGACGTCGTCGTCGAGCGGGTGTAGCGCCGGTGGGCGAAGCCCCCTCGGGCGAGGGGGCTTCATCCGTCGTGGTTCAGCCGCGGGTGAGTTCGGCGCGCAGTTCGGCCAGTTGCTCGTCGGCCGCGGCCCGGACGCCCGCCGCCGAGCTCGCGGCCAGCGCCGCGTCCACCCGCGTCAGGGCCGCCGGGCGATCCTCCAGGCCGAACGCCTCGATGCGCGCGGCCAGTCGTATCGCGTCCAGGTATACGTCGACCTGCTCCGGGAGCATCGCGGTGTACGCCTCGGCCGCGCGCTCGGCGGCGTCGCGCGCGCCGGACAGTCGGTCGGCCCGCGCCAGCAGGTGCGCCAACTGGTGCTGCGTGTGCGCCCGTTCCCGCTCGACGAGGTCCGCCGCGTCCGGGTCTGCGACGGGCGCGCCGTCGAGCTCGCGCAACGCCTGCCCGAACATCGCGATCGCGCGGTCGACGCCGGACGGGTCCTGCGGATCGGTGCTGCCCGCCAGGTTCCACGCCTTCGCCCGCAGGACCTGCACCGCGGCGCCGAGCCGCCCTTCGGCGCGCAGCAGTTCGAGCGCCCGCCCGTAGGCGGCCTGCGCCTGTGGGGCCATGCCCGCCTCGGCCAGCGCGTGCGCCGCGTCGACCGCGATGTCGGCCTGCGTCGCGCGGTCCACGAGCTTGACCGAACTCTCGGCGGCGAGCGACAGATGCCGGGCCGCCTCACGGGCGTCGCCGAGTCGGCCCAGGCACATCCCCAGCGCCCACCGATCACGCATCGCGGCCTCGGCGCCCAGGTGTTCGGCGACGTGCGGCAGCAGTTCCTCCAGGATCGCCGCGGCCTCCGCGTCCCGCTCCAGCTCGAACAGCATGCGTACGGCGCCGGCCCGGCACGCCGTGGCCATCGCCGGCTCGTCCTCGTCGTCGAGCAGGTGGGCGGCCTCCAGGGCGAGCACATACGCGTCGGCGAGCCGGCCCTGCGCGGCGATCGCGTTGCACAGCACGGTCAGCGCCCGACCGACCGGGAACGGCGGTTCGGGGTACACCGCGGCCGCTTCCAGGGCGGCCCGCATGTCCTGCTCCGCGGCGACCGCCTCACCTGCGGCAAAGCGGACCTGGCTCAGCACGAACAGCGGCCGGCACACCTGCCAGGGCCGGGCGGACGCTTTGAACAGCTCGACGGCGGCGACGAGTTCGGTCTCGGCGCGGTCGGGTTCTTCGTCGCGCAGAAGGCGATCGGCGCGCAGTTCGGCCGCGCCGGCCCGTCGATATCCCAGGTCGTGCGTGGCGCCGATCTCGTCCAGTTCGCTCAGCAGCGCCTCGGCGTCGCCCACCTGCGCCATCGTCACGGCGACCGCGCGGTGGTGCACCACCAGGGCAAGCGGCCTGGCGTCCGCACGGCCGTCGCGCAGCAGGGCCTTGGCCTCCGCGTGCGCCGCGGCCAGGATCTCCAGGCCCGCCGGGTCCTCGTCATGGGCCTTGACCAGGCCGATCGCGGCCTGCGCGCCCACCGCCCGGCCGGGTAGGTCGGCCGCCGTGAACCGGGCGGCGGCCTCGGTCAACAGCGCGATGCCGGCCGCCGATTCGCCCTGCTCGGCCAGGTCGGTGCCGCGCGCGGCGGCGATGCACGCGAGCGCGACGCGGTCCG
>NZ_WWJX01000028.1 GCF_009865215.1 Streptomyces sp. SID3343 | reverse complement strand
CCGAGGCGTACAAGCGACGCAACGTCGTCGAGCGCTGCTTCAACCGCCTGAAACAGTTCCGCGGTATCGCGACTCGTTACGACAAGACCATGTCCTCAATCACCGCCGCGATCACCATCGCGTCGATCCCTGCTCTGGCTCCGACGCCCACTTTGAAGACACTTTCTAGTGCCGCATCAGGCGATGTTTGCCCTGTCGTGTCGTGATGTGATGCGCCGTCCGGGATACACCTCGGCTGGCGCGTCGACCGCGAGGCTGTGTCCGTGGCGGAACGCGTGCGGGTACGAGAGATCGACGACGCGAGGGACGAAGACTGCTGCGGATCGTCCGCAGGGGCACCGGATCGGTGGGGACCTGGCGGCGGGTCCAGATGATCCTGTTGTCCGCGCAGGCCATGAGCGTGGCGAGGATCGCCGAGTTGACGTTCATCAGCGCGGACCGGGTCCGCGACGTGATCCACAACTTGAACGCCGACGGCTTCGACTGCCTCACCCCCAAGTACAGGGGAGGCCGATCGAGGACGTTCACCCTTCCCGAACGCCGGGAGATCAAGAAACGGCGAAACCCAAGCTGGCCGAGCACGGCCTGCCCTTCTCGACCCGGAGCTTGGCCAAACTCGCTGACTTCCTGGTCGCCGAGGGGGTGGTCGACGACATCAGCCACGAGGGACTTCGAGTCCTGCTCCATGAGGAAGGCGTCTCTCGCGTTGGAGGACCGGGTGTTGATGGCCGCGTTGTATCTGCGGACGAACCTGACCATGCGTCAACTCGGCCCGCTGTTCGGTGTCTCGGCACGCGGCAGCCCACCGCATCGTCGACCGCCACAGTCGCTGTCCCGCGCTCGATTCGCCGCGGGCGAGGCCGCGGGTGGGTGACGTGGTGGTCGTGGACGGCACTCTGGTTCCGACGCGGGATCGCAAGGTGGCGGCGTCGTTGAGGAACCCACCGGTTCTCGACGAATCTGCAGGTCCCGGTCCTCGCGGACACCCGCTTGGTCCTCGCGGTGGGGCGCCCGGGAACCGCAACGACTGTCGTGCGTTCGCCGAGTCGGGCGTGGGCACCGCGTGCGGAGACGCCACGGTCTCGGCGGACGGCGCCTACCGGGGAACCGGCGCCCTGATCCCGCACCGTCGTGCGGTCAGCAGGTCGAGCTCGTGGCCTGGAAGGAGGAGCACAACCGCGACCGTCGTCGGGATCGGGCCCGCGTCGAGCACGTCTTCTTCCGCATGAAGAACTGGAAGGGCCTGCGCGATTGCCGTCGCAAGGAAGACGGCGTTTTCCGGGCCGTCAGCGCGATCGCCCGCATGCACAATCTCGCCCTGATCGGCTGAGAGAATGTCACAAGCCGCCTCCAGTAGCTCACTTCGCGAGTTAGCGAGACAACCTGCACGCTGGCAGCGACGGCCCGTTCGAACAGCTCAACAGGCTCCTGCACCCACTTGTCTGCGCTGCAGACGGTGGCGGAACGAGCGGCCGTCGGCGTGGCTCGCGAAGAAACCCTGGTCGGGCGAGGGCGCTTGAGCCTCCGAATCAGCAGTCAAGCATGAAACGCACTTTGAACGCGGTCCTGTGGACAGCAGCGTTTCAAGTCAACTCCTCAAGAAACTTCAGGGCGACAACTTTGATGTTTTGTAACAGGGGGAAGACACTTGGACTGCGAGGCGTCTCAAGTCCTCGATGGCTTTAGCCCAGACCACATAACCGTCATGAGGGTTGGTGGCTTTGACAACGGTAGGCGAGGAGTCGTGAGAGGACATCCATCCAGCGTTATCCAAGTAGTTGCGAAGTCGGGCAATTCCTTGAGCTTGATGAACCGGGTCAACATCCTCCAGTTGCCAAAAATGATTAACGCCCAAAACGGGCATCTCGCCAGACGCCCCGCAGGGCCTATCCACCTTCGAGTCGTTCGAGATCGCGTTGCCCCGCAGAGCGATGGCATCGAAAGCCCTGCTCGAATAATTTTCCAAGCGCATCACAATCGTTTCGCGATTTTCTGCGGCGACTTCAGATTTTCCCATTGGGTCTCCACACGAAGCGAGCGTTAGTAACAATGCCAGAAGAGTGGCGGAGGCTCTGCAAATATTCACGGGGAGCTTCCCCAAATGAGAGACACATCTTCGTAGCGACCCGTGATAATCGCCGCTTGATTATCCAAACTCATAGGTTCATCACTCTCCCAATACTCGCTATGCCCCTCAGCCCCATCGGTTCTAATGCGATTGGCCCCAAAAGCTCGTTCATCCGGGGTGGCCCGCCGCCGCCCCTTGGAACCCGACACCAAGGGTGCGTGCGCCCCTGATCCCAAAACTGGAACGACGTCGTCTGGTGCAGCTGCCGCCCACACATGCTTAGATCCGATATTCAAGTCGGAAGCTTTATCGACGTGCATGCCTGGACTGCCGGCAACAATAATATCCTGGATTGGCATATCTCTTCCCGAGTAAGCAGCTTCTCCAACCACCACAGAACCGTAACTGTGGGCAATCAGGGTGATGTGGGAGTTTGAGTCGATTCCCTGCGCAACCCCTACGCCACGAACGAAAGACTTCAACGTCGGAGCAGCCGTGTGCGCACTGGATGAAGTTATTGCTTCCAGTAAAGTGTCCGGTGCGTCATATCCGACCCACGCAATAGTTGACAATTCACTCGCTTTTGCATAGCGACGACTCGCAGCCGTCAAATTCTGCATCCTTGAAATGTCGTCACGCATGCTTGCCAGGTCTGATCCTGTGCCTGGGATGTAGACGGCTGTGTGGGTGGCTTTGTCTGGGTTGCCGATGGCTACGATGGCTCGGCCGTCGCCCTTGGGGTTGAAGCCGAGTAGCCACATGTCTTCGGCTGAGTTCAGGGATTGTTCCAGGGATTGAATTGCGGTCAGGCGGTCTTTGAGGGCGGTTACGCGGAAGCGGAGTTTGGCGTCTTGGGTTCTTCCGGCTGCGTCGCGTTTTGCTCGGGTGGTTTTGAGTTCTGCTAGTAGGGCGGCCTTTGTTTCGGCCAGCGTGATTCGGTTGGCTCGGTCTCTGACGTCGGTGGGGAGGCCGTCCAAGGCGCCGATGGCTGCCGGGTGCATGGCCAGGTACATCTGGCGGTCGGGTTCGGTCAGGGTCGACCACCATCTCGCCGCTGCGGCCGGGTTGTTCTTGGGCACGTCGAATGCGTGTGCGCCGCGCAGGGCTGTCACCCTCGCGCCGTCTGCGGTCGTGTCCAGCCAGTCGGCCGTGCCGGTCGCGCTCGGGTACAGCGCGGCCAGCGCCGCTGCGCAGCGGCCGTCGGTAGCGGTGGCTTCGCCGATCACCGCCGCCAAGCTTCGCTCCATTGCGCGTCGGCGGTCCTCGGCTCCCGGGGCGGCCCCGACCACGGCCTCCACGCGGCCGTCGTCGGCGACCCTCAGGCCGCCCACGACCGCCGCATCCAGCAGCGCCAGCAACCGGTTTCGCGCCCCGCGCAGGTCGTCCGCCGCCGCGTCCAGCACGGTCACCACGTAGCGCGCCTCCTGAGCCGCGACCAACACCAGGTCGCCGCGCTCCGCGACCCCCCGCGCCGCCGCCTCCGCGTCCGCCCCCTTCCACCCCGACGCTCGCAGCGGGACCCCCACACCGGCCACGGCCTGATGTGCGAGCCCGTCCAATGCCGTGGCGAAGGCCGTCCAGTCCGCCACCGCGCGGTCGAGCCCACCCAATCCGGCATCGCGCAACTGAGGCAGCGTCACCATCGGGGGCCGGCCTCGGCGAGCGACCCGGCGACCGCCCGATCGATGCGATCGTGCTCGTCGGCGTTGGTCGCCAACACCGCCCCGGCCCCGTCGTACGCCCCGGCCAGCCCTCGTACGTGCGCCACCCACGCCGCTGTCAGTGCCCCCGCTGCGGCTCCCACCGCGAAGCCGGGGCACCCGACGACCTCCGTCCCAGGCCCACCGGCCGCCCGCCGCAGGCCTTCTCCCACCGCCCGGGCCGCCGCCGCTCCCTGTCGCAACGCCGCCGTCTCGACCCGGATCGCCTCCGAGCCGCCCCCACTACCAGCCACGATTCCTCCCCGTGATCACTTGATCACCCAAAGAAATCAAACGATACCGGGTGGGGTGTGCCCTTCAGCGGCAGTAGCGCCCGTAGCAGCGGTGACCGAGTCGGCCAAGGTGCTTCCGTTGGGCGACGGAGTTCGTCCGACGGAGGAAGGGAGGAGGCAGGAAGGGAGGAGGCAGGAAGGAAGGCAAGCAGGCAGGCAGGCAGGCAGGGGATGGTCGGCTGTCGGCTCAGGGCGTAATGACCTTGTGGAGATCTTTGCGAACGCAGACGACGGTGAGGCACGAGTCCCACGATCGACCGGCCGGTGCGCCTCCTGGGAAGTGCGTGTGGCCGCGCGCCTATGGATCGCGTCAGCTTGCGGACATCTGCGAGGTCTGGTCGGGGTTTCGTGGATGTGCATGCGGCGGCGGGCGGCGGCAACCGACTCGATGCCGACTCCCTTTCGGCTTACTTCCAGGGAGCGAGGTGACGGAGACGGCAGGGGTGGCAGGGCCGGTAGGAGTGGCGGAGGGGGGAGTGTGTCCGTGTCACGTTGTCGGCTGCCTCGATGCGCGCGGACGTGCATGGGTCGCGTTTCGTGGTCTCCGCGGCGAATCGTTGTTTGTGGTGTGGACTCCCCGCCCGGGGGTGCCTCGATGCGCGTCGACTCGCATCGACCTCGCCGGGCGGCCCCGAGTGCTCCCATCCGGCTGGGCTGGGAGGAGATGGGAAAACCTTTTTCCCGGGTGGCTGCGGGATGGATCGGCAGCTCATAGAGGTCGCGGACCGAGTCGGTACGGTGGTTCCTCGGGGGATCCGGCGCCTTGGTGGGTGAAACCGTGCCCTTGCGCCGATCGTGCGCAGCCTGCAGCCGATGTCCTCCTCGCCCACTCGGCGCATCGGTTTCCATGAGCGACCTCACCGCCCCGCGGTCGCGGCGACCGCCCGCCGAAGGCTGTTCACACCGACCCCACCGGCCCCTTCGACCTCGGAAACCCACAGCCTCAGCCTGGTTCTCCACAAGGATTTCCACAGGGTTATCCACAGGCTTGCGCCATTGCCCACAGCCGGTGATCGAGGCCTTCGGGGCGCCGGGGTCGTGGTCGGCCGTCGGGGGCGCGCCCGCGATGGTGTGACCCGGTACCGGCTCGCCCGCGCACCCGTGTGGGCGACTCCGTCACGCGCCCGGTGACGCGCGGACAGGCCGACCGCTACGCGGCCGAACCGCCTGCGGCCCCCTGCGCAGGCGCCGCCCGAACCAGCCGACCACGCGCCACCAACTCGATGGTCACAGCCACCGCGACCGCCTGTACCTGCAACAGCGCGACCAGCACGAACAACTGCACCGCCCCCGCCTGCAACGGAGTCGCGCCGCCGAGGAGCATGCCCACGAAGGCGCCCGGCAGGGTGACCAGGCCCACCGTTCTGGTCTGGTCCAATGCGGGGATCAGCGCGCCGGACGCGGCCGGCCTACAGATCTCCATCGCGGCGTCCCGATCGGTAAAACCCAAGGTCAGAGCCGCCTCCACCTCACCATGACGCTGCGTCAGCTCCTCCAGCGCACGGCGCCCCGAAAGTACCGTCGCCGTCATCGCGCCGCCGATCAGGATGCCCGCGACGGGGATCAGCACGATGCCCTTCGCCGGTACCAGACCCGTCGCCCACAACACCACCAGGGTCGGCGCCGTCGCCGCCACGATCGGCACCCCCGGCCACAAGGCACGCCGATTCCGGGTGACCCGACCGGCCGCCGTGAGCGCCGCGACCGCGTACATCATCACCACGAACAGCGCCGCGAACCCGAGCCGATTCACCACGTGCGTAATCACGTACGAAACGGCCAGGAGCTGCACCGCGGCACGTAGCCCGGCCAACGTCACCGCGCGTCCGTGACCCAGTTTCGCCACCCCGGCGACGGCCGCCGCGACGATCAGGAGCAGCACTGCCACGACTCCCAGAACGGGGGTCACGGGCAGCAGGGTCGCGGCGTTTTCCACAGGCCAAGCCTCACTCTCGCGGCGGTACCACGCAGCTTGGGGGTTCGCTCCGTCCACACCACGGAACGGGCCTCACCCCTTGCGCCCGGCTCAGTACAGTGACGCCATGCCCGACGCCCACAGCACGTCCGCCGCGCCCCGCTGGACCTACCTCGGCCCTGCGGGCACCTTCACCGAGGCGGCCATGCGCTCGCTGCCCGGCGCGGAGCACGCCGAGGCCACACCCATGGAGTCGGTCCCGGCCGCGCTCGACGCGGTCCGGCGCGGCGACGCCGACGGCGCCGTGGTGGCCCTGGAGAACTCGGTCGAGGGCGCGGTGTCGATCACCCTCGACGAACTGGCCACGGGATCGTCGCTCGTGATCACCGCCGAGGTCCTGCTGCCCGTCTCGTTCGCGCTGCTCGTGCGGCCCGGGGTGACCCTCGACGACGTCAAGACTCTCTCCAGCCACTCGCACGCCCAACCGCAGGTGCGCAACTGGCTCGCCGCGAACCTTCCCGACGCGCAGTGGTACTCGTCCGCGTCCAACGCCGATGCCGCGCGCCAGGTCCAGGAGGGGCGCTACGACGCGGCCCTGGCCGGTGAGTTCGCCGCGAAGCCGTACGGACTCGTGCCGCTGATCACCGACATCCACGACGTGGAGGGCGCGGTCACCCGGTTCGTCCTGGTCGAGCGGCCCGACCGACCCACCGGGCCGACCGGCGCCGACCGCACCACCGTGGTCGCCTACATCGTCGACGACCACCCGGGTGCGCTCCTGGAGATCCTGCAGGAGTTCGCGGTCCGCGGCGTCAACCTGACCCGCATCGAGTCGCGCCCGACCGGGGACGGTCTCGGGCACTACTTCTTCTCGATGGACGCCGAGGGCCACGTTGCCGACGCCCGTGTGGGCGAGGCGCTGATGGGCCTGCGCCGGGTGTGCGCGGCGGTTCGCTTCCTCGGGTCCTACCCTCGGGCCGACGGGATCCGCCCGACCCTGCGACGCGGCACGTCCGACAGCGAGTTCGAGAACGCGAGCGCGTGGCTCGCGCGAGCCCGGGCCGGCGAGATCTGACCCGGCGGCACGAAACCAACCGGCAGAAAACCAACCGGCAAACAACCAGCCGGCCCGAAACCTGCTGGCCCGTAACCCTCCGGCACGAAGTCCGCGGGAGAAACGAAGCCTGCGGGACGGACGAAGCCTCCGGGAACGAAGCCCGTCAGCCCGCCGTCCTGCGACACGGCCCCGCGCAACCATTCCGCCCCCGGCCGACCCCACCCCGCCCTCAAGGCACCCGCACCGTGAGCGCCCCCGGCCGAACCCGCACCGCGAGCCGCGTCCCGGGGCCGATCGGGTCGCCGTCCAGTTCGCGCGGCTCCGGGCGGTCCGTCTCGATCACGATGTGCCGCCCGGTGAAGTGCTCGATCGGCCGCAGCCGCTGTTGCTTTGCAGGCGGTACGGCCGTCGCGTGGTCGCGCCGCCGACCTATCACCCGGACCGTCGCGTGCGCCCACCCCGTCATGCCGTAGGGCGCGAACACCACGACGTCGAGCAGCCCGTCGTCCGGAGTGGCTCCCGGCAGCAACTGCATGCCGCCCTGGAGCGCCCCGACGTTGCCCACCAGGACCATCCGGGCCCGTCGCTTGATGGGTTCGCCGTCGTCCACGGTCAGCGTCACCCGCATCCGGCGGTCGCGCACGTGTCGCGCTCCGGAGACCACGTACGCCGGCCAACCCACCTTCTTCTTCAACGCGTCCGGCGCGTCCGCGACCATCGCCGCGTCCAGCCCGATACCGGCCATCGCGGTGAAACACCGGTGCTCGACGCCGACCGGCCCTTCCGATCCGTCGTCCGACTTGTCGGACGATCCGTCGGACGAGACGGAAGACGAGACGGAAGACGAGACGGAAGACGGAATGGGAGACGGCACGGACAAGGCGTCGGACAAGGCGTTGGGCAAGGCTTCGGACGAGTCGTCGTCCGGGTCCACCGTGCCCAGGTCGATCCGCCAGTCGCGGCCGTTCAGCGCGACCTGTACCGCGTCCGCGAGGTCGATCGGCAGGCCCAGATTGCGCGCGAGCAGGTTGCCGGTGCCCGCGGGAATGACGGCGAGCGGTATCGCGGTGCCCGCCAACGCGCCGGCGCACTCGCGTACCGTGCCGTCGCCGCCCGCCACGATCACCAGGTCCACGCCCTCGGCAAGCGCCTTCGCGGTCACACCCGCGCCCGGGTCGGCGACCGTGGTCTCCAGCCACAGCGGCTCGGCCCAGCCGGCCTCCTGCATGATCCGGTCGATCCGGGCCCTGGAATCGGGGACGTCGAGCTTGATCGGATTGACCACGAGCGCCGCACGCGGCAACCCACCGTCGGCGCCCCGCCTGTTGCCGCGCGACGGATGGCCCCAGATCGACTTGGGCGACAGCAGCGCGCGATTCATCACCACGAGTACGACGGCCGCGTAGAGCAGCGACGTCAGCACGTCGCTCGGGTGGTGCATGCCGCGATAGATCCGACTCAGCGCCACGCCCAGCGGAACCGCGGCGAGCACGACCCACACCAGGATCACCGCCCAGCGCTCGCGCAACCGGCTCGCCAGCAGGACGGCGAGCCCGCCGTACAGCGCGAACGCGGCGCCGGTGTGCCCCGACGGGAAGCTCGACGTCGCGGCGGCCGGGTCCAGGCGCGGTACGTCCGGCCGGTCGCGTGCGACGAAGAGTTGGACGAGCCAGAACACGAGCGCCTGCCCGGTCACCGCGCCCGCGAGGAACAGCGGGCCGCGCCAGGAGTGTCCGACGATTCGGGCCACCACGGCGGCGAGCAGGGTCGTGGCGATGATCACCCGGGTGTCGGCGAGGGTGGAGAACAGGTGGGTGACCCCGTTCCAGCCGTCGCCGCGGTGTGCGGCGAAGGTGCGGTCGAGGCCGTCCTCGACGGTGAACGGCCAGATGCCGTCCAGGCTCTTCGTGATCAGCAGACCGACGCCCACCATCACGAACGTCAATATCGCGAGAGGCAGGACGATACGGCGCAGGAACCGTCCTGCTTCGGTCAGCATGACCGACATTCTTACCCGGCCGAGGTTCCTTCAGTTTCGCCGATCCGATGAAGGGCCGTCGATTGCGGGCCTATTGTGCGAAATCTCCGGATCCTTGTCGTCACCGTCTATCTCCGGTTCCAGGCCCTCGCTCGTCGCATCCACGTCGCGCAGACCCGCGTCACGGCGCCACCACTCGAAGACCGCGGCGGTGGCGGCGAGCACCGCGATGCCCAGCACGTAGCCGCCGATCACGTCCGTGACGAAGTGCACCCCGAGCGCGACCCGGGTGAACCCGACCCCGAGCGCCGACACGATCGCGACCGCCCACGCGACCGGACGCCACGCCCGCGGGATCAACGGAAGCAGCGCGAGCAACAGCACGCCGGGCCCGACCGTGCCCGCCAGCGCGTGGCCCGACGGGAACGACCAGCCGTCCGAATGGTGCACCGGGTGGGGCAGGGTCGGCCTGGCACGGGTGAACACGAGCTTGAGCAGCGCGCCCAGCAACCCGGATACGACCATCGCCACGGCCGCCCACGCGACGAGTCGCCGCGCGCCTCTGCGCCACAGCCACACGCACAGCAGCACGACCAGGAGCCGGTAGGTGTTCGGATCCCACACCCAGTCGGTCAGGAACAGCAAAACGTGCTCCCACCCGGGGTGGGCGACGACCCAGTCGTTGAGGCCGTTCGCCACGTCGCCGTCCATGTCCAGCAGCGGCGACCACTTGGTCTGCACGAGCAGCGCGAGCAGCGTGAACGGGATGGCGCCCACCAGCAGGGCCAGCGCGACCAGGGTCAGCCGCAACCCGAACCGACGGTCGGGGTCGAAGCGCTGCTTGGCCCATCTGGTGGAGGAGGTCATGGATCATTCATAACCCGAACGCCCACCCGTACGTCGTTCGACGGCCCGTCGATCGCGCGGGCGCACGATTGCGACACATCCGGTCCCGGTTCCGGCCCACCCGATTCCGGCCCTTCTCGGCGCACCCGTCCCAGCCTGCCCCGGTCCCGTCCCGGGCCGTCCCGCCCCCGTCCCCACCCCGGCCCACCCGTCCCCATCCCGACCTACCCCGTCCCGATGTCGACCCACCCGATCCCGATTCCGTCGCGACACTCCACACCCGCTCGCGAAAATGCGTTGGCGAGGCCCCGGTAGGCTTTGCGTGTGATCGACCTGCGACTGCTCCGTGAGGATCCCGACCGTGTCCGCGCTTCGCAGCGTGCCCGCGGCGAGGACGAAACCATCGTCGACGCACTGCTGGCCGCCGACGAGCGCCGCCGGCACTCCGGGTCGCGCTTCGACGCGCTGCGGGGTGAGCAGAAGGCGATCGGCAAGCAGGTCTCCAAGGCCCAGGGCGACGAGCGCCAGGAGTTGCTGACCCGCGCGCAGACCCTCGCGAGCGAGGTCAAGACCGCCGACGCGGAGCAGATCGAGGCCAAGGCCGACACCGATCGGCTGCTCAAGGCACTCGCGAACCTGATCGACACCGACGCACCGGTGGGTGGCGAAGAGGACTTCGTCACGCTGGAGGAGATCGGCGCCCCACGCGACTTCGCGGCCGAGGGCTTCGAGCCGCGCGACCACGTCGAGCTCGGGCGGATGCTCAAGGCGATCGACGTCGAGCGGGCCGCGAAGGTCTCGGGATCGCGCTTCTACTACCTGACCGGCATCGGCGCGTTGCTCGAACTCGCGCTGGTCAACATGGCGATCGCACAGGCGACGGAGGCCGGCTTCACGCCGATGCTGACGCCGGCGCTCGTGCGCCCGGCCGCGATGGAGGGCACCGGCTTCCTCGGCCAGGCCGCGGAGAACGTGTTCCACCTGGAGGCCGACGACTACTACCTCGTGGGCACCGCCGAGGTGCCGCTCGCGGCCTACCACATGGACGAGATCATCCCGGCGGCCGAACTGCCGCTGCGCTACGCCGGTTTCTCGCCGTGCTTTCGCCGTGAGGCCGGTACGTACGGCAAGGACACCCGCGGCATCATCCGCGTGCACCAGTTCGACAAGGTCGAGATGTTCTGCTTCGTCGCTCCCGAGGAGGCCGAGTCGGAACACCGACGCCTGCTCGCGTGGGAGAAGGAGTTCCTCAACCGGCTGGAGCTGCCCTACCGGGTGATCGACGTGGCGTCGGGTGACCTGGGCGCATCCGCCGTGCGCAAGTTCGACATCGAGGCGTGGATTCCGACGCAGGGCAAGTACCGCGAGGTCACGTCGACGTCGAACTGCACCGAGTTCCAGGCCCGTCGACTGCACGTGCGCATGCGCGACGAGCAGGGCACCCGCCCGCTCGCCACGCTCAACGGCACGCTGTGCGCGGTCCCGCGCACGATCGTGGCCATCCTGGAGAACCACCAGCAGGCCGACGGCTCGGTGGTCGTCCCGGAGGCGCTGCGGCCCTTCCTCGGCGGCCGACAGGTCCTGGAACCGGTGCAGGCGTGACGTTCGCGCTCGTGGCGACCGATCTCGACGGCACGCTGCTCGCCGGCGACCACACCGTCTCGGCGCGCAACCTGGCCGCACTCGCCCGGGTCACCGCGTCGGGTGCGGACCACGTCATAGTCACCGGGCGCGCGGTGCCGTGGACGCGCCCGGTGTTCGAGGCGATCGGCTACCAGGGCCTGGCCGTGTGCGGTCAGGGCGCGCAGGTCTACCACGTGGGCGAGGACCGTCTGCTGACGTCGGTCACCCTGGACCGGCAGGTGGCGCGGCTCGCGACCACCAAGCTGTCCGAGGAACTGCCCGGGGCCGGCTTCGCGGTCAGCCGCGACGGCGTCGCGGGCGAGGTCGCGGTGGAGAGCAACTACGCGTACGACTCGCTGCTGCCGGTGCACACCGTCAAGCACCGCGAAGAGCTGTGGGACGAGCCGATCCTCAAGCTCTACCTGCACCACCCCGACTACGACGACGACCAGCTCACCGCGCTCGCGCGGAAGATCTGCGCCGGCATCGTGGACGTCACGCATGCCGGCACCGGCATCGTCGAGTTGCTGCCGCTCGGGCTGAGCAAGTCGGTGGGCCTGTCGATCGCCGCGCGGCGGCTGGGCCGTAAGGCGGCCGAGACGATCGCGTTCGGCGACATGCCCAACGACCTCACGATGTTCAAGTGGGTCGGGCACGGCGTGGCGATGGCCAATGCGCACCCGGAACTGCTCGCGGTCGCGGACGAAGTCACCCTGTCCAACGAGGAGGACGGCGTCGCGGTCGTCCTGGAGCGGCTCTTCCCGGACGCCTGACCGCTCTCGCCGACGGACACTCGTCGCCGAGCCGGCGCATAGCGCTGCTGCCGAACCACCGCGTACCGTCGCCGAGCGACCACGTACCGCCGCAGACGACCGCCCGGGGGTGCCGACCGGCCCTGTAACCGCCGGGCTGCCCGGTCCGACAGCACCGAGCCTTCCCGTATCGCCGAACCGCCTCCGCCTCCACCGCCTCCGCCCTCGCCCCCGCAGCAGCAGCAGCAGCGTCAACGCGTATACGCCCCCGCGCGCGCCGCCGCCTCGGTCGCGACTGCGGCCCGCTCGGCGCACGCCTCGTCCAGCGGGTCACCGCTCGCCACGAGCCGGTAGTACAGCGGTGCGGACACCGCCCGGATCACCTCGTACGGGTCGGTTCCCTCGGGGACTTCGCCGCGCCGGATCGCCTGCTCGACGCACGGCGCCCACTCCTTGATCCGGGTCGCGTAGAACGCGTGCAGCGCGTCGGCGGTCCGCTCGTCACACGTCGCGGCCGCGATCACCGCCTTGAACAACGGACCTTGGCGCTCGTCGGTGAGCGTACGGCGAACCAGCTGCGCGTTGGCGCGCAGGTCACCGAGCAGCGATCCCGTCTCCGCCCGCGAGACCGATCCCTCGGCCATCTCCAGGAGCAGGTCCGCCACGAGCCCGGTTGTGCTGCCCCAGCGCCGGTAGACCGTCGTCTTGCCGACCTCGGCGCGCCGGCCGACCTCGGCAAGGTCCAGGCCCACGAATCCCTTCTCGGCCAGCAGGTCGCCGGCCGCGCGCAACACGGCCTCGCGCACCCGGGCGGTACGTCCGCCCGGACGGACCGTGCCCATCTTGCCGGGGTCGGTCGATCCGGCGGCGGGCGAGTCGGGGTCGGCATGCTCACGATTCATAACGGGACTCCGGTTCCATTAAGACGATCGAACGTGCTACCTTCGCAGCATCTTAACGGGAATCAAGACCCGTTAAGCCACCTCGGGAGGCGCACATGTCCATCGACCACACCACTCGCCCGGCTCCGGCCCCGATCCCGGCGGTCGCCCCGACGGTCGAGTCGTCGCCGGCCCGCATGACGGGCCGACAGAAGCTGGTGCTGACCCTGCTGCTCGGCGCCCAGTTCATGATCGCCGTCGACTTTTCCATCCTGAACGTCGCCCTGCCCGTGGTCGGCGAGGGGCTCGGCTTCTCGCTGAACAACCTTCAGTGGATCGCGACCGCGTTCGCCCTGACCGCCGCCGGCTTCACCCTGCTCTTCGGCCGAGTGGCCGATCTGTTCGGCCGCAAGCGGCTCTTCCTGGGCGGCATGGCCCTGCTCGGCGCGTCCTCCGCGCTCGGCGGCTTTGCGACGTCGCCCGACATGTTGCTCGTCGCCCGGGTGCTTCAGGGGTTGGCCACCGCGGCCGTGACCCCGGCCGGCCTGTCCCTGCTGACCACCGCGTTCAAGGAAGGGCCGCTACGGGACAAGGCGCTGGGCCTCAACGGTGCGCTGATGTCGGCCGGCTTCACTGCGGGCGCGGTCCTGGGCGGGCTGCTCACCGACATGCTGTCGTGGCGCTGGGCGTTCTTCGTCAACGTGCCGGTCGCGGCCCTCGTACTGATCTTCGCGCCGTCCGTGATCACCGAATCCCGGCCCACCACGCGACCCAAGCTGGACGCTCCCGGCGCGGTCGCGGTCACCGGCGGCCTGCTGGCCCTGGTGTACGGCCTCACCCAGGCCGGATCCGCAGGGTGGGGGCAGGTCTCGACCGTCGCGGCCCTGGCCGTGGGCGCGGCGCTTCTGGTCGCCTTCCGGTTCATCGAGAAGCACTCCGCCGCCCCGCTGGTCCCGGTCACGATCATGAAGCGGCCCACCGTCCTGTGGGGCAACGTCACCGGCCTGATCGCGTTCGTCACCGAGACCTCGCTGGTCTTCCTGCTGACCCTCTACCTGCAGGAGGTCCTGGGCTACTCGCCGCTGTCCACCGGGCTGGCGTTCGGGGTGCTTGGCATCGGCACGGTGGTCGGCGGCACCCTCGGCGGGCGGGTCATCGGTCGGATCGGCAAGCGCGCCACCATCGTCACCGGCGGCGTCGTCCAGGCCGTCGCGACCCTCTCGCTGATCGCGCTCGGCACCTCGGGAGCCTGGATCTGGCTGCTCCTGGTCGCCACGTTCGTCGGCGGCGTCGGCAACATGCTCGTGATCGTCGGCTTCATGGTCACCGCGACATCTGGTCTGCCGGACGACGAACAGGGGCTGGCCACGGGCCTCGCCACGATGACCCAGCAGGTCGGCATCACGATGGGCATCCCGATCATGAGCGCGATCGCCACCGCCCGGATGAGCTCGCTCGGCACCACCGGACCCGACACGGTCCTGTCCGGAGTCACCGTCGCGATCGCGATCAACTCGGCCCTGGTCCTGCTCGGCACGCTGCTCGCCGGCATCTTCCTCGCCCCGGGCCGCGCGAACCACACACAGAGCCCGAACCACACGCAGAGCCCGAACCACACGCAGGGCCCGAACCACACACAGAGCCCGAACCCCGCGCAGAGCCCGAACCCCGAACACAGGGCAAGCCGCACCAAGGCTTCGACCTGAGCCCCCGCCACCCACCCGCCCCGGACCAGGAGTGCCCCGATGACCGTGCCCGCGACCGCAACCACCACCGCCCCCGACGCCCGGCACGACGTGCCCGCACACATCACGCACGGCGCCCCCACCCCGCGAGCCCCGCTCGTCCGGGCGCACGGCGGAAGCCGGCACTCCGGTTCGGCGGCGGCGTGGTCGGCGGCCACCGCCGACCTCGCCCGAATCACCTCGGCGACCGTGGGGATGCCGGTCCGGCGCAATCCGGGCCGACCCGCTCACCGCGCAGGTGCTCGGGTACCCACCGATCGGCCCGAACCGCCCGGCCGCCTCGTACCGGGCCCAGCCGGACCGCGGGCGGCGGGAGCCCCCGTCGACCTGGACGAGCAGGCGGGAGCCGGCCTCGCGGCGTTCCGCACGGACCACGCGTTCCGCCGACGCCTGGGCCGCACCCACGCCCATCGGCTCCGGCCACGGGTCGTTCCGACACAACGTTGACCAGCGGGGCCGGGGCACCGGGGCCGGGCGGGGGCGGGCTGCCCCACCCGGCCCCTGCCCGATGCCCCAAGCCCACCTCGCCCCAAAGCCCACCTCGCCCCACCCGCTCCCCGAAAACCTCACCCAACCAAATGCATCTTGCATCTACTTGTAGGATGACTGGGCAACCCCACGAATTCGGGAGAGTCCATGTCGCTTCAGGCCGCCGGTCGACGCTCGCTCGTCGATGATGCGATCGATCAGCTTCGGGCCCAGCTCACGGCCGGCACCTGGCCGGTCGGGTCGCGGATCCCCAGCGAAAGCGTGATCGCCGAGCGGCTGCGGGTGGGCCGCAACACGGTGCGGGAGGCGATTCGCGTCCTCGCCCACGCCGGGATGCTGGAGTCCTTGCAGGGCGACGGGACCTATGTACGGTCCACGACCGACCCCGGCGATCTGATCCGCCAGATCGAGCACGCGGACCTGCGGGACATCTTCGAGATGCGCCGCGCACTCGACGTCGAGGCCGCCCGGCTGGCGGCGCAGAGACGCGACGTGGACGACCTGCTCCGCATCCGGACCGCGCTCGCGGGACGCGGCGCGGCCGACGGTAGCGCGGACAGCCCCGAGCCGCACGACTTCGACCGGGGAGACGTGCCCGAGGGCGAACTCGACGACCTGGTCGAGTGCGACGTCGCCTTCCACACCGCGATCGCGGTCGCGTCGCACAACTCGGCGATGGTCAAGACCTACCAGTGGTTCAGCGACTCGCTGTGGCGCAGCATCCGCACCGTGGTCGGCGACGGCACGCTGCCGGACGCGTCGCACGCGCTGCACGTCGCGCTGGCCGACGCGATCGAGGCGAGCGATCCGGACGCGGCCGAGGCGGCGGTGCGGCAGATCCTCGAACCCGCGGTCATCGCGCTGGACGCACTCCTTGCGCCCCGCGACCAACCACGCGAGCGCTCGCCGGAGCACCGACAAGCACACCACCGACCACACGACCGCTCGAACGAGCACCAACCGCCCCACCACTCGGAGCACGGCGCATGAGCACCACCAACGTCCGCATATCCTCAAGCACCACGGCCAAGACGACCGGTGGGGCGTTGCTGCTCGCCGGCATCGTGCTGATCGCGCTGAACATGCGCGCGGGTCTGTCGAGTGTGTCGCCGCTGGTGGGCGAACTGCGCGACGTGTTCCATCTGTCGGCGACCACGGGCAGCCTGATCACCGCCATACCGGTGCTGTTCCTGGGACTGATCTCGCCGCTGGCGCCGATCGCGGCCCGCCGGTTCGGTACCGAGGCGGTGCTCCTCGGCGCGCTGGTCGTGGTGGGCGTCGGGATCCTGCTGCGGGTCGTGCCCAACCTGGGGGCGCTGTTCGCGGGCGGGGCGCTCGTGGGCGCGGGCATCGCGGTCCTGAACGTGCTGATGCCCGGGGTGGTCAAGCGTGAGTTCCCCGACCGCGCCGCGACCATGATCGGCGTCTACAGCGCCGCCATGGTGTTCGGCGCAGCGGTGTCGGCGGGGGCGACCGTGCCGCTGGAGAACGCCATCGGGCACGGCTGGCAGCCGGCGATCGGGTTCTGGGCGGTGCTCGCGTTCGCGGCCGTGGCGGTGTGGCTGCCGCACGTGCGCCGGCGGCGCGGGACGGTCGCGGCGGCGATGCCGCACGTTCCCGGATTGTGGAAGTCGCGACTGGCGTGGCTGGTGACCGGGTTCATGGGGTTGCAGTCGTTGCTGTTCTACGTACTGCTCGCGTGGATGCCCACGATCCTGACGGACAACGGGATCAGCAAGGGGACCGCGGCGGCGATCTTCGCCTTCAACACGTTCGTGCAGATCCCCGCGTCGCTCGCGGGGTCGGTCATCGCGGGACGGATGCGGAACCAGAGTTGGTTGGTGGTCGGCTCCATCGGACTGGTGGCGACCGGATATGTCGGACTGATGGTGGCACCGGCGGGCGGCGCGTGGCTGTGGGCCGTAGTGCTGGGGTTGGGCCAGGGTGGGGCCGTGTCGCTGGCGCTCACGTTGATCGTGCTGCGGTCGCCGGACCCCAATACCGCGGCCCAGTTGTCGGGGATGGCCCAGGCGGTGGGCTACGTGTTCGCCGCGTTCGGACCGTTGGCCGCCGGCGCGCTGCATCAGGTGACGGACGGGTGGACCGTGCCGATCGTGTTGATGCTGGTCCTTTGCGTCTGTGCACTGGCCTGCGGCATCGGGGCTTCTCGGCCGGAGCACGTACGGGTCGGGCGGGTGGGCGAGTAGCCCTGGCGGCGCGGGATTCGTCCCCACCCGACGCCCTCACCACCCGCTCCGCCCACCCCTGACGCCCCTTCCTCGGGCAATCTCCGTCAGCGGATCTGCGGCAGCGCCTTGTCCGCGATCTGCTCGAAGACGGTCCGGTCCGTCGCGAACGGACTGTCCGGAATGGGCTGGTGGAGAAGCAGTTCGGTGATGCCCGCCTCCGCGTAGCGGCCCGCGAAGTCGACGAAGGCGTCGACCGACTCCAGCGGGCGCTCCCGGGTCGAGCCGGTGAGCAGGATGCGGTCCAGGTCCTCGACGTCTCGGCCCGCCCGGACGCACGCGTCGGTCAGGCGGGCGACCTGGGTCGAGACCGTCGCCAGGCACTCGTCGGGGGTCAGCTCGCCGGCCCGCTCGGCGTCGCCGAAGGTGACCCACGCCTGGCCGTGCCGGGCCGCCAGGGCCATGCCGCGCGGGCCGGTCGCGGCGATCGCGAACGGTACCCGCGGGGTCTGCACGCAGCCGGGGATCATCCGGGCCTCGTCCGCGCTGTAGAAGCGGCCCTCGTACGTCGTCGCCGGGTCGGTCAGCAGCCGATCCGTCAGCTCGACGAACTCGGCGAACCGGTCGGCCCGTTCGCGCGCCGACCACTGCCGCTGCCCGAGTGCCGTCGCGTCGAACCCGGTGCCGCCCGCCCCCACGCCCAGCGTGAAGCGCCCTCCCGAGACGTCGTCGATGCCCATGACGTCCTTGGCCAGCGTGACCGGGTGGCGAAAGTTCGGCGACGTCACCATCGTGCCCAGGCGGATCCGCTCGGTCACGGCCGCGGCGGCGGTGAGCGTGGTGACCGCGCCGAACCACGGCTGCTCGCGGAAGCTGCGCCAGGACAGATGGTCGTACGTCCAGGCCGAATCGAAACCGACGTCCTCCGCCCATCGCCACGACGCGGCGGCTCGGCTCCAACGGTCCACTGGCAAGATCACGATTCCGGCGCGCATGGTCAACGAGCCTAACCCGACCGGCGCCGGCCACGAAGAATCGTTCCTGAGCGAGGATGTACACGTGACGATCACGAATCGCCCGCGTCTTGTGGCCACCGACCTCGACGGCACCATCGTGCGCGACGACGGGTCGATCTCCGAACGTACACTCGCCGCCCTCGAACTCGTCGAGTCCTCCGGCGCGGAGGTCGTCTTCGTGACAGGCCGCCCACCACGCTGGATGCGCCAGGTCGCGAAGGTCACCGGCCACCACGGCCTGGCCATCTGCGGCAACGGCGCCGTGGTGTACGACCTGCGCGCCGAGCGCCTGGTCGGTACCCACCCGATGGACGTCACCGCCGCCCGCAAGGTGGTCCGCCTGTTGCGCGAGGCCGTCCCCGACGTGACGTTCGCGGTGGAGACCGAGACCGGCTTCATGCACGAACCGGGCTATCCCGTCCTCCCACGCGACGTGTCGATCGTGCATGCCGTCGGCCCGGTCGAGGATCTCCTGAACGGCCCCGTACTCAAACTGCTCGCCCGGCACGAGACCCTCGACCCCGACGCGTTCCTCGCGCTCGCGCGCGACCGGGCCGGGGCGTACGCCGAGTTCACCCACTCGTCCGCGATCGCCCTCGTCGAGATCAGCGCGCTGGGGATCAGCAAGGCCAGTACCCTCGCGTGGTTTTGCACGCAGCGCGGGATCCGGACCGAGGACGTCGTCGCGTTCGGCGACATGCCCAACGACCTGCCGCTGCTCGCGTGGGCCGGGCAGGCGTACGCGGTCGCCAACGCACATCCGGACGTACTCGCCGCCGTAGAGCGACACACCGCGAGCAACCAGGACGACGGCGTCGCCCAGGTCATCGAGAAACTGTTCGGCTGAACCGGCGAAACCCGACCCTGCTCACCCTCGGCCGGCCCCCGACCCTCGGCGATCTCCTCGAACGCGTGACACGAAAGACACGCTTACGCGTGAAGGCTGCACACCGTAGTCATTTCATCTCTTCGGGTGACATACATTGACGGCGTGTACAGACCCTCCCGGCCAGAGTCCCCACTGGCTGTGACGATCGACCGCTATCGCATCGGCGAGGCCGTGTCCTTCCGGCCCGTCGCCGAAGGCCTCCTCAATCGAGGCTACGAGGTCGTCACCACCAGGGGACGCTGGTTTCTCAAGCATTATCTGGACCAACGACCCGAGACCATCCGCTTTCAGCACCGCGCGACCCAGCGGCTCGCCGCGTGCGGCCTGCCCGCGGTCCCACCCGTGGCCGATCGCCGCGGTCGCACCGTACTGGCCCGGCGCGGGCGCCTGTTCGCGCTGTACCCGTGGGTGGACGGCACCCACCGGCGCGGCGCCGAGCTCGACGCCCGCGGCTGCGCCCGGGTGGGCGCGCTGCTCGGTGGCGTGCATGTCATGCTCCCCCGGCTGCTGCCACCCGTCCAGCAGCCGCTGCTGGTCCCGACCGCCGATCCGCACGAATCACTCGTCACCATCGAGCGTCTGCTCGGCCGGATCCGAGCCCGCCCCGCGGGCGACGAGTTCGACCGGCTCGCGGAACTGCGCACGATCGAACGGCGCGCGATGCTCCTGCGGCACGCGCATCGTCGACCGTCCGACCACGAGGCACCGCGCACGGGCTACGTGCACGGCGACTTCCATCCGCTGAACCTGCTCTACCAAGGCGACGAACCCGCCGCGATCATCGACTGGGACCGGCTCGCGGCGTTGCCCGACACCGAGGAAGTGGTGCGCGCCGCGCTGATCTTCTTCACCGACGCGATCAGCGGCACGCTCGACCTCGATCGGGTGCGGGCGTTCATCCGCGGCTATCGGGGTGTGGTCGATCCCGGGTCGACCCAACTCGTGGCCGCCGTGCATCGCCTGTGGTGGGAGCGCCTGAACGATTTCTGGATGCTCACTCGGCACTACGTCGAGAACGATCCACGCTGCGATCCACTCTTCCCCGCGTCCGCCGCGCTGATCGTGTGGTGGACGCTGGCCTACGACGAGGTTCTGGAGGCCTTCCTGGGCTGACCGGGCGCCACCGACCGACCGCAGCCGCTGGGCCGACCCGCCGACATGACAAAACCCGCGCGAGCCACCGATCGTGGGTCGCGCGGGTTTCGACGTCGGACCCGCTCGGGGCCTCGGGACCAGGGCTTCAAGTCGAGGCCGCGAAGTCAGGACTTGGTATCGCTGCCCGGCGGAGGGGCTGTGCCGTTGCCCCCGTTGCCGCCGCTGCCACCCGTCGGCGGGGGCGGATCGGTGTGGCCGGCACCACTGGTCGCGCCCGTGGTCGGTGTGCTGCCGCCGGTCGTGGCGGGCGCGGTGGGCTGCGTCGGGCGAGTGGACGACGTCGCCGGTGCGGACGGCGTGGTGGTCGGGCGGGTCTGGTTGTTGTTGCCGCCCGAGTTCTGCCCGTTGTTCTCGCGCTGGGTGTACGTCGGGTTCGACGTCCACTTCGAGCCGGACGTCGGAAAGCCGTTCTGACCACTCGACGAGTTCTTGTCGCCTGCGGTCGGGGGCGGGTTGGTGTTGACGGCTCCCGGCGCCGGCGCAGCGTCGGAGGCGGTCTGCGACGGGCCCTCCGACGGCTTGTCGTTCGAGGCCTTTTTGTCGTCGCCGCCCAGCAACCCCCGCTGCACGAGCACCGCGCCGAGCACGATCACGAGCACCGCGAGGACGGCCAGCAGATAGATCGGAAGCTTGCGCCGGTGCTGCGACTCGCGCTCCGGCAGGATCGGCATCGCCCCGGTGCCGCCGTCGTTGGTCTGCGGTCGGGGCCCGGTCGCGGTCCCGCCGCCGATCGACGGCATCGCCGCCGTGGGCTCGGTCGTTGCGGTTTGCCCGGGCGCCGCGGCGGCCTGGCTCCACGAACCGAACGCTGGCCGCTGCTGCGACTGCGTCGGCACCCGCGGCGGCACGGCCACCGAAACCTGCTGTCCGGCCAGCGCGCGCCGAATGTCCATCCGCATCTCGTCGGCGGTCTGGTAGCGATCGTCGGGGTTCTTCGCGAGCGCCTTGAGCGCGATCGCGTCCAGGTGCGGCGGTACGCGCGGGTCGGTCATCGACGGCGGCCGCGGATCGTCCTGCACGTGCTGGTAGACGACCGACAACGGGGTGTCCCCGTTGAACGGCGGACGCAGTGCGAGCAGTTCGTAGAGCATGCAACCGCTGGAATAGAGGTCGCTGCGCGCATCGACGGTGCGGCCCAGGGCCTGCTCCGGCGAAAGGTACTGCGGGGTGCCCATGACCATGCCGGTCTGGGTCATCGTGGTCGCCGCGCTGTGCATCGCGCGCGCGATGCCGAAGTCCATCACCTTGACCGCGCCGGAGTTGGTGATGATCACGTTCGCGGGCTTGATGTCGCGGTGGATGATGCCGTGGCGATGGCTGTACTCCAGCGCCTCCAGGATCCCCTCGGTGATCCGCAGCGCCTGCTCCAGCGGTATGGGGTTGCCTTCGCCGAGCAGTTCGCGGACCGTACGGCCCTCGACGCACTCCATCACGATGAACGGCACCAGCTCGTCGCCGACCTGGTCCTCGCCGGTGTCGTACACCGACACGATCGCGGGGTGGTTGAGCGACGCCGCGTTCTGCGCCTCACGGCCGAACCGCGAACGGGCGACCGGGTCCTGGGCGAGGTCGGGACGCAGCGTCTTGACCGCGACGGTACGGCCGAGCCGCACGTCGTGGGCCATCAGCACCTCGGCCATGCCACCCCGGCCGAGTTGCCGGCCCAGCTCGTAGCGGCCCGAGCCGACGGTCTTCACCTGTGTGCCGGACGCCTCGATGTCGTCCGGTCCCTGCGGCGGGGTCATCGCTCCTCGCCCTGCGCGTCGGGGCGACCCACGTGGGGGCGCCGAACTGTGGCGAAGCGGTCCACCGCGAGCAGGGGAGCGCGGACACCACCACCGATGCGGGGAAGCACGACGGTTCCAACGATCGGAGGAACGCAAAGGCACGCCGACGTCGAGGCCGACGTGACGAGCAAGGATCGGGTGCCCATCATCGACCGTCCCCTCGCGTGGGGCCGGAGCGCGGGCCCGCGCCCAAGTGCAGATGAAATGTGGTGCATCCTCGCTTCAAGTCCCGAAACGATATCGGGATCAGCGGTACTCCCGTGCGAAGTGCCCATGGTAACGGGAATTCGGGGTCCCGCCGGAGCCCGGAACCGGCCGATTCGCGACCGGCCGCGCAGGCCGGTCGCAGTCATCGCAACATCAGAATCGACGTCAGGACGGCCAGCACACCCAAGACCGCGGCCGCGAACGCCGCACCCGTACCCGACTTCCGGTTCGAAACGCCCGGCGCGCTGTGCGCGCCCGCCGAACGCGCGCGCGGCCCGAACCCGGAGAGCACGCGCGCCCACGGCGGAGCACCGGGAGACAGCCGCGACGGGCGCGACGCCTCGTGACCCACGGGTGCCGAAGGGCCCGAGAAGGCCGCCCGCCCGGACGCAACCGAAGGAACCGAAGGAACCGAAGGAACCGACGACCCCGCGAGGCCCCCCGGTGCGCCCTGGCCCGCCTGCGCCGGCACCCCCGCGCCGTACAGGACCGAGTCCCACACGTCCGCCGGCAGGATCGAGCGGACCGCGTCACGCATCCGCCCGGCGGTGTCGTAACGCAGATTCGGGTCCTTGCGCAGCGCGAACAACACGAGGTCGTCGACCGCGCTCGGGACGTCCGGCCGGTAGGCCGACGGCGGCGTCGGATCCTCGCGCATGTGCCGATACGCGATGTGTACTGCCGTGCCACCGTCGAACGGCGGGACTCCGACGAGCAGTTCGTGCAACAGGCAGCCGACCGAGTACAGGTCGCTGCGGGTGGAGGCCGGATGACCGAACGCCTGTTCGGGCGAGAAGTATTGCGGCGTCCCCATGATCCGACCCGGATCGGTGAGCGCGCCGTCGGTGTTGAACAACGCCCGAGCGATCCCGAAGTCCATCACCTTGACCGAGCCGGCCGGCGTGATCATCACGTTCACCGGCTTGATGTCGCGGTGCACGAGCCCACGCGCGTGGCTGTACTCCAAGGCGTCGAGCACCTTCGCGGTGATCGCCAGCGCCCTCGGCCACGGCACCGGGCCGTGCGCCTCCAGCAGGTCGCGCAGGGTCAGCCCCTGGACGAGTTCCATCACGATCCACGGGACGAGCACGCCGTCCTCGCCGGGGTCGGCGCCCGTGTCGAAGACCCTGACGATCGTCTGGTGGTCGAGACCGGCCGCGTGCTCCGCCTCGCGCGCGAAGCGGGAACGGGCGATGACGTCCTCGGCCAGATCGCTGCGCAGGCGCTTGACCGCGACGATCCGATCGAGCATCAGGTCGTGCGCCTCGAAGACGACGGCCATGCCGCCGCCGCCGATCCGACGCCCCGTGCGATATCGCCCGCCACCGAAGACACGCCCGCTCGCGCGAGCCGGATCTCCCGAAACGGTCACCTCAGACCGCCCTCCACGCTCGACGACTCACCCGCGGACTCGGGTACCGCTCGGTGTATCGCACTTCGGTCGACCGCAAGCACAAGGACGGCTCCCGTCGCGCCTTCGACAGCCTGTCAGAGACACGACGGGAGCGCAGCGGGCCTAGAGGTACGGACCCGATTGGGTATGCGGCGGCTCGGTCTGCCCACCCGGACCCATGCCGGGCGGCAGCGCCCGACGCATCGTCTCCAGCTGCGCGCGAGCCGCCATCTGCTGGGCGAACAACGCAGTCTGAATGCCGTGGAAGAGCCCTTCCAGCCATCCCACGAGCTGAGCCTGCGCGATCCGCAGCTCCGACTCGCTGGGCACCGAGTCGTGCGTGAACGGAAGCGAGAGTCGTTCCAGTTCCTCGACCAGCTCCGGGGCGAGCCCCTTCTCCAGTTCCTTGATCGAACTGGCGTGGATCTCCTTGAGTCGGACCCGGCTCGCCTCGTCGAGAGGAGCCGCGCGCACCTCCTCCAGAAGCTGCTTGATCATGCTCCCGATGCGCATGACCTTGGCCGGCTGTTCCACCATCTCGGTGACCGCGAGCTCACCGCCCGCCTCGCCGATTCCGCCGCCGAGCGCCATGCCATCCGGCCCGACGATCACCACCTGCGGATTCTCACCATTCGCTTCGCTGTTCGGCGTATCCATACATCTCATCCTAGGGTCCGCCTTAACCGTCCCGGCGGATCGGGAAGGCGGACCTCCGGGGCGGCGAACAGTTACGCGGTCCTGCCGCGCACCATGGCGCGCGATCGGGTCAGCAGCGCCGCGAGCAGGGCCGCGAGCAACGGCAGTACGACGAGCGCGACACCCATCTGGGCCCACGGGATCACCGTCTCGGGCGCGTGCAGGTCGCGCTTGGCCACGTCCGGCATCGCGTCCCACACGGACGACCGCTGACCGCGCCGCACGACCACGCCGGCGAGCAGGCCCGCCCCGAGTCCGAGCACCGTGCCCAGGAAGGCGATCACCCCGCTCTGGAACGCCGACAGCCGGCGCCGGACCCCCGGCGGAGCGCCCACCGAACCGAGCGTCGCGAGGTCCTTCTGCGAGTCGGCCAACGCGAGCCCGGTCGCCACTCCGGACGCGCCGACCGTGACCACCAGGGCGAACACCGCCAGCAGGAGCATCCGCGCGTCGTCCTTGCCCTGGAAGCCGCGCTCGACGAACACGAAGGACTGCCCGGAGATCTTGGCCATCCGGTCCTCAAGTGCCTGCACCTTGGCATCCGAGGGCGGTTCTCCCGCGTCGTACACGAGTCCGGCCGGTTCCACGCGCGCACCGATCGTGCGCGCGGCCTCGGACGAGAGGAACATGACGCCGGGCGGGAAGGGCGCCCGAATCTCGACGGCGGGCACCCGATGGACGGGCTCGGGCACGGCAGGCTGGGACACGGCGTGCTCCGGCCCGCCGGCCATGCCCGGCGGATACTCGGGTCGCCCACCCTCCAGTGCCCGCACGGCGACCGTTCCGTCGGGGGCGACGTAGCCGGGCTCGAACAGCACGATCCCGCCGCGGGACAACACGTCGGCGGCGCGCGGGTCGTTCGCGCCGGTCAACCTGCGCAATGCCTCCGCGTCACCCACCACCGACATGAAGTAGCCGCCATGGCCGGACGAGCATCTGGGGTCGCCGATCAGGTGCATGCGTTCGTCGTCGGTCATCGGTCTGCCGGTTTCCATCGGGCACAGGAACTCGGGCAGTTTCTCCGGCCGAAAGTCGACACACGACCCGTCCGGGGTGCACGCGCCCTTGGGCACGCCCAGCGTGCTGCCCTTTGTGGCGGGGAGCAGGTCCTCCACGGTCCGCCTCGCCTCCTGGGCCTGGGCCTGGGTCAGGGGCGGCTCCTCGAACGGGCTGCCGTAGGACGGAGTGCGCCCGGGAAAGCCGATCAGGACGTGGTTGGCCGGGCCGCCGGCCCGGTAGCGATTCCGGTTGTCCTGGGTCTCGCTCTGCCACAGCACCGCGATCACCACCGAGCCCGCCACGGCGGCCATCACCGCGGCCACCGCCGGCGCGCTGCGGGTGCGGCTGCGGGCCGCGTCGCGCAGGGCCAGGCGCGGACTCAGCGGCAGGAAGCGGCCGAGCTTCGCGGTCGCGCCGATCAGTGCCGGGCAGCACGCGACGAGGCCGAGTTCGGCCAGGACCACGCCCGCGAGGATCACCTCGTCGTTCGGCGCGCCGGAGCCGAACATCGCGACCGCGACGCCGAGGGCGGTGACCGCGGTGCCCACCGTCGGCAGCACCCGCGAACTCCCGCGCACCCCGCGACGCCCGGTCAGCGACGCGGCGATGTCCTCGCGGGCCGCGAGCCACGCCGGGATGAGCGCCGCGGCAACGCCGACCGCGACGCCCACCGCGCCGATGCCGAGCAGTTCCACGGCGTGCGCGTCGTAGCGGCCGAGGATCTTGCCTGATCTCTCGGCGAACCACCCGCGCAGCGCGGCGGCGGCGATCAGCCCCAACCCCGTACCGACGATGGCGCCGACCGCGCCCAGGACCACCCCTCCGGCCAGGACCACACCGCCGATGTGCCGGCGGCTGCCGCCGGCGACCCCGATCAGCCCCAGTTCGCGCCGCTTGCGCCGCGCGCCGACCGCGAAGGCCGGCCCCGCGAGCAGGACCATCTCCAAAAGCCCCAAGCCCAGGCCGATGCCGGCGAGCCTGAGTTCGCGCGAGTCGATCCACTGCTGCGGCGAGTCGAACCGCGGTACCTGCGACGCGGCCGGCGGATGCGCGAGGACGTGGGCCGACTTGACCACGACACCCTGCTTGTTGGCCTCCAGCACTTCGGACCAGGACACCCCGCCGGGGACCCGAACGAGCATCCGGTCCTCGGTGGGGGGAATCCGGGCCGTCCCGGGCAGCCCGCGCATCGTGTCGAGCATGCTGCCCGGTCGGGCGATCACCGTTTGGTCGTTGAGCGAGTTCGGCAGGTCCACGGTGCCGACGATGCGAAACGTACGACCCGTGGACAGCTCGACCAGTTGCCCGCCGACCCGGTATCCGGCCGTCTTGCGCAGCGCCTCGGTGACCACGACCTCGTCGGCGGTAGCGGGAGCCCGGCCCTTGCGTTGGAAGACCATGCCCTTCGCGAGCGGCTCGGCGTAGTCGAATTCGCGAATCTGCGCACTGGTGCGTCCGTGTGCGGTGGACACCGCGGCGAAGGAGTGCCGGTCGGTCAGCCGCTCGGTCACACCGGGGATCGAGGCGCCGGGGTCACGCGGCGGTTCGGTCGTGGCCGGGTCGGGCTCCGGCATGGCGACGGCCGACCGGGATGCGGGCGGCCGGCCGGACGTGTCCATGCCCGCGGGCCGATACTCGGTGGCGTCGGGCGTCTGCCGGATTCCCCCGGGCATTGCGCTGCCACCGATTCCACCGCCGACGTCCTGCACCCACGCGTCGGCGGTCCCCATCGAGCGCGAAATCGTCTCGTCGGTGTCCAGTTGCACACTGCGCCAGGTCACGTCGGCGGCGCTCATCCCGAGCACCGGGATCGCGATCATCGCCACGATCAGCGCGCTGCGGCCCTTGGCCCGCAACGCGTCCCGGCGGGCGATCCGCAGGACGGCGCGCCACGAGCCGAGGCTCATCGCGAACCACCTTGTGACAGCAGCGACTCGGCGCCGGCGCCGGGACCCGTGTCGTCCACGAGTCGACCGTCGCGCAGGAAGACGATCCGGTCCGCCCACGCCGCGTGCCGCGCCTCGTGGGTCACCAGGACCACCGCCGCCCCGGCCTCGCACCGCGAGCGCAGCACCCGCAGGATCGCCTCGCCGGTCGTCGAGTCGAGCGCGCCCGTCGGCTCGTCGGCAAGGACCAGTCGGCGCTTGCCCACCAACGCACGGGCGATCGCGACACGTTGTTGCTGGCCGCCGGACATGTCGTCGGGGAAACGGTCGCCGAAGTGCGCGAGGCCGACCTCGGTCAAGGCCTCCTGGGCGCCGGCGCGCGCCTTGCGGATCGACTCGCCGTCCAGTTCCAGCGGCAGGGCGACGTTCTCCACCGCGGTCAGCGCGGGCACCAGATTGAGATCCTGGAAGACGTAGCCGACGCTGCGTCGCCGGATCGCGGCCATCCGGCGGCGGTTGAGCTCGCCCAGGTCCTGGCCCTCGACCAGGATCCGACCGCTGGTCGGGCTGTCGAGGCCGCCCGCGAGCATCAGCAGCGTCGACTTGCCCGATCCGCTCGGTCCCATCACGGCGAGCATCTCGCCCGGGGCCACGGCCAGGTTCACCTCGGCCAGCGCCTCGACCCGGACGTCGCCTTTTCCGTGGACCCGTCCTACCGACTCGAGTTTCAGTACCGGTTCCACGCTGCCCCCTGCGCCAGTGCCGAACGTGTCCGTCGTCTGCGTGCCGTCGTCTGCGTGCCTGTCACCTGCGTGCCTTGCGTCCGCGCGTGGGCGCCGGGGCGTCGGCCGGCGGCAACGGCGTCCGCTCGGCCGCCTGTCGGGCGAGCCGGGCCTCGCAGTGGTCGAGCCAGCGCACCTCGGCCTCCGCGTGGAAGATCAGCGACTCCAGGACGAGTTGCCACGCCAGGTCGTCCTGGGCCGCGCCGGTCTTGAGCCGGGTGTAGTCCTGCAACGCCCGCAAGGTGTGCGCGCGTTGGCGCTGCACCACCTCGGTGACGTCGACACCCGGCACGCTCACGGCCATCGCGAGCTTGATCGCGAGCTCGTCCCGCGGCGGATTGGTCCGCGACACGGGGGCCTCGAACCACGCCCGCAGTTCGGTCCGACCCTTGTCGGTGATCTTGAAGAAGACGTGCCCCTCGACGTCCTCGCCGTCGGGTTCGACGAAGCCGTCGCGGTCGAGACGGCCGAGCGTCGTATAGACCTGGCCGACGTTCAGCGGCCAGGTCGAACCGGTGTGCGCCTCGAACTCGCTGCGGAGCTGGTATCCGTAGCGGGGGCCCTGGTCGAGCAAAGCCAGGAGGCCGTGTTTGATGGACATACCGAGTATGTATACCCGGTATGCTCAAGATCGCAAGGCCGCGGACGCCGAGGGTTGTCGATGGCAGGCGAGAAAGGCCGAGGGATCGTCGAAGAAATCAGCGAAAGTCCGGCCGGATCAGGAGCAGACGAAGTTGATGTCGAGCCGCTTCGTCTGGGCGTAGGCCGCCGGCTGCAGGACACGCAGTTGGATGGTGCCCTTGAGCTTGCCGAAGATTTGCGGCGGCACTCGCCAGGGCACCGACAGGGTCTGCTGGCGCGCGCCGGAACCGGTGAACACCAGATAGTCGATCGGCCACGTCCACAAGCCGTCGAACACCCACTGGTACACGATGTCGCCCGGACCGCCGTCGACGAGCACGGTGCCGGAGAAAACCACTTCGTCGACGCCGTTGCAACGCACCCTGGCGCCGTTCGGGCGGTCGCTGTTGACCCGGACCTCGGTCACCCGCAGGCGCTTGTCGGCGGGCGGAGGAGGGCTCTCGCCGCCGCCCGAGCCGGTGGTGGGAACCGGCGTCGTGCCACCGCCGCCGCCGGTGGTGGTGGTCGTGGTCGCCGGCGCGGAAGGCGTCGTGCCCGGCTGGGCGGAGGCGGTTCGGCCGGGTGTGTTGCCGCCGGTCGACGGCGCCGCGGGAGGCGGCGCGGTCACCGTGGCGGTCACGGTGACGGTGGCCTGGGGCAGCGGCTGTGCGGCCCCGGGCGTGGTCGAAGGCGGCGGGATCGTGCCTGCGGGGTCCGGCGCGCCGGCCTGGCCGGGCGCCGCCTCGACGCTCTGGTCCTGCGCGGGCAGTTGCGGTGGGATGGACGCCGGCGAGGGCGCGGATCCGTCCCGACGTCGCGGTGTGCCGGGGGTGGGGCCGTACAGATTGGTGAGCACGAGCAACGTGATGAGAGCCAGCGCGATGATCGTCGGTGCCAGAGGTATCCGCCGGTCAAAGCTGCGCATGGACCACATCACGCCTCCTTCCCCACCCGTTGGACGTTGCCGGAAGGTATCTCACCATCACGGTCTGCGCCCCTGACGAGCCTGCACCGTTCCTCCACGATGCGCCAGACGCACAGTCTGCCCCCCGGAGCCGACGTTCGTCCCGTTCGTTACCGTCGTCTCGGCGGCCGGGAGAGTCGGACGAGCAGCCCGCCGGCGCAGAGGATACCCGCTCCACCGAGGGCGAGCAGGGTCGGATCGAGCACGTCCGACCCGGTTCGCGGCAGGCTGGGCTGCGGTAGTGGCGGCCAAGTCGTGACCCCGGACGGGTCCGGCCCGCTCGTGGACGGGTCGGCGGCGGCGCCTGGAGACGAACTCGGGGACGTACCCGGGGACGGGCCCGCAGGCGTGCCCGGGGACGGAGCCTGGGGCGGCCCCGGAGGGGCACCGGGGGAGGGCGTGGTCGGGGGTGGTACCACCGTGAGCACCGGCCGGTGCTCCATGAGATACCAGGCCACGACCCGACCTCCGGAGCGCACGGCGTACACGTCGGGGCGCTCCTCCGCGGTGATCTCCGCCCCCCACGACCGCAGTTCCGCCGGCCCGTCGTCACCGCCCGCGAGGATCAGCAGGCCCTCGCCGTCCAGGACCGCCTGCCCGGACTCGTCGGTGACCGGGCGCACGCCGTGCAGGGCGAGGCGGTCGAGCAGGCGCTCCCACTCCTGCGGGGTGGGGGCCCTCGTCACCGGCGGCGGTTTCGGCGCCCGGTCGGGTGCGGGGCTCGCGTCGGCCGGCGGG
>NZ_WWJX01000237.1 GCF_009865215.1 Streptomyces sp. SID3343 | reverse complement strand
TCGGAGCCGCGGGGCCCGGGCCGCCGGCGAAGGACATCGCGCCCGCCGGGTCGCCCACGCGACCCGCCGCCCGCCACAGATCAGCCAGGCGGGAGCCCGCCTGCGCGGACAGCACCCGCCAGCCGGCCTGGCGCAGCAGCGCGACCGCGTTCGCGTGCGGCAACGCGCCCGACACGTGGCCCCACGTGGTCGTGTCCAAGACGATCGCCACCCCGCGACCGGAGCGGTGTCGGGCGCGGCCCAGGCGCTTGATGTCGTCCTCGGTCAGCGCGCCGAGCACCACGACGGTCAGACCGCCGCCGCCCGGATCGCGCAGCGCGGGCTCGGCCCGGTCGAGCGCGGTCACCGGCACGGTCTCCACGACGGCGAGCGCGTCGAGCAGGTAGCCCTCCAAGTCGCCCGGCGCGGCCCGCACGCCCTCCAGGTCTCCGGCGAGCGACTCGCCCTCGGAGTCGAGCAGGCGGGTGGTGTAGCCACGCCGGCACAGGTGTACGCCCACGGACGCGGCGGCCGAGACCACCCACTCGAACGACGACGCGGGGCCGTCGCCGTAGTGCGCGCCCTCGCGGGTGTCGAGCAGGACCGTGGCCCTGTTCTGCCACGCCTGTTCCTCGCGGCGCACCATCAACTCGCCCCGTCGCGCGGTGGAGCGCCAGTGCACGCGGCGCACGTCGTCGCCGTGTCGGTACTCGCGCGGGACGACGTCCTCCTCGCCCGACGCGGACACGTTGCGCGCGTGGCTGTCGCCGTAGCCGGTCCACTCGCCGCCCAGGTCCACGGCGGGCAGGTGCTGTACGGCGGGAGTGACCACGAGCGTGTCGCGGGCGGCGAAGGAGCGGGTCAGTTCGCACATCCCGAACGGGTCGGCCATCCGCAGCCGCAGCGGTCCGACCGGGAAGCGGCCGCGCAGGTCCGAGCGCACCCGGTAGGCCACGTGCCGGTTGCCGTGCGGCTCGATCCGGTCGAGGACGAACCTCGGCCGCGAACCGAGCACGTACGGCACGTGGTCCTCCAACATCAGCAGTCCGGTGGGGATCCGGGAGACGTTGTCCACCCGCAACCGCACCTGCGACTCGTGCCCGGCCGCGACCCGGGCCGGTTCCAGCGCTCGCGCGCTGGTGACCAGGTGCCGGGTGCGGGCGACGATCAGGACCGAGACGAGCGGCAGGGCGGTCAGCAGGAAGCCGACGCGCAGCAGGTCGCGTTGGCCCAGGATCACCGCGCAGATGCTCGCGGCGACCCCCGCCGCGAGGAAGGATCGTCCTCGCGTGGTCAGGCCCGACAGTGCGGTACGCACGTCAGCGCGCCGCCCCTGTACCCGTGCCGCCGAGGCGGCCGTCGTATGTCACCGGTACATAGCCCTGGTGTGCGGTCGGGGCCTGTGCCGGGTAGGGCTGCGTGCCGTTGTGGTGCGGGGCGCCGCCCGGGTAGGGCAGGTGCGCGGGCGGCGCGGGCGGTGCGGGCGGTGC
>NZ_WWJX01000236.1 GCF_009865215.1 Streptomyces sp. SID3343 | reverse complement strand
ACCCTCGCCGACCCCGCGGCCGCGCGCCGGCGGGCCGAGCGGCGGGCCGCCGATGTCGCGGAAGGCGCCGACCGGTTGCGCCGTTGGCTCACCGACCGGGTGCACCAGGGCCTGGCCGGTACCGAGCGCGAGGGCTACGCGATGTGGGACGGCATCGCCGAGCGGATGGTCGACGCGAAGGCTCCGGGCCTGGCGGCTCGGCTGCGTGCCGCGGCGACCATTCCCGCGTCGGGCGCCGAGGGGTGGCCCGGGCGGTTGTTGGAGGACTACGCCGAGCTGTGGTTGCTGCTGCGGGCGCACGAACATCAGGACACGCTCGATCCCGCCCTGACGGCCGGACTTCGGTCCCGGATCGGCTGGACCGTGGACGCGGAGGACCTGCTGCGCAGGGCCCGGGCGGCGGGCACGGTGGTGCGGGATCGGTGGCTGGTGCTGGGCAGCAGGGACAGTACGGAGGGTGGTTTGACGGAGCGGCGGATCTGGCTGCGCGGGAACCGAACCGGTCGAACGGCGTTGGTCCTGGCCTTCGGGCCGCAAGGGCGCCCGCCGCAACTCGCCCTGCCGGTGGGCCGATCGATCGAGGCCGACGCGGCGTTTCACGACGCGGCGGTGCCGTTGCGGGCCGCTCTCGGCGAGCGGTCCGGGGCTTCGACGGAGGGCGACGAGCCGGTCGGAGTGGGCCCGGAGGAGGCCACCTTGGCCTACGCGCAGGCACTGCGCGGCGAACCGTGGTTGGAGTCGTGGCCGGTCGTGCTCGCCGGGGTGGTCGCGGTGCCGGAGCCGATGGGCTGGCGGATCGCGGGCGCCGACGGCTTCTGGCTGCCGGTGGACCGCGCGCGGACCGCGGAGCAGGCGCTGTGGCGACTGTCGGCGATGTCGGGCGGCGCGGGGCTGACGGTGTTCGGCGACTACGGGCCGCGGGGGTTCGTGCCGATGACGGCTTGGCACGAGGGTCGGGCGATCGCGCTGTAGGGCGGGACGTGGTGGCGGGGTCCCGCGCCGGGGCTGGGCTTCGGCGGCTGCGTCGGGATCCTGAGGGGCGCCGAAGTGGGGCCTCGTACCGGGGAGTTCCCGGGCGGGGCTTGGCGATTTGGGTGATCGGCTCGGTATTTCGCGGTGCGACTCGGGCGTGGGCGTGGGCACAGGTTTCGGGCGCGGGGCGCGGGGCGCGGGTGCGTGTTCGGATCGCTCGTGATGGTGATCGACCGGCGAAAGTGGCGTGTGCGAAGGGGAGTTCGGATGCGGGTGGCGGATCCGGTGTGGGACGACCTCGTGTCGGCGGCGCTGGTGGGCACGGGTCGGCGGCGAGCCGCGGAGATCTCGGCCGACGGTGCGCTCGGGGTGATGGCCGCACGGGTGGACCGGACCGACGAGGCGGTCCGATTGCTGGATCTGGCCGCGCTGGTGATGGTGCACCGGCGGGCGGGTCGGCGCGCTCCGGCGGGCGATCCACCGGCGCCGTGCGCCGAGGTGGACCCGCGCCCGGCCGTACCGGAGGCGGCCCGGGCCCGGCTACGGAGCCTGCTCGACGGGGGCGGGACGGACTTGCTGCCCGAGTGGCAGATCGGAAGAG
>NZ_WWJX01000235.1 GCF_009865215.1 Streptomyces sp. SID3343 | reverse complement strand
GCCTATCGGCGGGCCGGTCTCGGGCCTGCCGCCAGGCCGGGCCGGGTCGGCCCCGAGCCCGCCGCCGCGTCGGTCCGCGCGGGCGGGATCGGTCTCAGGACGCGCCGAAGACGCTGCTCACCGGGCCGCGGGCCGCGGCGGTGTCCTCGGCCGGCTCGGCGGCGACCGGCAGCGGGCTGCGGTCGCGCAGGATGTGCCACACCAGGATCAGGGTGAGCGCGATGCCGGCGAGGAGGTAGCTGTTGCCGATCAGGAACTCGACGGGTGTCCAGTGTTCCTCGCGTGAACCGTCGCGCGGCACGAGCCAGATCAGGCCCCATGGCTGGAGGGTTTTGGACCCGTCCCAGTGGCCGAACTCGTTGAGTCTGAGCGGCCACGCGGCGAAGTACACGAAGAACGCGCCGGTGAGCCACCACCACAGCCGCCGGCCGCGGGTGAGCGCGGCGTGGGCCAGGAGCACGAACGCGGGTACGACCCACACCCAGTGGTGCGACCACGAGATGGGCGACACGAACAGCGACAGGCCCCCGGTGATCAGCACGCCGACGAGTTCGTCGCCGCGCAGCGAGGCCCGCGCGGCGGCGAGCAGGCCGAGGGCGCCGACGATCGCACAGACCAGCAGCCACAGCGCGGTGGTGGCCCCACTGTCGCCGAGCATGCGGGTGAACATGCCCTGGACAGACTGGTTGTTGAGGGTTCCGACGCTCAGCTTGTCGTTGACCTTGCCGCTGATCGCGACGAGGTTGCGCCAGTAGTAGGCGGAGGCGGAGGGCGCGCCGACGAGGCCGACCACGATCGTGGCGCCGAACGCGCCCGCGGCGATGCCGGCGGCGCGGAACCTGCGGGTGATCAGCAAGTACACGATGAAGATCGCGGGGGTGAGTTTGAGGCCGGCGGCGATACCCACGCCGATGCCCTTGAACCGGCGGCTGTCGGGTTGCCCGAGGTCGACCACGACCAGTGCCAGGAGCAACAGGTTGATCTGGCCCCACACCAGCGTCCACTCGACCGGCTCCAACCACAGGACTGCCGCGAACGTGGCCGCGGCGATCCCCAGCCGACTCGCCCCGCGCCGGTGGCCCAGCATTCCCCACGAGGCCCAGACCACGGCGAACAGCGACAGCATGCTGAGGCCGGCCATGAACCATTTGAGCCCGGCGAAGCCCAAGGGCAGCAGGAGATAGAAGAGCAGCGCGGAGAACGGCGGGTAGATGAACGGCAGGCCCTTGTGGTCGGTTTCGCCCCAATCTCCGAAGGCCCCGGTGTACATGTTGTTGGTGCCCTTGGGGAACTCGCTCGCCGCGTCGTGATAGACGCTCAGGTCGAGCATGTGCCACATGTCGCGGCGGCCGAGGTAGGTCCACAGCATCCACACGCCGACCGACAGGACGAGCAGGACGCCGCCGAGAACAGCCACGCGCTTCGGCCGACGGGAGTCCCGACCCGCCTGACTCCCGAAGGGGACACGGGGCGCGAGCGTGAGCAACTCACGGCAGGAGGTCACGAGCACGCGGGCGAAAGACATGTCGGTCGGGGACTCCACAACTGCACGGTTCAATGGGCGCCTGGCCGGGTGGCGCCGGGTCAGGATATCCACACGGCCCGCGCGATCATGTCGCCACACCCGCGCGGGAGTGGGGGCGGGGCTGTCCGAGGTCGGCCGTCCGACCGGTTCTTGAGCGTCGAGAGTACCGGCTCGCTCCGACGCGCTTGCCCGCTTTACCCGGGTCGCCACGACGCCCACCGCGATCGTGACAACGCGAGCGGGCGCGCGGGGTGTAACGGGTCGGTGGTGACGAGTTTCCATCCGGTCGGGCGCTGTTCCGGGTCCGTCGCGGCAGAGCGCGCCGGATCGGACCGCCGGGCACGGAGGGGCAGTTCGACCCGGCGGCCGGCCGTGCCGCGGGGGCGAGCGCGGCCGGGCCCGT
>NZ_WWJX01000234.1 GCF_009865215.1 Streptomyces sp. SID3343 | reverse complement strand
CCTCGTGGTCCCGCCTTCGTCACGTGTCGCCCTTGACCCCGAACCACCCCGCGAGCTTGCCGCCCCGGCTGATCGCGCGCAGTCGATCCTCGGCCTCGTCGCGCACCTTGTCGGTGGCCACCACCAGGAGGTCGTCGCCGCGTTGGATGACCATGCTCGGTTCCGGTACGAAACTCTCCTCGTCGCGCACCACGAGGGTGACCGCCGCGCCGCGCGGCAACCGCAACTCGCCGACCTCCACGCCGTGCATCCGCGAACCCGACGGCACGCTCACCGACAGCAGATGGCCCTGGAGCTTTTCGAGCGGCGCCGATTCCACGCCCAGGTCGGTCGGTTCGTCCTCACCCGCGAACCCGGCCTTGCGCGCGATCCACGGCAGCGTCGGGCCCTGGACGAGGGTGAACACGACCACGAGCACGAACGTGATGTTGAACAACCGCTGCGCGTCGGGGACGTTCTTCACGATCGGGATCGTCGCGAGCACGATGGGCACCGCGCCGCGCAATCCCGCCCAGGACAGGATCAGTTGCTCGCGCCAGGGCATCCGGAACGGTGTCGTGGTGACGATCACCGACAGGGGTCTGGCGATCAGGAGCAGGGCCGCGCCGATCACCAGCGCGGGCACGATGTCGTCGGCCAACTCGTGCGGGGTGACCAGCAGTCCGAGCAGGACGAAGAGCCCGATCTGCGCGATCCAGCCGAGCCCTTCGGCGAAGCCGCGGGTCGCCGGCCCGTGCGGGAGTTGCGAGTTGCCCAGTATGAGCGCGGCCAGGTAGACCGCGAGGAACCCACTGCCGTGCGCGAGCGCGCCCCCGGCGTACGCCAGCACACACAGCGCCATCACGGCGATCGGATACAAGCCCGAGGCCGGCAGCGCGACGTGCCGCAGGCCGAACGCGCCGAGCCAGCCGACCAGGAGACCGATCGCCACGCCTATGGTCAGTTCCATGCCGATCTCGCCGAGGATGACGTACCAGGGCTCGATGTGACCCACGTGGGCGAACGTGACCACCAGGATCACCACGGGTGCGTCGTTGAAGCCGGATTCGGCCTCCAGCAGACCGGTCAGGCGGTGCGGGAGCGGCAACTTGCGCAGTACGGAGAACACCGCGGCCGCGTCGGTGGACGACACGATGGCGCCCATCAGGATGGCGGTGGGCCAGTCGACGTCGAGCGCGAAGCGGGTCACCAACGCGGTGACCGCGACGCTCACGCCGACGCCGACCGTCGAGAGCACGGCGGCCGCGGGTACGGAAGGTTTGATCTCCTTCCAGCTCGTGGCTATCCCGCCCTCGGCGAGGATTACTATCAACGCTGCGTAGCCGAGCGTCTGGGTCAACTCGGCGTTGTCGAAACCTATGCCGAAGCCGTCGGCCCCTATGAGGATGCCGAGTCCCAGGTAGAGAAGCAGGCTGGGCAGGCCGGTACGGGTCGCGAGGCGCACGGCAATGACGGCGGACAGCATGACGATTGCGCCCAGGAGCAGGACCTGGTTGAGCTCGGGCACGGACACGTGCGTCACCTCCGGCGGTCGTCGGTCGGCCACCCCCCAGGCGGCCGCTCGGAGTGCAGAACAAGAAGACAGGCGGCATCCGACGGGGAAGATCGGCCGGCGCCGCGAATGCGCAGGCAATCAGCGGGCCGTGGGACGGGGGGCCCAGCCGCGCCGGCGAACCGACGATGAATTACCTACGCCTGGTAAATATTTTACCAAAGCGAAGGATCCATACCCCAGAGGGGTCCCGTCTCGTACCCGTGGCTGTGATGCCGACGACGCTCGGCTTTTAAGGTGTCCATTGCCGCACCGACCGCATAAGGACCTTGATGCCTCCCTCGAAGACGCCCGACCCGGAGCAGCCTCCCGGCGGCCAGGACGCCTCATCCCCCGGGTGGGACGCCTGGCCGACGGGGGAGTGGCCCACCTCACAGTGGGCCGCTGCGGACCCGGTCGCGGCCCAGCGGCGCGCGGACGAGCGCGCCGAGGCCGAGCGCCTGGCCGCCGCGCAGCAGGAACCTCCGCACCGGCAGACCCCGCCACCGGCCCCGGAACAACAGGGGCCCCCGGCACAGCAGGGCCCCCCGCAACCGCGCGAACCCGGGCAACAGGCGTACGAGCCGGGCCCGTACCGACCCGAGCCGTACGAATCCGGCCCGCACGCAGGCGCCTACGAGCCAGGCCCCTACGAGCCAGGCCCCTACGAGCCAGGCCCCTACGAGCCCGGCCCGTACGAACCGGGCCCCTACGGCCCCGGTCCGCAGTCCGGCGTACCTCCCGTGGAGTACGCGGAGCAGCCGCCGTACCTCGAACCCGAGCCGTACGTCGAACCCGAGCCGTACACCCGCCCCGAGCCGTACGCCCCCCCCGAGCCGTACGGCGAGCCGCCCGTCCAAACCCCCGCTCCGGCGCCCGCACCCGCCCCGAC
>NZ_WWJX01000233.1 GCF_009865215.1 Streptomyces sp. SID3343 | reverse complement strand
TGGCCGAGCTGCGCTGACGCGACGGCTCCCGGCTTCGCGGGCCCGGGCCGAGGCGCGCCGACGGGGCGCTCCTCAGGTCTGGGGCTGCGCGGGTCCCGCGAACAGGGTGCCCGCCAGGCCCCGGAAGGTGGCGGCCGGGTCGACGTCGGTGCGGACCGAGCCCGACAGGTACAGGCTCGCGTAGCCGTGCGCGAGCGACCACGCGGCCAGGACCGCCTGGTCGCCGTCGCCGCGGCGGTCGTCGGGGACGCCCAGGACGCCGGCGCGCAGCGACGCCCCGGCGCGTTGCTTCTGGTCGATCAACTCCGCGTCGGTCTCGTCGACGACCTGCGCACGGTTCATCACCTCGAAGTGGCCCGGGTGGGCCAGCGCGAACAGCACGTACCGCACGCCCAGTTCGCGCAGCGCATCCAGGCCCCCCGGCTCGATCTCGGCAAGCGCGTCCGCGAGCAGCCCGTAGCCCTCGGCGGCGATCGCGGTGAGCAGCCCGGTCTTGTCGCCGAAGTGGTGGGCGGGCGCGGCGTGCGAGACGCCGGCGCGGCGGGCGAGGTCGCGCAGGCTGATCGCGTTCACTCCCTCCTGCGTCACGACGTCGAGCGCGACGCTGAGCACGGCTCGGCGTAGATCGCCGTGGTGATAAGGGCGTCGAGGCGTCATATGTCGATCGTACCGTCAATCTAGTCATTGACAAGTTCCCGCTGTGCGCACAATCTAGGCAGTGGCAAGTTCTACGGGAGGATGCGACATGGGCAAGAACACGAGCACCGGCGCCGATACGGCCCCGACCACGAACGTCGACCTCGGCCTGGTTCGCCGGATGTGGCAGACGCTGGAGCCGTTGCACGCGCTGAACTACTACTCGCCACAGATGTTCGAGGAGGCGAAGGCGCTCGGCTACGCCGTGGAGGAGCGCTGGCCGTCCTACTTCGCGATGCGGGCCGCGGCGCTCGGGCCGGTCTCGGCCGAGGTGGTGGCGGCGACCTTCTACAGCTTCAGCCCCGCCATGGTCGAGCGCTACGTGCCACGCGCCTGGGAGATCGCCGACCCGGGCGCGGTGGTGGCCGCCCGGCTGCGTTCCGTCGACGCGACGCTGCGCTCGGCGCTCGACAGGCGGGTGGACGCTCCGGAGATCGCCGAAGCCGCGGCGTCGGCCCGGCAGGTGGCGGAGTCCGCCGACACCGCGGGCCGACCGCTCGCCGCCGCGCACCAGGCACTGCCGTGGGCCGACGAGCCGCACGTGGTGCTGTGGCAGGCGATCACGATCCTGCGCGAGCACCGCGGCGACGGGCACCTGGCCTCGCTGCTCGCCCACGATCTCGACGGTGCCGAGGCCCTGGTCTCGCACAGCGCCGCCGGCGCCGCACCGGCCGAGGTGTTCGCCAGTCGTGGCTGGACCACCGACGAATGGGACGCGGCCCGCGACCGCCTCGCGGCCCGCGGCTGGGTGAACGCCGACGGCACCGCGACCGAGGCGGGCATCGCCGGACGCGGCTCGGTGGAACGCCTCACCGACGAACTCGCCGCGCGACCGTGGGCGACGATCGGCCCCGAACGCATGGCACGTCTCGCGGAGATCGTGCTGCCGGCGGTCATGGCGGCGATCGGCACGGGGCTGCTGCCGATGCAAACGACCCTGGGAATCGGCATGACGTACGCCCACCAGAACTGACCGAAACCACGAGCGGGCCCGGGCGGCAAACACCCGGGCCCGCTCGTCGCGAATATAGTAGCCATGTACTTAATAGCCATGTACTTTATCTCTCGTGAGGCAGGGACAGCGCCCCACCCGCCACCCGAGGCCCGCGCACCGCCAGGAGCACACCCGTGATCACCCCTTTCCGTATCGACGTCCCCCAGGCCGAGCTCGACGACCTGTTCGACCGCCTGGACCGCACCCGCTGGCCCGACGAACTACCCGACGCCGGCACCGACTACGGCGTGCCGTTGGAGCGCGTGCGGACACTGGCCGAGTACTGGCGCACGTCCTACGACTGGCGCGCGCACGAGGCCCGGATGAACGCGTGGCCGCAGTTCACCACCGGGATCGACGGCGAGAACGTGCACTTCCTGCACATCCGCTCGGCCGATCCCCAAGCGCTGCCGCTGATCCTCACGCACGGCTGGCCCGGCTCGGTGGTGGAGTTCCTGGACGTGATCGGCCCGCTGTCCGAGGAGTTCCACGTCGTCGTCCCCTCGATCCCCGGCTTCGGCTTCTCCGGCCCCACCCACTCGCGCGGCTGGGACGTCGAGCGGGTCGCCCGGGCCTGGGCCGTGCTGATGGACCGGCTCGGCTACGACCGCTACGGCGCGCAGGGCGGCGACTGGGGATCGGGGATCTCCCGGGCACTGGGCGTGGTCGCCCCCGACAACGTGGTCGGCATCCACGTCAACTACCTGCCCACCCCGGCCCCGCGGACCCCGGGCGCGCGGGACGGCCTGTCCGAGGAGGACCTGTCCCGCCTGGCGCAGATCGAGCACTACCTGGCCCACCAGCCCGGGGCCCGGGTCGTGCAGGCCACCCACCCGCAGACCGTGGCGTACGCGCTGACCGACTCGCCGGTGGGGCAACTGGCCTGGATCGCCGACCGGTTCGACGACTGGGCCGACCCGGCATCGGCGATCTCGGCGGATCACATCGTGTCCGACGTCATGCACTATTGGCTCAACGCGAGCGCGGGTTCGTCGGCCCGCCTGCACCACGAGAGCGGCACGGGATTTTGGCCGTGCGGGCAGCCGATGGGCGTGGTCGTGTTCGCCCACGACATCACCCGGTCGATCCGGGCGTTCGCCGAACAGAGCTACCGGATCACGCACTGGAGCGAGTTCGACCGCGGCGGCCACTTCGCCGCGATCGAGGCGCCCGAGCTGTTCGTGCAGGACGTGCGCACGTTCTTTCGCGGCGTGCGGTGATCGAAGCGGTCCGGCCCACACGCGCCGGGGGCGACGGGCGGATCCGGCCGAACGGCTCGGCGCGGCAAGGTGGTTCGGCCCCGGTGCGCGCACGCGCGAGCAGGGGAGCGAACCGCCGGGTGCGTGTCGGGGGGGACCACCCACGTGCGCACGCGCGGGTCGGGGCCGGGAAACCGGGGGTCCTTCGTCGTCGACGGGCCGCCGTGGGGTAGACAGCACGCCATGAAAACCCTCGTACCGGTCCTCCTCGTCGCGCTCGTCGTCGCCGCGGGCCTGGTCCTGTTCTACCTCCGCCGGCAACGCACCGCGGCGGCGCCGACTCCGGCGGGACGCGGCGGCCGACCCGCCCCGGGACAGATCTGGTTCGCCGCCGTCCCCTTCGACGAGGGCGACGACGCCAAGGACCGCCCGTGCCTGGTCGTGCGGGTGGGGCCGCGCGGCGCCGAGGTGCTCAAGATCACCAGTCGGGACCAGAGCGCCCGCGACCGCTACATCCGCATCCCGACCAAGACCTGGGACCCCGACGCCGACCATCGCAGCTGGTTGGAAACGCAGCCGCTGCGCACGATCGGCCACAGCGCCTTCCGGCGCCCGCTCGGCGTGTGCGACAAGCGGATCTGGACCCGGATCGCGCGCACCCACCGGGTGGGCTGAGCCGACTCGAACCCGGCGCGGGCGAGCGGGCCTCGGTCGGGCTCGGCGAGTGAGCCCCCCGGGGGCC
>NZ_WWJX01000232.1 GCF_009865215.1 Streptomyces sp. SID3343 | reverse complement strand
CGCGCCCGCCCACGACCGCCCCACCACGCACCCGTGAACAAGCTCAGGCCCTGGCCACCTCCCTGGCCCTCACGCCCGAGGACTGGGGCACGGGCTTCACCAGGCAGGCGACCTACGAGTGGGCCGGCGAGACTTGGAGCGACTACGCCGCGGACTGCTCACAGCAGACCGTCGCGCTCCCCGCGAGTCTCACCGGCCAGTGGTCGCGCGCGGTGCAACTGGCCGACCCCGCAGGGCCGTTGATGCTCACGAGCGGCTCCACGAACGCGTTCGTGTATCGGGACGCGCGGGCCGCGCGCGACGCGCTCCAGAACAACCGCCAGGTCGACGACCGCTGTGCGAAGCGCACCTACACCGACGGCACGAAGATCACCTTCCTGCCCGGCGCCCCGCAACCGGCCTACCCGGACGCGGACGAGGTACAGGCCGAGGAAGGCGAGATCGTCCAACCCGACGGCGGCGGCCCCTACCCGTACCTCGTCCTGACCGTCCGCAAGGACGACATCGTCCTGTCCGCCTACCTCAAGGCCCCCACCAGGGACCGCCTGGCGGACATCCGCACCCGCTGCACCCAGGCCGTGCGCCTCATGCTCGACCGCCTCGAACGCTCCTGACCCGTCCGTCGGATCGGCCCCGACCGCAGGCCGGACCGACCTTCCGGCGCGCACCCGTAGCCGGAAACGCCGCCCGCGGCCCGACCCGCAGGGCGACCCGGCGCAGTCGCCCCGACCCTCGCCCCGACCCTCGCGACGCCCCGGAAGCCGCCGAAGCGCGCAGTGACCCCGCCGGTACGGCTAACGTTCCCGTCATGACCCAATCGCACGGCTTTGAGACCCTGGCGATCCATGCCGGGCAGGAACCCGACCCGTTGACCGGGGCCGTGGTTCCGCCGATCTACCAGGTGTCCACGTACAAGCAGGACGGCGTCGGCGGACTGCGCGGCGGCTACGAGTACAGCCGCTCGGGCAACCCGACGCGCACCGCGCTCGAGGAATGCATCGCGGCCCTGGAGGACGGCACCAAGGCGCTCACGTTCGCGTCCGGACTGGCCGCCGAGGACTGCCTCCTGCGCGCGCTGTGCGCGCCCGGCGACCACGCCGTCATCCCCGACGACGCCTACGGCGGCACGTATCGGCTGTTTGCGAAGGTCGCCGCACGCTGGGGCATGGCGTACACCCCGGCGCACGCCGGCGACCTCGACGCCGTACGGGCCGCGATCCGGCCCGGCGTCACCAAGATCGTGTGGTGCGAGACGCCCAGCAATCCGCTGCTCGGCGTGGCCGACATCGCCGCGCTCGCGGCCGTCGCGCACGACGCCGGGGCGCTGCTCGTCGTCGACAACACGTTCGCCTCGCCGTACCTCCAGCAGCCGTTGGGCCTCGGCGCCGACATCGTCGTGCACTCCACGACGAAGTACATGGGCGGCCACTCCGACGTCATCGGCGGCGCACTGGTGGTCAAGGACGCGGGCCTGGCCGGCGAGTTGACGTTCCATCAGAACGCGATGGGCGCCGTTCCCGCGCCGTTCGACGCGTGGCTGACGTTGCGCGGTCTCAAGACCCTGGGCGTACGGATGGACCGGCACTGCGCGAACGCCGAGCGGGTGGTGGACCTGCTCGGTCGCCACCCGAACGTCACCGAAGTGCTCTACCCGGGTCTGCCCGGCCACGCCGGGCACGACGTCGCGGTCAAGCAGATGAAGGCGTTCGGCGGCATGGTGTCGTTCCGGGTGCGCGGCGGCGAGGAGGCCGCGGTGGGGGTGTGCAACCGCACCGAACTGTTCATCCTCGGTGAGTCGCTCGGCGGCGTCGAGTCGCTGATCGAGCACCCGGGCCGGATGACCCACGCGTCCGCCGCCGGATCGCCGCTGGAGGTACCGGGCGACCTGGTGCGCCTGTCGGTCGGCATCGAGTCCGCCGACGACCTGCTCGCAGACCTCGAACGCGCCTTGGGCTGAGGCGGTCGAGGGCCCGCAGCCGCACGAAAGTTTCCCGCGGGCGCACGAACGATCTCGGCGGCGTCGAGTCGCAGTCGAGCCGGGACCGGAACCGGAGTCGACCCGGACTCGGAGCCGGAGTCGAGCCGGAGCCGGATCCGGAGTCGACCCGGACTCGGATCCGGAGTCGAGCCGGACTCGGAGCCGGAGTGGAAGCACCCCGACACGGCGCGACGCCACCTCCACTCCGAGGTCGTTCGTGCGTGCCCGCCCCGACCGTCATCCCGCGTCCGTGCACGCCGCGCAGGCGGTCACGATGTCGTCGTTCGCGTCGAAGACCGTGATCGAGACCGGGCCTTCGGCACTGAAGGCCCACAGGTAGGCCACGCCCGGGAGGCCCGCCGGGCGGTCCAGGCGCATCGGCCGCAGGCCGGCCGCGTCGGTCAACTCCGCGCGGATCGCCGGCGGGGTCGGCGACGATTGACCGATCAGGACCGCGACCACCAGGCGCTGCCCGGTCGGCGCGAACCGACCCGGGTCCAGGGCTGTGGCGTCCAGCCGGCCCGGCGTAGGCAGGAAGTGGCAAACCGCCACGATCGTCGAGCCGTAGCCGACCTCCGCCGCCGAGCCCAGGCACCACGCCGAGCCGCGGTCGGGTCCCGCGTC
>NZ_WWJX01000231.1 GCF_009865215.1 Streptomyces sp. SID3343 | reverse complement strand
ACGGAAGATGCGGCCGCAACGCGTCCCACTCCGCATCGGTCAACTCATGACGTCGAATCACACCCGACATCATGCCTCAACCCGAGCAGATTGAAGACACTTCCTAGGCTCGGCGGTATGAGCGCGGACGTGATCTACAAGTTGCTGGACGCCCGGGAGTGGGCCGACTTCGTCGAGCGTGGGGTGTTCGAGGGAGCCGGGGTGGACCTGGCCGACGGCTATGTGCACTTTTCCACCCGCGAGCAGGTCGTGGAGACCGCGCGGCGGCACTTCGCGGGCCGTGGCGCGCTGTTCGCGCTTACGGTGGACGCCCCCGGGCTGAGGGAGGCGCTGCGCTGGGAACCGTCGCGCGGAGGGGACCTGTTCCCGCACCTGTACGGCGCGTTGGACCGGGCGCTCGTGCTGTCGTCGATCTCGATCGATGTGCCCGCGGACGCCGACGGCGACCGGGTGGCCGAGGCGGTTCGGCAGGGGCTGGGGATCGACCCGCGGGGCTGACGGTGGGTCGGGCGCCGGTGGGGTCACCGTGTCCGTGCGTGCCCGTGTCGGATCGGTCAGGGGAATGGGGCCGCGTAGGGTTCGCGGATCCTGACGGCTGCGGCAGTGGATGTCGGTGCGTGTGGCCTGGCGGCTTGCCTTCGGTGGGCCGGGCCGCCTCTCGCACGAGCCGCGCGGCGGACCGCGGCCGACCCGCACCGCCGTGCCCGATGGCGTGAAGTGTGGGGTACGTGGCGTGGACGCCATCGGGTCGACGGGCGCACGCTGGTGGGGTGAGTGAACGCGCGGTCGTCTTCGTGATCTTCGACGGTTTCCAACCCCTGGACCTGGTCGGTCCCCATGAGGTGTTCTCGCACGCCGGCGGCTACCGGTGCACGATCGTGGCCCGGCACGCGGGACTGGTGCGGTCGCACAGCGCGCTGCCCGTACACGCCGGCTTCGGCATCGCCGACGTCGACCCCGCCGACGTGGACACCCTCGTGGTGGTCGGCGGCGGGGGCGTGGACGCGGCGTGCCACGACGCCGAGTTGGTGGCCTGGATCGTGCGGGCGGCGGCAGCGGCGCGCCGAGTGACGTCCGTGTGCAGCGGCGTGTTCCTGCTCGGCGCCGCCGGGCTCATCCACGGGCGTCGGGTCACCACCCACTGGAGACGGGCCGCGCAGTTGGAGCGCGAACACCCCGAGGCGATCGTCGACGTGGACCCGATCTTCGTACGCGACGGCACGCTGTGGACGTCGGCGGGGGTGAGCTCGGGGATGGACCTGGCGTTGGCCCTGGTGGAGGAGGACGCCGGACGCTCGGTGGCGCACGACGTGGCCCGCGAGTTGGTGCTGTTCCTGCGCCGACCCGGTGGCCAGTCGCAGTTCGGCGTACCGCTGTGGGGTACGCGCCCGGTCGGCGATCCCCTGCGGGCGGTGATCGCGGCGGTGGTCGCGGATCCGGGGGCGCGGCACACGATCGCCGATCTGGCCGGGTGCGCGGGGCTGAGCCCGCGCCACTTCCAGCGACGGTTCACGGCCGAGTTGGGCGTGGGGCCGGCCGCGTACGTGGAGCGGGTTCGGGTGGAGGCGGCGTCGCGGGCTCTCGCGGAGGGCGGCGACCCGGTGGAGGCCATCGCGCGACGGTGCGGGTTCGGCACGGGGGAGACGTTGCGGCGGACCTTCCACCGCCATCTGGGGGTCGCGCCGTCCGACTACCGGGATCGATTCCGCACGTCGGTGCGGTAGTGCGGCGGGGCGCCCGAGTGCCCCTGGGGCAAGTGTTCATCGGTTTCTCCCGTTTCAGTGGTTCTTATCGACGAAGGAGCAGCATGACCACGTATGGACTGTTGATGTTCGAAGACCTGGAAGAGCTCGATCTGGTCGGACCCTGGGAGGTGTTCACCGCCTCCGCAATGCTGCGCGAGGGAGTCGACACGGCCGTCACGATCGCCGCCGGGCGCGATCCGGTGCGCTGCGCGAAGGGGCTGCGGATCGTGCCCGACCACACCCTCGCCGAGCACCCGCCGCTGGACGTCCTGCTCGTCCCCGGCGGCATGGGCACCCGCCGCGAGGTGGACAACGCCGAACTCGTCGGCTGGATCGCGCGTACCGCGAAGGACGCCGCATGGGTGATGTCGGTGTGCACCGGCGCGCTGTTGCTGCACGAGGCGGGACCCGCGCGCGGGCGCCGGGTCGCCACCCACCACGCGTTCGAGGACACCCTCGAGGCGCGCGGCGAGGTGACCGTGGTGCGCGACGCCCGCTACGTCGTCGACGGCAGCCTGCTCACCAGCCAGGGCGTGTCCGCGGGCATCGACGCGGCGCTGTGGCTGATCGGCCGGCTGCACGGCGTCGAGCACGCGCGTGCCGTGCGTCGCTACATCCAGTACGACCCGGCCCCGCCCTACCTCGCCGACGCCCTGGGCGCGTGATCTCGCGCCGCCCGGGTGCTACGCCCGGGCGGCGCCCGCGTCCACGCGTACGCCGGCGCTGTGGACGACCTCGCCGAAACGGGGCAGGTTCAAGGCGATCGCGGCGTCGTGTTCCGCGGTGGTGAAGGCCGTCATGGCGTCCTCGACGAACACGAGCTCGAAGCCGAGATCGGAGGCCGAACGCGCGGTCGATTCCACGCCCATGTTCGTCGCGATGCCGGCGAAGACCAGCGTGTCGGCCCCGTAGCCCCGGAGCACGTCGTCCAGCGAGGTGCCGTGGAAACCGCCGACGGCGCGTTTGACCACGACGGCGTCCGCCAACGCCGCGACCCGCTCGGCCAGTCGGCTGCCCGGGGGCTGCTCGGCGACGCCCGGCCGCTCGACCCGGACGGCCACCACCGGAGCCCCCGCCGCGCGGAACTCCTCGGCCAGGCGACACGCGGTCTCCAGTACGTCCTTCCCGCTGCGTGGCGCCAGCGGCATGTCGACGATCCGATCCATCAGATCGATCAGGACGAGGGCGGTACGGGCGGGGTCCAAGTCGGTCATGGCCCGCACCCTAGGAAGTGTCTTCAAAGTGGGCGTCTGAGCCAGAGCAGGATGGACACGATGGTGATCGCGGCGGTGAACGAGGAGGTGGTCTT
>NZ_WWJX01000230.1 GCF_009865215.1 Streptomyces sp. SID3343 | reverse complement strand
GGTCACCGGCAAGCGGCTCCTGGTGACCGGGGCGTCGGGCGGGGTCGGCCACTACCTCACCGAACTCGCCGCCGACGCGGGAGCCGAGGTCACGGTGGTCACCCGCTCAGCGGAGCGCGGCCGGCGCCTGGTCGACCTCGGCGCGGCGGCGGTGGTGCACGAGGTCGCCGACGCGGTCGGCCCCTACGACGTCGTACTGGAATCGACCGGCGGCGCCGAGCTGCCCAAGGCGCTGGGTCGGCTGGGCCGGGGCGGGTCGTTGATCTGGTTCGGCCAGGCGAGCCGTACACCCGTCACGCTCGACTTCTTCGACTTCTTCGCCGGACCCACGTCGGCGACGCTGCGGCACTTCCACTACGAGGACTTCGCCACCCCGTACGCGGAAGACCTCGCCACCCTCGTCCGCCTGGTGGCGGCCGACCGCCTGCACCCCGAGATCGGTCGAGTGGCCGATTGGGCCGACACCGCCACGGCCCTGACCGACCTCCGCGACCGCCGTATCGGGGGCAAGGCCGTACTCACCCTGTCCTGAACCCGAAGCACACCGTCGACGTCGCATCACCTTTCCCTTCTCCTTCCCCCCGTCACCGAGAGCGGAGTCAGCCATGACCGGCAGCACCGACCCGAAGACCGTCGTCACCCGCTACGTCGAAGCGGTGGCCGGGGGAGACCTCCCCACCATCCGGGCAAGCTTCGCCATCGACGCCACCTGGAACTACCCGGGAACACTGCCGATTTCGCGTGTCTGGAGCGGTCGCGACACCATCGTCGACGAATTCCTCGGCGGGGTGGGCGCGTTGATCCGCCCCGGGACGATGGAGATCGCGCTGGTGTCCGTACACGCCGACGGTGAGCACGTGTTCGCCGAATGGACGTCGGACGCGGTGACGGTCACCGGCATCGAGTACCACAACCGCTGCCTCGGCATCTTCACCGTCGCGGACGGGCGGATCACGTCCGTGGTCGAGTACGCCGACACGGACCACACGGCGCGCGTGCTGTTTCCCGCGCACCGCGTCTGACCGATTTCCATACCGATCCCCTTCCGGCCCCTTCCGGCCCCTTCCGGCCCCTTCCGAATCCGAGCCTGTGAGAGAGCGAATCATGACCGGCAGTTCCTTCCTTGATCTCCCCGACGCGCTACCGCAGTTCGTCGAGGGCAACCGTTCGCGGGTGATCGCCGCAGGGCTCGACCCGTACGAGTACGAACGCGTCACCGCCGGGCTCGCGTCGTTGTACGCGTGGCTGCCCGCATTCCGCGCGGTCGGCGCGGAGTATCGCCGTACGGCGCGGAGGTACGCGGCCGGTGGGCACGGCGTCTCGGCGGGCGAGGCGTACCGCAGCGCCGCGCGTTGGTTCCACTGCGCGACGTTCCTGCCGCACCCCGACCACGCGGCCACGGTCGCGGCGGCCGGTGCGGCCGACGACGCGATGCGGCAGGCGTTCGCGCTGCTGGATCCGGGCGCGCTACGGATCGAGGGCGAGGGATTCGTCGGGTGGCTGCGGCGGCCGGCGGGAGTGGAGCGGCCGGCCGTGGTGGTCGTGGTTCCGGGACTCAACTCGGGCAAGGAGAGTTCCACGCGGTCGACGACGCGCTGTTGCGGCGCGGGGTCGCGACGTTCTCGCTCGACGGGCCGGGGCAGGGCGCGTTGGTCGGCACCGCGCCGTCGACCGAATACCACGCCGTGGTCGGCCGCGCCGTCGACGCGCTGGAGACACACCCCGACCTCGACACGGCGGCGGGTGTCGGCCTGATCGGCCTGAGCCTGGGCGGCTACTACGCGGCCCTGACCGCCGCCCACGAACCGCGCATCCGCGCCGCCGCCCTGATCAGCGGCCCCTATCGACTCGACTGGGCCGAACTCCCACCGTTCGTCACGGAAACCCTGACGGTGCGCAGCGGAAGCCCCGCCGCCGCCCGGGAGTTCGCCCAACGGGTCGACCTGTCCGACCTCGCCGCGCGAATCACGTGCCCGCTGCGCGTGGTCGAAGGCGGTACGGACATCACCCCCGGCGTCGTCAACGCCGAGGCGGCGGCCCGGGAATCGGCCCGAGGCGAGCTCGTCGTGGTACCCCACGGCGACCACCTCCTGTGCAACGCGACCTCCGACTGGCTGCCGTCGACCGCCGACTGGTTCGCGCAGCGGCTGGTGTCGGAACAGGCCGGCCACACCCCGGCGTCCTGACCAATCCCCCTCCGCACCACGCGAATACCCCGCCACTCGCCTTGCCTACAGATCGCCGACGCCCAACCGTGGGACCTGATACCCGGCGAATGGGAAGCGTTGGAGGTCGTCGCGGACGTCTTGACCCGATTCTCGGCGCAGGCTCTCGAGGCGAAGGGGTAACTCGGCAAACTCGAGGACTCGGATCTGTGGCAGGGCGAGGCCGCGTCCGGGTTCGTCGGTGATCCGAGCGTGGTCGTCGGTGTCCTGAAGCAGCACGGCGGGGAATATCCGCACGTGGCCAAAAAAGTTGCGCGCGTTTGCGGAGGTCCTGCGTTTGCCCAGGGTGAGTGTGCCGTCGACATCATCTTCAAGGCCAAGCAGGCCAAGCAGGCCAAGCAGGCCACGTGGCTGATCCAGGCATGGGCTTGGCATGTCCGGAGTGGGTAGCGAGGCACTCGGGCACTACGAGCGCGCGGTCGACGCGGTGTTGTTCCTTCGGCCCGAGGTGGGCGAGGCGGCGTTGACGGTCGAGCCCGGGGCGCCGATGACCAACGTGTTCGCGGGGTATCTCGGGTTGCTGGGCACCGAGTGCGGTGATGCCGTCGCCGCGCGGGAGCGGTTCGGGCGCTTGCGGCTCGCGCCGACGCGGATCGAGCCGCGCGAGGTGGCCCATCTGAGCGCTGTGCAGGCGTGGTTGGAGGGGGACATCCACCGGGCGGGCCGCGATCCTGGCCGTGTACGACGCCGTGTTGCACAACGCGAACTCGGTCGGCGCGGGGTGGGGCCCGGAGCGGGCCGGACGCACCTCAGGGACCTGACGGACACGGCTCAGCTGGGGTGGCGGGGACTCGGATTTGCGAGGTGTCTGGTGTTTGGGGGCTTGCATCTGCCAGGATGGGATCCGGCGGGGAGCTGGTTTGTGCGGCTTTCTGCCCGGTGTGGCTTCGCGCTGTGGGAGGGGTGAGCGTGGCTAAGATCCCGGCCGTGAATACGTTCGGAATCGGTGACGCGGCTGCTTTGCTCGGTGTGAGTGCGGACACGGTGCGGCGGTGGGTGGACTCCGGTCGGCTCGACGCTCGGCGGGACGAGAACGGCCGGCGGGTCGTGGACGGTGCGGCGCTGGCCGCGTTCGCCCGGTCGGCGGCCGTCGGGGACGCGCGTGGGGAGAACGATCGGCTCGGCTGGTCGTCGGCCCGCAACCGGTTTCGCGGCATCGTCACCGACGTTCGCAAGGACACGGTGATGGCCCAGGTCGAGATCCAAGCCGGGCCGTACCGGGTGGTGTCGCTGATGAGCGCCGAGGCCGCGGACGAACTCGGTCTGCGTGTCGGCGTGCTCGCTACCGCAGTGGTGAAGTCGACGAATGTCATGGTGGAGCGAACCGAGGGCGCGCGCGAGCACTCCCTCGAATAGGGAGTGGCACACGGTGCGTACACGGAATGCGGTCACGGCCGCGATGCTCGCGGTGGCCATGGTCGCGCTCGCGGGCTGTGGCGACGACGACAAGAAGGACGACAAGGGCAAGGAGAGCGACCGGAAGGTCGACCCCGGTGCGTCGGCGCCGGGCGCAGCCGCTTCCGCTCCCGCGAACGTCAAGGGCACCGTCACGGTGTTCGCCGCGGCTTCGCTGACCGAGACGTTCACCGCCCTGGGCAAGCAGTTCGAACAGGCCAATCCGGGCGTCACGGTCAAGTTCAACTACGGCGGCAGTTCGGCCCTCGCCGCGAGCATCAACCAGGGTGCGCCCGCCGATGTGTTCGCGTCCGCCGACGAGAAGAACATGAAGCTCGTCTCCGACGCCAAGAACAACGACGGCGCGCCGGTCGCGTTCGCCAAGAACACGTTGCAGATCGCCGTCGCGCCCGGCAATCCCAAGGGCATCAACTCGCTCGCCGACCTGAACAAGTCCGGCCTCAAGGTCGCCCTGTGCGCCCCGCAGGTCCCGTGCGGCGCCGCGGCCAAGACCGCCATCGACGCGGCGGGCGTCAAGGTCACGCCCGCGACGCTCGAACAGGACGTCAAGGCCGCGATGACCAAACTGACCCTGGGCGAGGTGGACGCCGCCCTCGTCTACCGCACGGACGTCAAGGCGGCGGGCGCCAAGGTCGTCGGCGTGGACTTCCCCGAATCCGCGAAGGCCGTCAACACGTATCCGATCACGCCGGTCGCGAAGGCTCCCAACGGAGCCGCGGCCAAGGCGTTCGTGGCCTACGTACTCTCCGAGCCCGGCCGAACGGCCCTGACCGCGGCAGGTTTCCAGGCACCGTGACCAAGACCCCCCGCTTCGCCCGCCCGCGGCCGGGCGCCCGCGTCCACACCCGGTCCGCCCGGTCCGCCCGGCGTGCGCGACGCGGGGGCGCGCCGCTCGCGTTGCTCGTGCCCGGCCTGATCGGGCTCGCGTTCCTGGTGCTGCCCTTGGTGGGACTCCTGGTCCGCGCGCCGTGGAGCGACCTGGGGAGTCGGCTCGGCAGCACCGAGGTACGCGAAGCGCTCAAGCTCTCGCTGTTCACCGCGACGCTCGCCACCGGCCTGGTACTCGTGTTCGGCGTACCGCTCGCGTGGCTCCTCGCCCGAACCGACTTCCCCGGCCGGCGGTTCGTGCGCGCGCTGGTGACGCTGCCGCTCGTGCTGCCGCCCGTGGTGGGCGGTGTCGCGCTGCTGCTCGTCCTGGGCCGCAACGGCATCCTCGGCACGTGGTTGGACGACACCTTCGGCTACACGTTGCCGTTCACCACCACGGGCGTCGTCGTCGCCGAGGCGTTCGTGGCGATGCCGTTCCTGGTGATCAGCGTCGAGGGCGCGCTGCGCGCCGCGGATCCCCGCTACGAGGAGGCCGCCGCGACGCTCGGCGCATCCCGCTGGACCGCGTTTCGCAGGGTCACCCTGCCGCTGATCGCCCCCGGCGTCGCGGCCGGCGCGGTGCTCGCGTGGGCGCGTGCGCTCGGCGAGTTCGGGGCGACCATCACGTTCGCCGGCAACTTCCCCGGCAAGACCCAGACCATGCCGCTCGCGGTGTACCTGGCCCTGGAAACCGACCCGGAGGCCGCGATCGTGCTGTCCCTCGTGCTGTTGGCGGTGTCCGTCCTGATCCTGGCGGGGCTGCGCGAACGATGGCTGACCACGTCGTGACGGCCGCCGCGGCAGTCACCGCCGGCGCGGAAGACGCCCCCGGTCTGGACGCCCACCTCGTCGTCGACCGCGACACCTTCCACCTCGACACCCGCCTCGCCGCCGCCCCCGGCGAAGTGGTGGCCCTGCTCGGCCCCAACGGCGCCGGCAAGACCACGGCGCTGCGCGCGCTCGCCGGGCTCACCCCGCTCGGCGGCGGCCACACCCGGCTCGCCGGCGTCGTCCTCGAAGACCCCGCCGCCAGGCTGTACACGCCGCCCGAGCACCGCCCGGTCGGCGTGGTCTTCCAGGACTACCTGCTCTTTCCGCACCTGTCCGCGCTCGACAACGTCGCCTTCGGCCTGCGCTGCCAAGGCGTCGGCCGCCGCGACGCCAGGACCACCGCGGCCGAGTGGCTGGGCCGGGTCGGCCTCGCCGAACAGGCCGCCGTCAAGCCGGGCAGGCTCTCCGGCGGCCAGGC
>NZ_WWJX01000229.1 GCF_009865215.1 Streptomyces sp. SID3343 | reverse complement strand
GCGGGGTGTCACGACGTGGGCGTCATGACGGGGTTGCGCCAACGGGGTTGCCTCGGCGGGGGGCCTCGGCGGGGGGCGTCATGACGGGGGCCGTCATACACGCAGGAAGTCGTGGCCGACGACGATCTCGCCATCGAACGTCTCTCCGGCCGCCTCGCGCCACATGTCGTCGGTCACCTCGGCGTGGTAGGGCACCAGGTGCGACAGCACGAGCTTCCCGACGCCCGCAGCCGTCGCGATCCGGCCCACGTCCTGCGCACTGGTGTGGCAGCCGGTCAAGTGCTCGCGCAGCGTGTCGGCCCCGGAACCTTGCAACTGGAGTTCGAGTGCCCCCACGTGCAGTGCTTCGTGCACCAGGACGTCGGCCCCTCTGGCGAGCTCGACCATGGCCGGGCAGTGCCTGGTGTCGCCCGACACCACGATCGATCGCTCCTCGGTGTCGAATCGGTACGCGAGCGCGACCTCCATCGGCGGGTGGTCCACGACCGCGGCGGTGACCCGCAGGCCGTCCGCCTCGTACACGACGCCGCCCGCGGGCACGTCGTGGCAGGTGATCAGCTCGGGGAAGGGAACCCGACCGGTCGTCGCGGTACGGGCCCTGAGGTCGATGTCCACCATCGCCAGGAAGTGTCGGAACACCTCGGCCGTCGTGGGCGGACCGTACACGTCGACACCGGTCTTGAGCCCGTCCGTCCACGCGGTCAGCGGCAGTGCGCCGATGTCGAGCATGTGGTCGGCGTGGTGATGGGTGACATAGACGCCCGCCAGGTCGCGCAGCGCGAGCCCGGCCTTGACCAGCCGACCCGCGACGCCGTTGCCACAGTCCACCACGTGAATGCGACCGCGATGCAGGATCGCCTGCGCGGGCGCACCCCGGTGAACCGACGGACGCGGTCCCCCCGCCGTACCCAGGAGAACGAGCTCCATTGGTGTTCCTTTCTCACATCCGGTCCCGCATCCGGTCTCGCATCCGGCTGCCTCGACCACTTCGAACAGTTCGGTCACCACGAACCGAACACCTCGAACACCTCGAGGCTCCGACCGAGTCGCGCGGCTTCGGGTGACAGCACTCCCGGCACTCCCAGGACTTCCGCACTTCCGCCGAACTGTCTGTCTGTCCTGCGGAAATCTTGAGTGACCGTATGGTGAATCAACCGGGTTTCGGAACCCCAGGCCTCGACAAGACCGGCTACTCTGTCCGCTGTGCGGAAATATGACGAGTCATCAAGTGGCGGGCCCGCGGCGCCCGGAGTGGAGTCGGTCGAACGCGCCCTGGACGTGCTTCGCGTCGTCGCCGAATCCGGCGCCCTGCGGCTCTCGGACATCAGCCGCGTCCTCGGCCTGCCGCATTCCAGCGTCCACCGACTGCTGGCCACCCTCGAACGTCGCGGCTACGTCGCCCGCGCCCACGGCCGCAGCCGTCTCTACATCCCCGGCCCGGCACTGGTGGACCTCGGCGCCAGTGTCGCCGACGTCACCTTCCCCGCCGCCGAGCCGGCCCTGCGCGCGCTCGCCGAGACCTGCGGCGAGACCGCGCACCTCATCACCCTGCGCAACACCACCGCGTACTTCATCGGCGGGATCGAGTCCCGGCGCGCGCTGCGGGTGGGCCTGCGTGTCGGCAGTACCCTTCCCGCACACTGCAGTTCGGGCGGAAAGGCGCTGCTGGCCCTGCTCAGCCCGGTGACCCTGGAGATCATGTACCCCGACGAACGCCTGCCCGCCGTCACCGACCGATCCACCACCGACCGCACCACGCTGTTCGCCGAACTCGACGCCATCCGCGAACGCGGTTACGCCGTCAACGAGGCCGAGAGCGAGGACGACATCCGCGCCATCGGCGCCGCCGTCATCGACGGCCACGGCCGCCCCCGGGGCGCCTTGGCCATCGCCGCCCCCAACAATCGCCTCCCGGACGACGACATCCCGTACATCGCCGCCCAGATCGTCGGCGCCGCGGGACAGGTCGGCGCGGCCCTCGGCCGCTGAGCACCCGCCCGTGCTCCCGCTCGCGGCTGCGGGTTCAGCGTCGGAGCGTCAGGACGTGACCGGCGTACCCGGGTCGATGGTGTACGCCTTCGCCACCAGCGCGGGCCGGCGGCCGTCGTTGAGCCGGCGGCTCCACTGGGCTTCGACCTGCTCGCGAGCCTGTGACTCCATCTCCACGGGGAGCAGATGCCGGTAGCGGGAGTCTTCCCCGAGCAGGACTTGGACGGTCCGCCGATATACCGGCTCGGGGTCGTACTGCTCATGCGGGAAGGACAACTCGGCGTAGTCGTAGAGGCGGTCGGCGGGAACGTCACGCCAGGTCTTCCACGTCTCGAACATGGTGTCGTTGAACCCGGTGAGGAACGGGCCGGGGTTGATCGTGGCGACCGTGACCCCGAATTCGGCGAGCTCTTGGTCGAGAGCGTCGGCAAAGGCCTCGACGGCGTGCTTGGAGCCCGCGTACGCGCCGGTGAACGGGTCGACGGTGAGCCCGGCGACCGACGACATGAAGACGATCCGGCCGCTGCGGCGGGCCGCCATCCGCTTGGCGATTCCCTGCGTGAGCAAAATGGGGCCGAAGACGTTCACTTCGAACTGGTGGCGCAGCCGCTCCTCCGGGATGTCGACGGTGGCGCCACCCTCGGAGACGCCCGCGTTGTTGAGAAGGACGTCCACGTCCCAGCTCCAGGCGTTCTCACGATCGGCGGGATCGGTGACATCCAGCTTTTCGACGCGTAGCTCGACACCTCGCTCCCGCGCCTCGGCGCGGACCGCACTGACCTGGGCGATGATCTCCACTCCGGCGATCACCTCACGCCCCGCCTCCGCGAGCCGCAGCGCCACCTCCTTGCCGAAGCCGCTGCCCGCGCCGGTGATGAGAATCGGTCCCGTCATGTCTGTCCCGCCTTTCCTGTGCCGGAGCGCCTCCGGCCACCGCCGGTGCGGAACTCGGACGCCATCGCTGTCCCGTTACCCGCTACCCGTCACCCCGCGCGGCCGCTACCAGGCCGCAGCCGCCGGTGTGCCGGGGACCGCCGCACGATGCGTATGGACCTTCGCAGGTCCGGTCATCCGGCCCCGTCCATCGCCACCAGCGCCGCGTACGTCGTGAAGCCATACGCGATGTGCGGCACGATGTCGGCGATCCAGTCGGCCGTCGACCAGGTACGCGGGTCCGACACCTGCAACACAGCCATCGGACCGTTGGCCGCGACCATCGCGACGGCGCCCACGAGCAGCGACCCCGCCCAGATCGGCGGTCGTAGCCCGATGTCGCGTAGTAGACCGAAAGCGGCACCGACCCCAACCCCCGTCGCGATGCCCGAGAGCGCGCCGAGCCCCGTCAACCGGTTCGCACGGGTGTCGGAGTCGCCCTCGACAGGGTGCCCGATGCGGCGCGCGATCGTGGCGACCGTACGTTGCGGCGTCTCACTGGTCGAACGCGCCCGACCGGCCATGTCGGCGTAGGTGACCGCATCGAGGGCGGTGACACCGGCCGCACCCGCAGCGGCACCTCGCAGGATTCCTGAAACCATGCCGCCCCGCTGCCCGAGCACCGCAAGCACAAACCCGTCCACGAGCGCGGTCACGCGGTCAGTCGACTGGCGTGACCTCGTATCCCTCGACGATCGAGTAGTAGACACCCACCGGGCAAGAACGAAGTCGCCGTCCGTCAGGCGGTCCCCATGTCGGGCATCGGGCATCGGGCATCGGGCATCGGGC
>NZ_WWJX01000228.1 GCF_009865215.1 Streptomyces sp. SID3343 | reverse complement strand
GACCGCCCGGCGCGCGATCACCGCCCGGATCGCGGCCGCGGGCGCCGAGCCGGTGTGGCCGTTGGGCCTGGCGGCCGGTCTGTTCCTCGTGGCCGGTGGCGCGCTCGTGCTCGGTGCGCGGCGTTTGCGACCGCGCTGACCGATCGGGCGAAACGCCCCGAGGGGCGAGTCGTCGGGACGCAGGTGGTCAGGAGCCGAATCCCGCGATCCCGTAGCCGTCCTGGGCGACCGCGGCGCGGAGCCAGGAGACCACCTGCTCGATCGCCTCGCCGGCCTCGGGCTCCAGCCCCGCACGCTGCTCGGCCGTACTCGCGTCCCACCGGGCGAGCGCGTCGCGGCACGGGGTCGCGGACCACTCGTCGTAGCCGGGCAGGTCCTCGGGGGGCGGCAGCGGCGCAGGCGGGGACCCGTACACGAAGTCGGCGACGGACCCCGCCTTGCTGCCGAGAGCGACCAGGCCCTCGTCCACGACCTGGAGCCAACTGCCCAGGAACGGCGAGAAGTTGCTGTTGTCGAGCGGCTTGCCGTGGAACCGGCAGATCATCTTGAAGGCATAGCCGTACCCGAATCCGTGCTCGGCGTCGAACGGCCCACCGTCGATCACCGCACGCAGCGCGTCGTAGCGGGTCGCCGCGCCGCCGGCGATGCGCGCCCGACCCGGAAACGGCGTCAAGGCCCCTCGCGGTCCCGTCCCGGTTCCGCCCCGGTCCCGCAGCCCGTGACCGGCCCCGCCTCGCCTGCCGGTTCAGAGTCCGGGAGCACCCGGTGGGTACTTGACCGCGTTCTTGACCATTTTGTCGCGCAGTGCCTGGGCCGGGTCGATGCCCAGTTGGTCGGCGAAACCCAGCAGATACGCGAGAACGTCCGCGACCTCTTCGCGCACGTGTTCGCCGCGAGCCGGATCCGACATGACGTCGGCGGCCTGCTCGGGCGTCAGCCACTGGAAGATCTCGACGAGTTCGGCGGCCTCGACGCTCAGCGCCATCACGAGGTTTTTCGGTGTGTGGAACGGCTGCCAGTGCCGTTCGGCGGCGAACGCCTTCAGTGCGGCGGTCAGTTCCACCAGTTCGGAGCCGTCGGGGCCGTCGGCGGTGGCGGAGGAGTTGTTCATGCCCCATGCCTACCGCATGCGACGCGCCGCGGGCTTTCCGGTGGTGTCACCCCGGCGAGGGACAATGGAGCCTGATCGCCGTCGTCCGCTCTGGAAGGTTCGCATGAGGGTCGCCACCTGGAACATCAACTCGATCGGGGCTCGGCTGCCCAGGCTCCTCGCGTGGCTGGACAGCGCCGCTCCCGACGTGGTGTGCCTTCAGGAGCTCAAGTCCACCCCCGAGGCATATCCGGTCAAGGAGCTTCAGGAGGCCGGCTACGAGTCGGCCGTCAACGCGGGCGGGCGCTGGAACGGCGTCGCCATCCTGTCGAAGGTCGGCGTACAGGACGTCGTCCTCGGCTTGGAGGCGGGCCCGGGCTTCCCCGAGGTCGACGACCCGCACGAGGCCCGCGCGATCTCCGCGACCTGCGGCGGGGTCCGGCTCTGGTCGATCTACGTACCCAACGGGCGCGAGGTCGACAACCCGCATTACGCATACAAGCTGGAGTGGTACAAGGCACTGCGTGCCGCCGTCGCGGCCGATGCGGGGGCCGAGCGTCCGTTCGCGGTCCTGGGCGACTACAACGTCGCGCCGACCGACCGTGACGTCTGGGACATCTCGCGCTTCGACGCGAACTCCACCCACGTCACCCAGGCCGAACGCGACGCGGTCACCGCGCTCGAAACCGTGGGCCTGAGCGAGGTCATGCCGCGCGCGCTCAAGTACGACGTCCCGTTCACCTTCTGGGACTACCGCGACCTGGGTTTCCCGAAGAACAAGGGCATGCGCATCGACCTCGTCTACGGCAACGCCCCGTTCGTCGCCGCGGTCACCGACTCCTACGTCGACCGTGAGGCCCGCAAGGGCAAGGGCACGAGCGACCACGCCCCCGTCGTGGTCGACCTGAGCCTCTAGGAACCTCTAGGACCCCGCCGGCGGAACCGATCTCGGGAGTCGTGGGCGCGGAGCACGGTGATCGCCCCGCGCGGTGTCGCCGCCGCGCCCTCGACCCGGAGAAGGCTTCGGTGTGCGGTTACAGATACAGGCCCTCGCCCCCGTGGTGGCGGCGTTCGATCTCCACCGGGGCCGCGCCGTTGCGCAGGGCGTACAGCTCGGCCAGGGTGGCGTGGGTGCCGATGCCGTCGGCCGAGCCCAGCCACTCGCGGGCCTCACCGAACTCCAGCGGACCGACCTCGATCTGGGCCAGGCACCGGCCCGGTCGAACCACCGCCGGGTGCAGATGGCCGAGGTTTTCGTTGGTGGTGATCGCGACCATGACGTTGCGGCCCTGGCCGAGCAGACCGTCGGTGAGGTTGAGCAGGCGCGACAGGGCCTGACCGGCCGAGCGCTTGGCCTCGCCGCGGATCAGCTCGTCGCAGTCCTCCAGGACCAACAGCCGCCACTTGTGCTGCTTGGCCTTGTCGGGCGACTCCTCGTCCTCGTCGCCGCGGCCGATCGCAACGTCCATGAGGTAGCCCGTGTCGCCGAACAGCGCCTCGGGGTCGAGCACGCAGTCCATCCGGCACCAGTCCTGCCACGACCGCGCGAGCGCGCGCAGGGCAGTGGTCTTGCCCGTGCCGGGCGGGCCGTGCAGCAGGATCAACCGGCCCGACACGTCGTCGGGGGTCAGCTTCATCAACCGGTCGAACGCGCCGGCGGTCGGCCCGGTGTAGTTGCGGCGGATGTCCTCCCACGGCGCGGCGGTGATCGCGCGCGTCGTGCGGTACGGGCCGCGGCGCGCGGAGAAGTACCAAAAGCCCATCGCCACGGCCTCGTCCCTGGGCGGCGGGTCGGCCGCCGCGCCCTTGACGGCCTTCTTGAGCACGGCGCGGCCGAGTTTCTCGTCGACCGCGGTCACCGTCACCTCGCCGCCGCCGCTGCGCCAGCGGACCGAGCGCAGGGTCCAGCCGTCACCGACGGCGAGTTGGGACGAGCGGTCGTCCTCCTCCACGGCGCGCACCACGCGTGCCCCGCGCGGGACGAGTCTGGCGCCGGGCTTGACCCGGTCCAGTCGGGTGGTGCGGGCCCACGGCTGGGCGCCGGTCAGGAAGGCCGCGAGGGCCAGGCCGTCCACGGCGTCGTACGGGGTGTCCGCATCGTCGAGTCCGAACACGAAGGGCAGCAGCGTTGACGGGTCGTCACCGGCTGAACTCGGCGCCCCATCCGGTGGGCGGGGCGTCTGGCGAGGCATCGACATGAATTCGATGATCCGGTGCGCCGGGCCGTCCGTACAGTGCTTTTCGGGATCGGAACCCGGAACGAAACCCGAAACGGGAGCGAACGAAACCCGAAACGGGAGCCGAGCGGAACCCGGAACGGAAGCGGCAGCGAAACCCGGGGCGTCACCGGCCTCGCTACGCCGACCCCTGGCGGCCGAACACCGCTTCGAGCGCCGACAGCGCCGTCGTGATCGCCTCGTCACGGGTCAGGCCCAAGCGCTGTGCGCGGCGGGCGTAGTCGAGCGCGGCCTCGCTCGCGGCCCGGTGCGCTACGTCGCCGACGGCCGCGACGTAGCTGCCGGAACGCCCGCGCGTCTCGATCACGCCGTCCGTCTCCAATTCGCGGTAGGCCCGCGCGACGGTGTTGGGCGCGAGGCCGAGTTCGCCGGCCAGACCGCGGACGGTGGGCAGCCGAGTGCCGGCGGGCAGCGCACCCGAGCGGGCTTGGTCGGACACCTGGACGCGGATCTGCTCGAACGGCGCGACGGGGGAGCCAGGGTCGACGGTGATCACCATGGCGGCGAGCCTAGCGCCGGGTGACCGAGGGGTCACCGCCATGGCGGGACGTACCGTCCGACGCGGGGGAGGGGTCGTGCGGGTGCGCCGCTCAGGAGGCGCGGATCGCCCTGGCCACGTCGGCCGCCGTGTCGGCCATGCCGTTCGCGTTCGGGTGCAGCGGGAAGGCGGCATTGCCGGGGAGTACCGGCTCGACCCAGCGGACGGTCGCCGGTTTGCACGCGTCGTGCCCCACGCCCGAGGTGTACGTGTCCACGAACGTCGCCTCGTTCGCCCGTGCCGCGTCGGCGAGTTCACCGTCGAGTTGGCGCAGCCGCGCGGTGAGGTAGACGACGTCGCCCTCGGTCAGCGAAAGCGGTTCCCGGCACGACGCGTCGGCGGGCGAGGGAAGCACGGCGGGATAGCCGACGACGAACACCCGGGCGCCGGGCGCCCGCTCGTGGATGCCCCGCAGTACTTCGGCGACCTTGGGCCCCACCGCGTCGATGCGCGCGGCGAGTCGATCCCGACCGTCCACCTGCTGGGCGTCCGCGCACGGTGCCTCGTCGGGGCCGGGCGAGTCGACGGCGCCGTTGGCGATGCAGGCGGACACGGTGTCGATCAGGTCGGCGTCGTTGCCGCCGATGCCGAGGGTCACCACCCGAACGTCCTTGTTCAGCCGGTCGAACTGCGGCTGATTGGTGCCGAACAGGACCGGCTTTTGAGCATGCGTCATGTGCTCTGTTGTCGCACCGCTACAGCTCGCGTCGGTGAACGACGTCGAGCCGAGCTCGCGCGCGACCAGGCTCGGGTAGTTGCCGGTCGAGCGCCCACACGTGATCGGATCGCCGGTGAGGTCGGGGATGAAAGGGCCTGCGGTGTACGAATCGCCCAGCGCCACATAGGGACCGTTCGCGGGGTCGGCCGCCGCGTGCGTCGTGGCGAGTGCGGACAGGGCGAGGGCGCCGGAGGCGATACCGACGACCAGGATGCGAACACGCGTACCGCGCATGAGAAGCCTCTCGGGAAGGGAACACGAGGCCGAGCCCGGAACAACGACGAAGCACGTCCACGAGCAGGGCTTCGCCACGCTATGTCACCGAACGGGCGCCATGGGTCATTTGCCGGCGCTCCTACTCCGAACGGACGCGGCCTCGTCGACTGGGCCGTCGACCCCGTCGGGCCCCTCCGGACTCCGCCGTGGGAAGGCCGGTCGAGCGATCCGCTCGGCCGCGGCATCGGCGCCCCGCGCGCCGCCGGCGGCATCGAGCGGTGCCCGTGCTCCAAAGGCCGCGAACGGGGGGCCGTTCGGCCCGCCGTCCGCCAAGGTGGGACGGGGACCGACGGACGGGGACGAGGCATGATCGTGGCTGACTACGGCGAGCGTTCGCTCGCGGGCGGCAGCGCGGGCGAAGACCCGCGGGACGCGGGCGGCTGGGAGCCCGACGACTCGACCGCGCCGTGGGCCGACGTCGGGCCGGTGGTCTTCGATCCCGCCGCCGGTACCCACGTCGGCGGCTCGCGCGGGTCGAGCGACCCGGATCGGACCGCCGGCGGGCCCGACCGGGAACGGCCGCGGCAGGCGCGGGAAGGACCGATCTGGCGCGAGGAGAGCGAGTTGGTCGCGCGCACGTTCGTGCAGCCCATGGGCTACCTGCGGGCTCGCGGGATGATGGCCCGTCACCTCCTGCTGCTCACCGGCGAACCCGGCTCCGGCAAACGCACGTTGGCGCTGCACCTGATGCAGGACCAGCACGTCGAGAACGTGATCGCGGTGGACGGCGTGGACAACCTGATGCGGCTGAGCATTCGCCGGCACACCGGCTATGTGATCGACGGGGCCGCCTCGGACGGACTCGCCGGCTACCCGCCGCACGAACTCGAACTTCTACGACAACGCCTGACCGAACGCGACAGTGTCCTGCTCGTCACGTGCGCGGTCTCCGCCCGGACACCGGCGACCTGGGCGCCGTGGCGGGTGCACTGTCAACGCCCCGATCCCGTACAGGTGTTGCGCAGCCACCTTGCCCATCACCTCGACCGGGACTGGGAGCGCAGACATCTGGATCTCGTCGACGAGGACATCGTCGAACTCGTGCGCACCGACGGACGACCCGATCACGCGGCGTCGGTCGCGTGCGACCTCGCCGAGGTGGCTCGTGGTCGGTTCACCCGCAACGACGTTCTGAGCGCGCTGCGCGATCGTGACCACACCGCGGTGGAGGACTGGCTGCGCGAGCACCCGTCCTACGCCGACTGGTCGTTCATGATCGCCGCGGCCGTCTTCGAGGGGCACGACTACGGCGTGGTGACCGAGCGGGCGACCGCGCTGCGCGGACTCTTGACCCGGCGGTTGCCGCGTTCGGACGACGACGCGCAGGACACCTGGCCCCCGCAGCCGCGTGCCGCGCGGCTGCGGTCGATCCACGCCGTGCTCGACGAGGACGACGTCATCCGCGGGCGGGTCCGCTACCGCCTCGACCGGGTGCGGTTCGACCGCCCGCACTGGGGCGCGGCGGTGCGCCGGCACGTGTGGTCCGGGTATCCGGACCTGTGCGACGTCCTGGTGGACTGGCTCGCGCAAACCCCGCGGCGCCCGGCCGAGGTGCATCGGGACGCGGCACGCGCGGTCGGCGGGTTCATCGCGGCCGGGCGTGGCCACCAGCCGTTGGCACCGGTCGGCCGCTGGGCCCGCGAGGGCGGCGCGAAACGACCGCTGGCCGTGCTCGCGCTGCGGGCGGCGGCCCAGGACCCGGTCGTGGCCACCCAGGTACGGCACCTGCTCGAACTGTGGAGCCGTGAGCGCACCCGCTCGGACCTGCGCCTGACGGCCGCGCTCGCGTACCCGGGCCTGGCGTCGGTGTACCCGGGCCGAACCCTGTCCGACCTGCTCAAGCTGGCCAGGACCGGCGAGCAGACGGTCGCCTTCGCGGCCCGCGACAGCGTCGTGGAACTGTGCCGGGACGGGATGCCCGCCCAAGCGATCCTGGAACTCCTGGAATCGTGGGAACAAGCGGGCGCCGCAGCCGAGTTGACGGCCCGTCTGGTGTGGGACGACCCGTCGGAGCGGATTCTCACGAGCGAGGTGTTCGAGGCCGTCGTCCGCCGCGTGATCGACGACTCGGCCGGATACGCCGTCGTGCTCCGGCTGTTCACGGCCCTGCTGGCCACGACGGAGACCGACCCGGAGCTCGCCACGTGCTTGCGAAGCCTGTTCACGGCACTGTTTCGCCCCGGTCGCGGCCACGGCCTGGAGCGGCTCGCCTTCGACCTCACCAGGCTCGCCCACGAGGGTCTGCCCAGCGGCGCCGTGATCGACATCGCCGTGCTCGAACCCGCGATCGACGCGTTCGAGGAGCCGCCCGCCCAACCGATCGGGGAGCATGCACATGGAACCTGACGTCGTGACCGTGGTGGAGTCCGTAACCGGTTCCCGCGGCCTGGCCTGGTGCCGCCACCGATTCGGTCGGGGCACGGACCGCGTGCTGGTGGCCGAAGGGAGCGCCTACCCGTCGCCCACCCTCGCGGAGGTACGCAGGGCAGGCCGGCTGTGGTGGGTTGCCGCCCGCGAGCACGCCCAAGTGCTCCCGGTCGTGCTGTGCTCGCCGGTCGAGGGCTCGGCGCATCGCGTCGAGGTGCAACTGCACTGGTGGGTGCACGATCCGAGGACGATCGCGAACCGCCGCCCGGTGAACGCGTTCTCCTTCGTCCGACGCGACGTCGAGAGCCGCCTGCGCAAGGCCGCGGCAGGGGTGCGTGGCGCCGACGAGGGACGGCTTCAGGACGAGTTGGACGCCGCTTTGGCGCACCCCGCGACACTGCCGGAATACGGACTGAGCTATCGGTCGGCGGGGCTGATCCTCCAATCGGAGGAAATACCCGGCGACGTGCAGGCGACGGTGGCCAAGGCGCGTTGGGCGGTGCCGCTCGAAATAGAGGAACAACGGCTCATGCGGGCGCGGTTGGACTTCCACCGCGAGCTGATCCGCGAGGGTCCCGAGGCGCTGATCGCCTATTGGTTGACCCAATTCCCGGAACAGATCAGGGCGGTACTCGACTATCTGGACGCCCATCGCCCGACGGAAAGCCCGGATCGCACGTTGAGCACCGAGATCCTGGCCCTGCTCGCCGACGCCGACGACTTCGAGCGCAACCAGCTGCGCAAGTCGATCGTGGCCGGGCTGGCGGGCTCGGGGCCGCGTGGCCTGCGGGTCATCGAGGAGTTGGGCCTGCTGGAGCGGCCGGAGGACGACGAGGATCGACGGTGACGCGGCCTCGGCGCTGACGCGGTGCGGGCGCGGTACGAAAACCCGATGGGATGCGGTACGAAACGCAATGGGGCGCGGATCGAAAAGGAAGGGGCCGCCGGGTGGTGTTCACCGGCGGCCCCCGTGTGGTCAGCGCTCTTCGCGGAAAAGCACGTGCTTTCCGGCGGACGGGTCGTACTTGCGCAAGACCATGCGGTCCGGATCGTTTCGACGGTTCTTGCGGGTCACGTACGTGAAACCGGTTCCGGCGGTGGACCGAAGCTTCACGATCGGACGAAGCTCGTTGCGAGCCATATGCGCCTCCCTGGGGGTTTCGACAGCAGCCCCGACGGATGGGTAAAGGCGGACGTGCGTTCGGATATTCCATCGGTTCGGGTTCTCGCCACCCGGCGGCCCCGAGTAGGTGCCGTGGTCGGGCCGGAGGCCGAGCGGTCCGCGCGGGTGGCGGTCTCCGGGGGAGCCGCCCGGGCGGGTTCGCGTGGCCTCGGTATTTGTCGGCGGGTCACAGGCGTCCGATGGGATGCTGACCCGGTGAATCGACCGGATGTGCTCCTTCAGATCCCCACCGAGTTGCAACCATTCCTGTCGCCGCGTCAGCGCGGGCTGCCGGTGAACGTCCCCGCCGACGGGGATTCGACCCTCGGGCACATCGTGGAGTCCGCCGGGCCGCCACTGCCCGAGGTCGGCCGGCTGCTCGTGGACGGCCGCGAGGTGCAGCCGGGCTACCGGCCCGTCGGCGGCGAGGTCGTCGACGTATTCCCGATCGCTCGCCCGCAGGCCGTCCCGGAGTTCGAGACCCGCACCCCGCGGTTCCTCCTGGACGTCCACCTCGGCGCCCTCGCCCGACGGATGCGCCTGGTGGGCATCGACACCGCCTACCACAACGACTGCGACGACCCGACGCTCGTCGTGCAGGCCAACGCGGAGCGTCGGGTGCTGCTGACCCAGGACCGCGGCCTGCTGCGCCGCAAGAACCTGTGGTTCGGGGCGTACGTGTACGGGATCCGCGCCGACGTCCAGCTCGACGACCTGCTCCGCCGGTTCGCGCTCACGCTCGCGCCGTGGACGCGCTGTACCGCGTGCAACGGCGAGCTGCGCGCGGCCACCCGCGAGGAGGTCGAGCCCGAGGTCAAACCCGGCACGCTCGACGCGGTCGAGTCGTTCGCCCGTTGCCGGGAGTGCGCTCGGGTGTACTGGCACGGCGCGCACGGCGGGCATCTCGACGAGATCGTGGAGGCCGCGCAGCGCGTCGTCGCGAGCGTTCGCTGACCGAGGCGCGGCGCGGGCGCGGGCGGCGGTGCGCGGGGGTGTCGCGCGGGTGAGCGGTTACGGTGCGGGGATGGATGCTCGCACCGGTAAGCGCTGTCACGACGTACTCAATCCGCTGCATTCCCTCGTCTACTTCGCCCCCGAAGCCGAGGCCGAGTTGGTCGCGGCCGGGCTCGCGGAGGGTCGCATGGGCTACTTCGCGTCCCGGTCCGCCCCCATGGGAGCGGTCGGCGCGGCCACCGTGCGGGCGACGTTCTACAACTTCGCTCCCGCGCTGATCGGGCGACACATCCCGGCCGCGTGGGACCTCGCCACGCCCGCGACGGTGACCGCCGCGCGTCTGCGCGGGGTCGACCGGGCGCTGCGCCGCGCCC
>NZ_WWJX01000027.1 GCF_009865215.1 Streptomyces sp. SID3343 | reverse complement strand
GACTACGCGAGCGGGGCAGCGTGGTCCTGGAGAACGAGGCCAATCTCGCGGGCATCGCCGAACAACGCCTGGGCGCCGCCCGCGGCCTCGACACGTACGTCCTGGTTTGGCTCGGCGCGGGCATCGGCGCGTGCGTGGTCCTGGACGGCCGGCTTCGGCGCGGGGCCTCGGGAGGTAGCGGCGAGTTGGGGTTCCTGCCCGTACCCGGCACCGGTCGGCTCCCCACGTGCACCGACTGCAAGGGCGGCTTCCACTCCCTCGCCTCCGGCGGCGCGATCGAGTTGTTGGCGACCGACTTCGGACTGGTCGGCAGCGCCGAGGACGTGGTGCGCAGCGCCGCGACGGACGCCACCGGGGCCGGCGCGGCCCTGCTGGACGCACTCGCCGAACGCCTGGTCCTGGGCGTCGCCGCGCTCACGGTCATCCTCGACCCCGGCTGTGTGGTCCTCGGCGGCGAAACCGGCCGCGCCGGCGGCACCCCGCTGGCCGACCGCGTCGAGGCCCGCCTGGCCGAGCTCACCCCACAGCGAACACGGGTGCTGCCGGGCACGGTTCCGGGTAATCCGATCCTGCGCGGCGCGGTTCTGACGGCCTTGGACACGGCTCGCGACGCGTTGTTCGGGCGACCGTAGGGGCGCGGCTCTCGGCGGAGCGCGTGAGGGCGAACCGTGGATGACACGGCTGTTCCGGGCCGTGGGCGGCGGGTATGTCGACGCGCACGGTCGTAAGGTCGAGAGCATGCGCATTGTCATTGCTGGTGGACATGGTCAAATCGCTTTGCGGCTGGAGCGGTTGCTCTCCGAGCGTGGGGACGAGGTTGTCGGCATCATCCGCAAACCCGAACAGGCGGACGACCTGACGGCCGCGGGAGCCGAACCGGTGGTGTGCGACCTGGAGACGGCGTCGGTGGAGGAGGTCGCGCGGAGCCTGGCGGGCGCGGACGCCGCGGTCTTCGCGGCCGGCGCGGGGCCGGGCAGCGGCGAGACTCGCAAGGACACGGTGGACCGGGGTGCGTGCGCGTTGTTCGCCGACGCGGCGGAGG
>NZ_WWJX01000227.1 GCF_009865215.1 Streptomyces sp. SID3343 | reverse complement strand
ATCTTCCACACGATCCCGTTCAGGATCGCCCGGTCGTCCGACCGCCGGCGACCCATCGCCCCCGACGGAAGATGCGGCCGCAACGCGTCCCACTCCGCATCGGTCAACTCATGACGTCGAATCACACCCGACATCATGCCTCAACCCGAGCAGATTGAAGACACTTCCTAGTGACGCCGTCGAGGATCGTCCATGAGCGACGGGGCCGAACCGATCGCCGCGCCGCCGCCCGGATCGGGGTGCGGGTGCGGCCCCGATCGGGCGGCGGCGGTGTCGACCGGTTGTCGGGTGCCGGTCGGTGCCGATCGATTGCTCCGGCGGCGGTCGATGGTCGGGAGCCCGTCGGCTGCTCGGGCTTCGGTCGGTCGTTCAGTCGTCGTCGAGGACCGCCGAGAGGTCGAGGGCGCCCAGGCGTTCGGGATCGGCGAGGATGTCGATCGCGACGATCCGTCCGCGCGTGACGGTGAAGCCCATGACCGCAACCGGCCGCCCGCCGGACGTCGAGATGATCCCCGCGGCCCCGTTGACCAGCGCCGGGTGTCCGGAACGCTCGAAGCGCCGGAAGGAAAGCGCCTGTTCGGCCACCGCCCGGGCGCCGTGGAACTCCCGCGACGAGACCGAGGACGCCGCGACACCGTAGTCCGCGCGCAGCACGACGTCCGGATCGAGCACCGTGAGCAGCGCGTCGAAGTCCCCGTCACGCGCGGCGGCGAGGAACGCGTCGACCACCGCGCGCTGCCGACCGGCATCGCGGTCGGGTATCGGCGCCGTTCCCTGTACCCGCCGTCGGGCTCGGCTCGCGAGTTGCCGAGTCGCCGGCGCGGAACGCCCGACGATGGGGGCGATCTCGTCGAACGGCACCGCGAACAGGTCGTGCAGCACGAACGCGAGGCGTTCGGCGGGCGTCAACGTGTCCAGGACCACCAGCAACGCGAGACCCACCGAGTCGGCCAACAGCACCTCGTGCTCGGGGTCGACACCCCCCGGTCCGCTGACGATCACATCGGGGACGTGTACGTCGAAGGGGTCCTCGCGGCGGGATTTGCGCACGCGCAGCTGATCCAGGCAGACCCGGCCCACGACCGTCGTCAACCAGCCCCCGAGGTTGTCCACCTCGCTCGTGTCGGAGCGGCTGAGCCGAAACCACGCCTCCTGTACGGCGTCGTCGGCCTCGCTCAAGGAGCCCAGCATCCGGTACGCCACCGCCCGCAGATGGGGCCGATCGGCCTCGAACCGCTTCGCCAACCACTCTTGTTCCCGCATCGTCCACATCTCCTCGAAGCATCCGTCACGACTATGACGAAACGAATGGGGGCGATGTGACATGGTCGCCCGTAGGGCGTGGGGTGGGTGTGGCCGGCGGCCGGCGGCTTGTGATGGGGGGGCATCGGGGTCCGGCTTCTCGGCCTCGGTGGTGGGCGCGTCAGTCGGTGGGGACGGCCAGGCTCGTGCCGTACAGGCGGCTTACTCGCAGGCGGATGATCACGCGGTGTTCGGCGACGACCTGGGCCAGGAACGTGCTCGGGTCCGCGGGGCGGAATTCGGTCGGGAGCATGTCCAGGAGTTCGAGGCCGGTGGTGTCGCCGGGTACGAGGGTGGGCTCGGACAGTTCGGCCGCGCCCTCGGCGACGGCGAACGACCACGGCGATCCGCCGGACACGTGCAGCGCGGCGTTGGGGTTGCGGCGGATGTGGTGGGTCTTGGCGCGGTCGGTGGTGGTGGAGAAGCGGATCACGCGCTCCCGGGGATCCCACCGGTAGAGCAGGTTGGACAGGTGGGGCAGGCCGTCGCGCTTGATCGTGGCGAGTACGCCGATCTGCTCGCGCGCCAGGATCGCGGCGACCTCGTCCTCGGTGAGCGGGCGCGGCGGGGGACCGGACGGCTCGGGGGCGGCGGTCTCGGCGTCGGTGGGCTCCGGGAGCGACGGGTCGAGGTCGGTGGTCCGGGTGGGAGTCGGCTCGGTGGCGTTCACGGGGTTTCTCCTCGGTTTGCTTCGTGCGATGGTGCACGTGTTGTTCCTGAGGTGATTCTTTGTGATCGAGAGCCACGACGTAAGGAGGCACTTTTATGATCCGGAGTAACACGGATGTTCCCGAGCCGGTCACCCGCGAGAACCAGTGCCAGGTGGTCGAGGTCCTCGACCACGTCGCCGGCAAGTGGAGCATCGGCATCATGGTCGCGTTGGCGGCCGGGCCGATCCGGTTCACCGAGTTGGAGCGCGCGGTACCGGGGATCAGCCGGCGGATGCTCACCCTGAACCTGCGCAGACTCGAACGCGACGGTCTGTTGGTGCGCACGATCTACCCGACGGTGCCGCCGCGCGTGGAGTACGCGCTGACCGACATCGCACGTGAGCTGAACTGCTCGCTCACCGCCGTGGTGCGGTGGGCCGAGCTGTACCGCACGACGATCGACGCGGCGCGCGAGGCGTACGACGCGGCACAGGCCGCAGAGACGGAAGCGGGCACGAACGCGGGGGTGCGCGTGCACGCGTAGCGTCGCCGAACTCGGGGGCCCGGTCGGGGGTCACGGCGTCGGTCGGCCGGCCGGGCACCGTGTTCGGCGTGATGTCGAAGCGGTCGCGACGGGCGGTCGCTCACGGCGGTCCGGCCGGTGGGGGTCGGCCGCGAACGAACGGGATGCCCACGTCGCCGTCCGGGGTGTACCCGCGGGCGGAGAGCACGGTGACCCGATGACCGAGCGCGGTCGGCAGTGCGGCGAAGGCGCTGTCGAGTTCGTAGCAGAAGCGGCCGCGGGCGCTCGTCGAAGACCTTGGCGAGCAGGGCCGAGATGGATGTCGAGGTTCTCGAACGGGACGGCGGGCAGGTGTCGCCACTGCAACTCGGCGAGGCCGACGGCGTCGAGCCGAACCGGCCGCGGTATGCCCGGCAACGCCAGGTACGCGTCCACACGGTCCCGGTTCACGCCGGCTCCCGGCGATCGTCGCGCAAAAGCCCACGACACGTCGGTAGGCCACACTGCATCATGCAGGTTGTCGGTTTCGGACGCGTCCGCGCGTCGCGCGAGGAAACACCGCGGTGCGGACCGTCCGCTCGATCCCCGCCGCGGGGTCGACGGTCGTCGCCGACCCGGAGCCCGACCCGCACCATGAACCGCTGTTCTCCCGAAAGGAATCCACGAGCGTGACCGATGCCATCGACCTCGTCCACGACATCCCGGTGTGGCTGTGCGCCCCCGACGGCCCGATCGTGCGCGAGACCCGTGACGCCCTCGATCTGATCGGTGACGCCGGCTACCACGAGGCCCGATGGGTCGTGCTCCCGGTGGCTCGCCTGGACGGGGACTTCTTCCGCCTGCGTACGGGGCTGGCCGGGGAGGTCCTCCAAAAGTTCGCCCAGTACGACATGCGGCTGGCCGTGGTGGGCGACATCACGTCGTACGTGGAAGCGAGCACCGCCCTGCGAGACCTGGTGCGCGAGAGCAACCGAGGCACGCAGACCTGGTTCCTGGCGGATCTCGACGCCCTGGGGGCCCGGCTCGCGGGGACCGGCGACGACCGGACGGAGGAGCCGGGGGATCCCCGTCGTGCCGGGGTGGTGGGGAAAGGCTAGGTTTGCGGGATGCTCGTGGCGTTGATCGATTCCGGGATGGGACTGCTTCCGACGGCGGGGTGGCTGCGGCGGTTGCGGCCCGACCTCGACCTCTTGCTGTGCATGGACCCCGACGGCATGCCGTGGGGCCCGCGCGGCGAGGCATCGATCACCCGGCGCGTGCTCGCCGCCGCGCACACCGCGACCGAGCGCGGCGCCGCGGGCGTGGTGGTGCCGTGCAACACCGCGACGGTCACCGCGCTCGACACGTTGCGCGCGCTGCTCGAACCCGGCGTTCCCGTCGTGGGCACGGTGCCCGCGAT
>NZ_WWJX01000226.1 GCF_009865215.1 Streptomyces sp. SID3343 | reverse complement strand
GATCCAAGGTCGTCAAGGCTTTCACGCACATCCAAGCTCCCCGCATCACCACCGCGGGTGAGGCGGCGGGCGCTCCCGGCCGTCTGGCGCTTTCAGCCTCGAGCGATTTTCCCCAGGCAGTGGAACTCGTGACGCGTCTGTACGACCGGTTCGGGTTCGACACCGTGGACAACAGCCCACTCGGCGAGTCGTGGCGCAGCGGTCCGGGTCAACCCGCCTGGCTCGCGCACGAGCACCAGACCCGTGCCGAACTGATCGTCAACCTCGCCAGGGCGCGACGGCTCACCGTGAGGTGAGTCCGCCCCCGGTCCGCCCCCGAAACCGACCGCCGTCACGAAACAGGTACTCGCCGAGGGGCCCACCGGAGTACGCCCGACACCTGCATCCCGTGGTTTCGGGGGCCGTTCGGCGCCGGCATTCGCCGCTTCGCCCCCCGGGCTTCCAGTTGTTGCGTCCGGTGGCGGCGACGGTGAGGCCGAGGGCGATCACGGCGATGCCGCCTGCGCCGCCGACCGTGGCCGCCGGGTGAAGTCGCGGCGCGGCGGCCCTGGGAGAGCGCCCGCCCGACGACGAACAGCACGCTGGGACCGGGGAATCACGATGAACAGGAACGACCTTTGGTCGCGACGGCCGGAGGGCGCCTTGCGCTTGCGGATTGCCCCGAGGATGTGCCCGATCGCAGCCGATATGATTTTCGTTCTTTTCGGTGGATTCGTATTGAATACTCCCGGTTGGGCATGCCCTTGTTCGGCGGGCACAGCGCCCGTGTACGAGGAGTGGAAGGAGACACCCACATGGAGAACACGGGTGAGGCCTACGAGGTGCCGACGTTGGTGGAGATCGGCGGCTACGCCGAGTTGACCCGAGGCTCGTCCGCGGGCGCGTACATCGACGGGGGCACCGTCCCGTGGATCTACAGCCACTTCCGTCCCGGCGGCGGCTCCTGGGAATAGCGGTTCTCGGCTTCGGCCGGGTGGTCGTGCCGGCTCGTCGAGGGCCGAACGTCGGGGAGTGGTACGGCGGTTCGCCGCGGTACCGCTTCCCCCTCTTCATCCTTTCGTGGTGGTTCTCGGTGGGAGTGGGTGCTCCAGGTGACGGCTCGACGGTGGTTCGTGGTGCTGCCCGATGGTGACGCGGCGGAAAAGGCCGTTCGGGTGGTGCGACCGTTCGCGCCGGACGTGGTCGAACACCACTCGGGGCGACCGTGGTTGATGGGCGCCTGGCCTACCGGGCACGTGCGCGTCGCCCGAGCCGGTACGGCGCGGGTGGCGGTGTTCGACGGGCGTCCCCCCGACGTGCACGTGCTGGCGGCGCGCCTGGGTGGAGTGCGGCACGTCGACGAGGTCGACCGGGTCGTGGCGGGTACGGCCGGTGATTTCCACCTGATCGCCTCCGTCGGTGACCGGGTACGCGCGCGGGGCACCGCCGCCGGCGCCCGCCGCGTCTTCCACGCCCGATTGGAAGGCGTGAGCGTCGGCTGCTCGCGCGCGGACGTCCTCGCCCGCCTGACCGGATCCGACGTGGACCAGGACGTGCTCGCGCTGCGCATGGCGTCCATGCCGCAGGTCCACCCGCTGGAGGATCGCAGCGTGTGGCGCGCCGTCGTGGGCGTGCGCCCGGACGAGTGCCTGCTGTTGGACGGGCACGGCCGCGCGAACACCGCGCGGTGGTGGGCCCCGCCGGCGCAGACGGCATCCTTCGAGGAAGGCGCGTGCGCGGTTCGTCAGGCCCTGATCGCCGCCGTCGACGCGCGCACCGCCGCCGGCGGAACGGTCAGCGCGGACCTGTCGGGCGGAATGGACTCCACCAGCCTGTGCTTCCTCGCCGCAACCGGTCCCGCCCGCCTGCTCACCACCACCTGGCAGGGACTCGACGAAGCCAACGAGGACGGCGCCTGGGCCCGCCGCGCCGCCGCCGAACTCCCTTGGGTCGAGCACGAGTTCGTCGGCCGCGAGCACACACCCGCCTGGTTCGCGGACACCGCGCCGGTGCCCGCTCCGGCGGAGGAGCCCGGCGGGTGGGCGCGAGACCGGGCGAAACTGTTCGGCACGCTGGAACGTATGTCGCGGCGCGGCTCGCGTGTACACCTGTGCGGCGGAGGCGGAGACCAACTCTTCAGCCCCATGCCCGGGCACACCCACGACCTCCTGCGGATCAACCCCCCGGCCGCGTTCGCCGACCTGCGCCGACGCACACTCTTTCGACGCGAACCCCTGCTGCCGGCGATCCGCGCGCTGGGAGACCGCACCTCCTTCGCCGACCACCTCGCCCGCGGCGCCGACGCACTCGCCGCGACAAGCACCCCCGCCGGGCCGCGCCCGTCGGGGTGGGGGCTCGACGCCCGTCTGCCGTCCTGGGCCACCCCACACGCCCGGGACAGGGTCGCCCTCCTGCTGCGCCGAGCCGCCGCGCGCGATCCCCAGCCCCTGTCGCCGCGACGCGCGACGCACCGGATCCTCCAAGAGATGCGCGCGGGTGGCGACGGCACCCGCCGCATCGACCAACTCGCCCAGGACATCCTGGGGATCGGCTACGCCACCCCGTACACCGACGACGCCGTCCTGGCGGCCGTCCTCGCCGTCCGCCCCTGGGAACGCGTCGTGGCCACCCGCTACAAACCGCTCCTCGCCGCAGCCGTGCACGGCATCGTCCCCGCCGAGATCCTGGCCCGCTCCACCAAGGGCGAATACACCGCCGACGCGCACGCCGGCCTACGCCGCCACCGCCGAGACCTCCTCGACCTCTTCGAGGACAGCCTCCTCGCCGAGGTCGGTCTGATCGACGCCGACCTCCTGCGCGCCGCTCTGCACGCTCGACCCACCCACGCCCTACACGCCGACCTGATCCCCACCCTGGCCTGTGAACAATGGCTGCGTTCCCTGCCCACCCCCGGCGCTCGCCCCGCGCCCGTCGCCGCCGAAGGAACCAGATGACGGACACGACCCCGACACTGGGCCCCACCGTGCACGCCACCGCCACCGACACCGGCACAGTCCTCCTGGACGAACGCACCGGTCGCTACTGGCAACTCAACCCCACCGGTGCCCACATCCTCCAAGCCCTCCTCGACGGCACCACCACCGCCGACATCGCCCACGCGCTCGCCGAGCGCCACCCCGGCCTCACCCCGGAACAAGCCGAGCGAGACGTCACGGCACTGGTGGACCACCTACACACCGCCAAGCTGGTGATGCCGTGACGCTGCCCTACGCCCCCGAGGCCCGCGACCGGTTGCCGCTGTGGCATCGTCCCGCCCCGCTGCTCGCGGTCGCCGCCGCCCGTGTCCTGACCTTGCTGTCCCCGGGACGCATGCGCAAGGCCCTCGTCTTCGCACGCGGCGGCGCGAGCGGCCCTGCCACCGCAGCGCAGGTCTCGACCGCCCGGCGGGCCGTGGTCGCGGTGAGCGCGCGGTGTGCCGGCGAGGGTTGCGTGCAACGCTCGGTCGCCACCGCGCTGTTGTGCCGGGCGCGCGGAGTGTGGCCGACCTGGTGCAGCGGCGTGCGCACCGAACCCTTCCGCGCCCACGCCTGGGTCGAGGTCGACGGCCGGCCCGTCGGCGAACCCGCCTCCACCGGCCTGTTCCACCGCATCATGACCGTTCCCGCCCCCGCGCCCCCGGACCGTGCCCCGGTGCGGCGATGACCGGCCCCACCGACCGACCGGCCGACTGACCGGCCGGCCGCCGGTCGGGCCGGCCCGCGCCTGGGTACTGCCCGACACGTCGCCGGTTCTCGACCACGCGCGCAAGACCAGCCACACCGGCCCGAAGTCCGTGCGCGACGGCCTCTGCCGGCAGAAGCGCTCCTCCGGCACAGAGGCGCGGTCGGCGCGTTGCGACGCCGCCCGGGACGCGTGATACGCATACGCATACGGACTCGGCGAGACCGGCACCGCGCCGCGTTCACCCTCGCGTCCAGGGTTGGTACGAAATGCCTTGGGACGCAAGCTGGTTGGCGGCGATCAAGCCGGACCCTCGGGTGTTCGCCCGGTTCCGGGTGCCGGCAGTATGTGGCACGGCATCGTGAGGGTGCGCCGGGCGATACGAGGAGAGACGTCGTGAACGAGGAACCGCAGGGCCCGGTGGCAGTGGACCCGATCGACACGACGACGCCGCATTCGGCGCGGATGTGGAACTTCTGGCTCGGCGGCAAGGACAACTATCCCGCCGACCGGGCCTTGGGTGCCGCCATGGCCGAGGCGTACCCGCAGATCGTCGACATCGCCCGGGCCTCTCGCCGGTTCCAGGCACGCGCGGTGCGCCACCTGGCGCAAGAAGTCGGGATACGGCAGTTCCTGGACCTGGGCACCGGCCTGCCCACCGCGGAGCCCACCCACGAGGTCGCACAGAAAGTCGCCCCGGAGGCGAGGGTCGTCTACGTCGACAACGACCCGATCGTCCTCGCCCACGCCCGCGCGCTGCTGACCGGCCGGCCGGAAGGGGCGACCGCCTACGTGCCCGCCGACCTCACCGACGCCGAAACCGTGCTGCGCGAGGCCGACAAGATCCTGGACCGCGAACAGCCGGTCGCGCTGATGCTGCTTTCCACCCTGGGCCACGTCACCGACGACGCCCGGGCCGCCGCCCTGCTGCACACCTACCTGGACGCCTTCCCCGCAGGCAGCCACCTCGTCCTGTGCGACACGATCGAAACCCCGGTCACGCGCGCGGCCTCCGACGAATACGCCGACGGCGGCGCCCTCCCGTACGTCTCCCGGCCCGCCGCCACCCTGCGTTCCTTCGCCGACGAACTCGACCTCCTCGACCCCGGCTTCGGCTCGATCAGCCTGTGGCGACCCGACGAGCCCCTCACCGGGGACCCGGTCGACCAATGGGGATTCGTCGCCGCCAAACGCTGATCGAGGCGGTCGATCACGCCGTCGGCGCCGCTCTGCCGTAGGTTCGGGCGCCGCCGTCGACGACACCCCGGCCGACCACGAACCGGCCGGCGAACCCCGCACGGCCGGCCGACGC
>NZ_WWJX01000225.1 GCF_009865215.1 Streptomyces sp. SID3343 | reverse complement strand
ATGGACCACACGCCATTCGGTACAGACCGCCGTTCGGCGCACCGCCGCGCTCGTCAACGCCCTGACAATCGAGACCGACGCGGTTACCGAACCCAACACGAACAAAACCCGCGATCCCGACCGGGCCTGCCAGGCCCCGACACCGGACGCGATCGCCGAAATCCTGCGCGCACACGGCGAGATCGACCCCCTCGACCTGTCCACGGCCGACGTCGCCGACATGCGCGACGTCGCCCTACTCCTGCGCGAGGTCTTCGCCGCCGACCACGTCGACGAGGCCGCTGCCCGGCTGAACGGCCTCCTGCACCGCAGCGGCGGCGGCCTGCGCCTGACCTCGCACGACGGCAGCACCCCGTGGCACCCGCACCTGGACGTCGACGACGACGCGCCGTGGGCCGCGTGGTTCCTGGCCTCGTCGTGCCTGGCGATGACCGTACTGATCTGGGACCACCAGCGTCCGCCCGGCGGTGTCTGCGCTTCGACGAGCTGCCGAAACGTCTACCTCACCCAGGGCAGCGGCCCGCCCCGCCGCTACTGTTCCCGCCGCTGCGCCACCCGCGAACGGGTGGCGGCCCACCGCCGCGCACAGGCGTGAACAAACGACGGCCGGGCCGAGTGGTCGCGGCCCCCGCATACGAAGGCGCCCGAGGATGCTTCGCGAGGCGACGCAGACAACCGGCCGGAAGTCCCCGCCACCGAAGGGGTGATCGGGACCCGTCCGCAACAATCAGCGGCAACTCGCCCGTCCCCGCCGCCGTCCCCCAACCCCGGCGCCCTCCGCCCCTGACCTCCCCGACCTTCCCGACCGCCCGACTCCGACCGCCCCGACTCCGACCTGCGCCCCCTACGTCCCGCACCGCCTCCCGTACGACTCAGCCGATCGACGTGGTCCGCACGTCGAGTTGTTCGAGGACCAGCGGCCAAGCGTCCTCGGTCCGGCTGCATGCTTCGTCGTTGGGGAACCCCGCGTGGGTGAGTGTGAGGTGCGTACCGCCGCCCTGCCGAGGCGCGAGTTCGACGGTGACCACCGTTTCGGCACCTTCGGTGCCTCCCGCGCCCGTGACCCACGTGAGTGAAACGAGCCGATCCGGCTCCAGGCGCAGGAACCTCCCGTAGTGCGGGTGTCGCTGCACCGGCCCGTCCGGTTCGGGCGCGTACTCGGTCTCGAAGAAGAACGGCGTGTTCGCCTCGGCCGTCATCAGCACCGAGCCGGGTGCGGCGAACCACAGATCGAACTGCTCGGTCCACGCCCGATAGAGCACGCCGGGCGCCGCACCCATCATGCGCTCGACCGTCAACCGGAACGGCCTCGACGCCAGATCCGGAATCCGGAACGGTCCACGAGACACCACCGAGCACCACCTCATCTCACCGCCGGAACGTGTCCCTCCCATCCGACCACGCCCGCCCCCGACGAACACGTAGGACACTCGAACGCACCGCAGCCCGAACGCCCACTCGAACACTCGAACACTCGTTCGGCAGCCAGGCCGACGCGGACCGACTGCCACCCGCTCGGGCCGAACCGACCTGACCCAGTCCGCCCCGAACCCATCCCAGCCGAGCCGAACCGAGCCGACCCAAGCCAAGCCAAGCCAAGTCAATCCAGTTCATCTCCCAGCGACGAAGATGCAAAAGGGGTGCCCGGAAGGATCCGCGAACACGTACAACGGTTCGTCGACATCGTCGTGCTCGTCGAGCAGCAACTGCGCTCCGAGCGCCGACGCGCGGTCGCGCTGCGCGTACAGATCGGCTGTGCTGGGGACGGAGAGGTCCAAGTGCATCTGCATCGGGACGTCATGCCGGGGCCACGTCGTACGCGGCAGACGCTCGACCCGTTGAAAGGCAAGCTTGTTCGCTCCGCCCACGTCACGCAGGACGAGCCAGTCGGGCTCATCGGGTGCCCCGTCCTCAGGAGGCGCGTCGCCGGGGCGGTACGACATTCCGAGCAGTAGACGGTAGAACTCCGCGAGCTTTCTCGGCTCGGTGGTGTCCAGAACGGTCTGCACAAGCTGCGGGTGATCGACCATGAACGTACATCTGCCCACCCGAACCCGACGCGAACGCTCGTCCTTCCACCACCTCTGCCCTACCGGGGACACCCGGAACGAATACCGAAACCCGTCCACGTGGAGCCGACGTGAGCCGACCGGTGCACTGAGGTCCGGGCGGGGACTCATGGGACATGGCCGGCACCCGGCTCAGGTTCCGGGGAGGATACGGCGCGTTTCGTAGGCCCACATCGCGATCTCGACCCGGTTTCGGGCGCCGAGTTTGGCCATCAGGCCGGCCAGATGCGTCTTCACCGTGCTGAGGCTGATGTGCAGTGCATCGGCGATCTCGGTGTTGGTCAGCCCGCGAGCGACGGCGAGGAGCACCTGCTCCTCGCGGGCGGTGACGGGGGAGACCGGCTGGGCCACGGGCCGGCAGGCGGGCAGGTCCGCGAATGTCTGGAGCAGACGCACGGTGACGCTGGGCGCAATGAGCGCCTCACCGCCGGACGCCGACCGGACGGCCTGGGCCAGCAGGTCCGGTCCCGTGTCCTTGAGGAGGAATCCGCGGGCGCCGGCACGCAGCGCGCCGTAGACGTACTCGTCGAGGTCGAAAGTGGTGATGACGACCACGGCCGGCGGGTCGGCGACGCCCGGGCCGGCGACCGACCGGGTGGCCTCGAGGCCGTCGATCACGGGCATGCGGATGTCGAACAGGCAGACGTCGGGGCGCAGTTCGCGGGCCAGACGTACCGCTTCCCGTCCGTCGGCGGCCTCGCCGACCACCTCGATGTCGGGCTGGGCGTTCAGCATGATCCGCAGCCCGGTGCGGATGATGGCCTGGCCGTCAGCGACGAGGACGCGGATGGGCACCGCTCTCGGTCCTCCCTCTCGGCAGCTCGGCCTCGACCTGCCAGCCCTGTTCGGTGCCGGGGCCGGCTTGTAGCTTGCCGCCGAGCAGGGCAGCGCGCTCGCGCAGTCCGGCAAGTCCGTATCCGGCACGGCCTCGGCCGGTGCGGTGGCCGTTGTCGCGCACGCTCACCCGTACCGTGCGCCGTTCCGCGGTGACCCGCACGACGACCTCGGTCGCGTTGACCGCATGGCGCATGGCGTTGGTCACCGACTCCTGCACAATACGGTAGACGGCCGCGTCCAAGGCCGGGGGCAGCGTGTCCAGTTCGCCGTCGAGCCCCAGGTCGACCCTGAGGCGACCGCCCGGGTTGCGCACCAGGCGCTCCAGATCCGCGACACCGGCAGGCGGCGCCAGCTCGGCGCCGGCCCCGCGGTTGCGCAGCGCGGTGACCATGGCTCGCATTTCCTCCAGCGTGCGCGCCCCTTCCTCCTCGACCCCCTCCAGCGCCTCGACGGCGGCGGACGGGTCGGTGCCCGCGAGCACCCGGCCCGCCTGGGCGCGGATCACGATGGCCGAAACGTGGTGGGCCACCGTGTCGTGCAGTTCCCGGGCGAGCTGCTCACGCTCGCGAGAGCGCAGCTGCTCCGACCGCCGCTCGCGACCGGCCACCCGGAACCGCACGGCAGCCCCGATCAAGCCGGGCAGCAACAGGAAGACAAAGCCCCCGACCTGTTCGACGGCCGGCGTTTCGTCCGTGACGGCACACAGCGCGAAGGCCGTGAGGATCACCGCGCTGCCCAGCACGATCTCCCGTCCCGATCCCCACCGGGGCAGCGCGTACACCAGCACGAGCACGACCGCGGCGGTGTTCGGGCCGACGGGCTCGCGCAGTGCGGCGACCAGCGAGGCGAGCTGGAGCAGGATCACCGAGCCGAACGCCAGCGTGACCATTGCCAGTGGGCGAGTCCGGCGCCACAGGGACAGCAGGCACAGCCATACGACGAACACCACCGCCACCGGCCGCCACACGACGTTCTCGCGCAGGGTTGCCTCCAGCACCACACCGCCCAGGCCCGCGGCGAGCAGCATCCAGTCCCGCCGCACCCGGGCGGGAGCGTCGGGCGGCCGGGGTTGGGTCCACAGGGTTCGCAGGTCTTCTCGCAGCACGGTTCTCAGCCTCGGGGTCCGCGCCGCGCCGCACATCGGCCGAAAGTACGGGGCGTCGCTCCGCCCTTCGGCCGACGGATCCGCGGCCCGCGGGCCGATGCCGCAGAGCGCCGTGGCGACGAACCTCGGCATCGGCGGCCGTACAAGGACGGCCGCCGATGTGGTTGGAGGAACCGATGCTCTCGAAAGCCCTGTTGCGCTTGGGCACAAGCGCCGCCCGCCATCCCTGGCGGGTGATCGCGGCATGGCTGATCGCCGCCACGCTTGCCGTCCTCGCCGCGATCACCATCGGCGGGCGGACCGCGGACTCGATGACCGCCCCGGGACTGGACTCCCAACGGGCCGCGCAACTGATCGAGCGGGCCGGCACCGGCCAGGAGGGGATGACCGCCCAAGTGGTCGTCACCCCCCTCGACGGCGGTGCGACGTTCTTCGACCGCGGCAGCGCGCGCACCGCTCTCACCCGGCTGCAGAGCGAGGTGCAGCGGGTGCCGCACGTGCTCGGCACGAGCGACCCGGCGGGGGCACTCGACGCGGGCGGGGACACCGCCGCGCGCGGCGGCCTTGTCTCGGCCGACGGGCGGATCGCGGTCGTCCGGGTGCAGTACCCCGACCAGAGCCGGCTGTCGGCCGAAGACCTCGACGCCCTCGTCGATCTCGGCGACCGGCTGCGCGCCGAACTGCCCCTGCGCATCGAGATGGGCGGGAACCTCTTCTACGCCTTCTCCGACCCCGACGGCGGCACCAGCGAGCTGATCGGCATCCTCGCCGCGGCAGCGATCCTGTTCCTGGCGTTCGGTTCGCTCGTCGCCGCCGCGCTGCCGATCGGCATGGCGGTCTTCGGGCTGACCGTCGGGGTTGCCGCGATGACGGTACTGGCGGGGGTGACGGACGTCCCGACGTTTGCCCCTGTCCTGGGCAGCATGGTCGGGCTCGGAGTGGGCATCGACTACGCGCTGTTCGTGCTCGCCAGGCACCGGGAGTACCTCGCGCGCGGGCTCGATCCCCGCGAGGCGGCGGGGCGAGCGGTGGCCACTGCGGGCAGGCCCGTGGTCTTCGCCGGCGGCACCGTCGTCGTATCGATCCTCGGCATGGCGGTCGCGAACGTACCGTTCATGACGGTGGGCGGGTTCGCCGTCTCGATCGTCGTCCTGACCATGGTGCTCGCGTCGGTGACGCTGCTGCCGGCCTTCCTCGGCGCCGCCGGCCCACGCCTGGCCCGGACCGGCCTGATCGGCCGGGCTCTGCGGACCGGGAAGCCGGGCCGACTCG
>NZ_WWJX01000224.1 GCF_009865215.1 Streptomyces sp. SID3343 | reverse complement strand
CGGCAATCCGGCCACCGCGGCCGTCGCCGCGCGCACGGCGTCGGCGCCGCCGGGCAGGCCGCCGGCCACGGTGCCGAACGTGACGTAGACGAGCGGGGCCGCCCTGTCGTCACCCCACCAGTCCGGCAGCGGCGACGCGCCGAGTACCGCGCCCTCGCGATAGCGACGGGTCACGGTATACGGGGACGGGTCGAGGGTGGCCGGAAAGCGGGTCAGATAGGGCGCGGTCCGCAGCGTTTCGGCGATCCCGTCCTCGTACGCTTCGAGCACGGGTGTCACCATGCCGAGCACCCCGCCTTCGATCTCCGACGTGGAAACCCCCACCTGTGCCTGCGGAATGCCCAGCCGGGCGGCGGCGATCGCCGACGCGTACTCGCACGTCTCGCGCACCACGAGGTCGGGCCGCCACCGCCGGCACGCGTCGTCGAGGGTGGGCAGCATCGCGGCGGTGCCCAGCCGGGCGAACAGCTCACGGTCGATCAGGACGCCGGCCTCGCGCCGGCTCGCCGTGGCGAAGCGCTCCCAGATCGCCGCGACTTCGGCCGCCGGCGGCGCGGCGCCGATCCGGTAGGGCTCGTCGCGGGCGGCGAGCGTGGCTTCGAGCTTGGGCGGCCCCACCAGCAGGACGTCGTCACCGCGCCGTACGCACGCGTCGACGAGCGGTACGAGCGGATTGAAGTGACCGGAACCCTCGGTGGAGGAGAAGAGAACGCGCATCACGCGACCCTAGGGTGTCCCCGGGCCGCTCCGCGCCCCCACCGAACGGACGTGGCGACGGAAGGCGCGGTCGTACGATGAGGACCCTTGATCGTCGAAGAGTCCGTCGCATTGGCATCCGCCGCGTTCGTGTGTTCGGGTGTGTTCGCCGCACTCGTCTCCACTGCGGTCGTTTGCGGTCGTTCGTGTCCGCGACGTTCGGGTTCTTTCACCTCGGAGGTTTTCGTGAAGGTGCTTTTGGTCGGCGCGACCGGCACATTGGGTGCGGCGGTACAGGCTTTGCTCGCCCCGCGCCACGAGGTGGTCACCGCTTCGCGCAGCGGAAAGACCGATCTCGCGGTCGACATCACCGACCCGGCGTCGATCGCCGCGATGTACGAGCAGGTGGGCCGGGTCGACGCGGTCGCGTGCGCGGCGGGCGGCGTGCCGTTCAAGACGATCGGCGACCTCACGTACGACGACCTGCACGCGGCGGCGGCCAACAAGCTGCTGGGGCAGGTCGAACTGGTGCGCCGGGGCGTCGGGTTCGTCACGGACGGGGGTTCCTTCACGCTGATCACCGGCATCCTCTCCCACGAGGGCATCCCCACGGGTTCGATGTCGGCGATGGCCAACGGCGGAGTGAATTCCTTCGTGCGCGGCGTCGCGGTGGAACTGCCGCGCGGGCAACGGATCAACTCGGTGAGTCCGACGGTGTTCACCGAGTCCGCCGCCGCCTACGACGCGATTTTCCCGGGCTTCGCACCGGTCGACGTCGCGACGGCGGCGCTGGCCTACCGGCGCTCGATCGAGGGCGTACAGACGGGGCAGAACTTCCGAGTGGGCTGGTAGCCCTACCGGTTGCCGCCGAAGCGCGGTCGGGGCGGCGGTAACGGTGCCGATGACAGTGGGGGCACGGTGTCGATGACGGGGGCACAGTGGCAGTGGCGGTGGGCGGCTCGATCCGGGTTCGACCCCCAACGTCCCTGCGGCCCCACCGCGACCGCGCATACGGTCGGGTTGCCGAATTCCGCGAGATCACCGACGCCCTCGCCACGGGGGCACCGAGGAGCCGTCGATGCACCCTGACCAGGCGCGGCACGCTACGCGTTCGGCCCGTCACGCGACGGTCGCCGGCCACCTTTCGCTGCTGAGCGACCGCCGGATCGGCGAGGTGGTGGCCGCCGCGTCGCCGCTGGGAGCCGGCATCGGGGGCAGGTCGGCGGAGTTGGAGATCGGCGGAGCGCGAGTGTTCGTCAAGCGGGTGCCGTTGACGGAACTCGAGATGCGGCCGGGGAACGTCCGCTCGACGGCGAACCTCTTCGGCCTGCCGACGTTCTATCAATACGGTGTGGGCTCGGCCGGGTTCGGGGCTTGGCGCGAGTTGGCCGTGCACCTCCTGACCACCGGCTGGGTCCTGGCCGACGAGTACCCGGGGTTCCCGCTGCTGTATCACTGGCGCGTCCTGCCGGATTCCCCTCCCGAAGGGTTCGCCGACGAGTTCGGGGGCATCGACGGGTCGGTTGCGCACTGGGACGGCTCGCCCGCCGTGGGGAGGCGACTTGCCGCGATCGGCCGGTCGACCTCCAGCCTGGTGCTCTTTTTGGAGCACGTGCCGCAGACCCTCGCCGCGTGGCTGGACGACCACCGCGACGATGCCGCGTCGCCCGGTCCGCGAGTGGCGGCGGAGCTTGCGCGCGGCGCCGATTTCATGAGCTCCCGCGGGCTCGTCCACTTCGACGCCCATTTCCGCAACGTGCTGACCGACGGCCGACGGGTCTACTTCGCCGACTTCGGTCTCGCCCTCGGCTCGCGCTTCGAACTCGACCCGATCGAGGCCGAGTTCCTGTCCGACCATCTCGACTACGACCGCTGGTACACGGCAAGCCATCTGCTGCGTCACCACGTTGTCGACGGCGTGCGCGCCGACGCGGATCGGGAGAACTTCCTCCGTGATTGGATCGCGGGCAGCCGGCCCACTGAGGTGCCACCCTCGATCGCGAACCTCCTCGACCGTCACGCCCGCGTCGCCTTGGTCCTGGGCGACTTCCACCGCCGCCTGATCACCGAGAGCAAACGCACCCCGTATCCGGCCGCCGACCTCGCCCGCGCCGCGAGCGAACGACCGGGATTGTCGGATACGCACGTTACGGTCCCCCCTGGTGATCGATCGACCGAAGAGCACGGGTGGCAACCAGGTGGACGTTGACGATCGACTGTGCTCAGCCGGGCCTACTCGCGAACGCGTGGTCGCGGCGGTCGAGCGACTGACCGCGGCCGGCGCGACCGTACAGCGGGAGGACCACCTGCTCGGCAGGCCCGACCACGTGGTGACGGTCGACCCGGAGGGCAACGAGTTCTGCGTGCGGTGACCGGTGCACCGCGTCGAGTCGCAGGCGCCGGCGGCAACCCCCTGCCGTGAACGGCACTGCCGGAGCACAATGTTGCAGGTCGTACCCGAATGCGGGCCGCAGGAGGTGATCCCGGTGAGTCATCCGTCGACGGCGAGGGAACCGGCCGAGGAAACGGCGAGAAAACCGGCGGAGGAAACCGCGGAGGCGGAGTACGAGCGGCGGAGTACGGGCGGCGGCTGACCTTGGGGGATGTGACGCTCGATGACCTACACCGTGACGTACGCTCCGGACGCGGACAGGACACGCACCCGACTCTCCCCGGCGGAACGCCGCACGCTGGACGCCGGCATGGCGTTGATCGCCGAGGACCCCTACGGCAGCGGTTCGAGCGCCACGTGGTCCGCGGGCAGGCGCGAGGCCACGCTGGGCAGTTCGATCTTCGTCGTCTATCGGATCACCGCCCCGGCGATGCTCGTGACGGTGGTGAACCTCATCCTGCGGCCGTAGCAGCAGGCGCCGTGCGGGGCGCGTCGTGGGTGGTGGTCGGCGTTCGAAGCCGACCTCCGTGGGACGTCGGGTACCCAAAGGAAAGTGACCATGCGTTCGGGAGACGAGACCACGCCGGGCAAGGCGACGCCGGGCAGGACGGGGCAACCCGGGCCGGGGTGGGGCAGGGCGACGCCTGGCAGCGTGACGCCGGCCGCTGCCGGCCCGTACACAGGTCGGCGTCGATCCGGATGACACGGAGGGTGCAGCCTCCCTGGCGTGCGGGCATGCGGATCGTGGACACGGCACCGGAGCGAATCGTCGAGGTGGGCTACCGGCGGGCCCGCGCGGGCGGCGGGACGGAAACGGCGTGGCTGCCCGTCGACGTGGTCCGGGTGGATCGGTTGCCCGCCGGGTGTGACGCGGTGGTCGTCACCGGTGACCTGCAAGGGGTTTCGCCGTCTCCGTGGGGCGGCGAGGCGACGCTGCTCGGGATCGCGTTGGCGGACTACCTCACGGTGTGGGCGCAGGCCGGGCTGCTGCCGCCGCCCGAGCGGGTCGGGGTACTCCTGGCCGGTGATCTGTACTCGGCGCCCGGCGCCGACGCGCGTGGCGTGAGCGGCCCGGTCGACGACGTGTGGTGGGCGTTCGCCGCCGCCGGTTGCCCGTTCGTACTGGGCGTCGCGGGCAACCACGACGTCGTGACCTCGGCCGACCTCGCCGACCTGGGCCCCGACGTCGTGCTGTTCGACGGCGACTGCGTCGATCGCGGGGGCGTGCGGTTCGGCGGTGTCGGGCGCGTCATCGGCGCCTCGTCGCGCCCGGGCCGCCGCGAGGAAGCCGCCCAACTGGACCTTGTCACAAGGGTGTTGCATGAAGCGCCCGACGTGCTGATCCTCCACCAAGGTCCGCCCGGCCGACGACCGGACCAGTTCGGCCACCCGGCGCTCGCCGACCGGATCGCCCAAACACCGCCCGCGCTCGTGGTGTGCGGCCACGTGCACTGGCCCGTCCCCGTCTCGCCGTTGCCGTCCTCCCCGTCGGGACACGTACTCAACGTGGACGGCCGAGTGGTCGTGCTGCGAACCGCGACACCGGGTCCGGAGCCGTCGAGCCGACCGTCCCGCGAACCGTCCGTGCGCTCGGGGTGATCAGGTCCGGCGTGTCCCGGGGTGATGCCTCGGGACGTTCGTGGGGCGGCGGTAGAGTGGCGAGCGAGTCGAGGACACCGATGGTTCGTACGGGTGCGTGCGCCGGAGTCCGCGGTGGTGGGGCCCACCGTGCTCGCAACCGTGGCACTCGGGTGCCGCCGACGGTCCCTACTCGTGACCGGACGCGTCCGCGTATCGCGCGGGCGCGCACGCACGTGTAGGGAGAGGCATGAGTTCCGACAACCCCGGCCCGGCCGGTGCCGAGCCGACGGGCTCCGACCCGGACTCCGTCATGGACTCCGACGTCGAACCTCCGGATGCGGATGCACATCCGCCCGCTCCCACCGAGTCGCGAGAGTCGCCACGGGTGCCGGTCGCGATCGTCGCGGTGGTCTCGGTGGGCGGTGTACTCGGCGCACTCGCCCGATACGGCGCGGGGCTGCTGTGGCCGACCGCGACCGGCTCGTTTCCCTGGACGACGTTCGCGATCAACGTGATCGGCTGCGCCGCCATAGGGTGCCTCCAGGTGGCGGCCACCGAGGGGCGGCCCGTCCATCGCCTGGTGCGGCCCTTCCTGGGGACCGGTGTCCTCGGCGGCTTCACCACCTTCTCGACGTACTGCGTCGACATCGAGCAACTGGTCGACCGCGGCGAAGCGGGGACGGCCCTCGCGTACCTGACGGCGACGATCACGGCCGCGATGGTCGCGGTGACGACCGGCGCGTGGGTCGCCCGCCGCGTCCTGGCGCTGAGGAGCCGCCGATGATCGACGTCCTGTTGGTGGCTCTCGGCGCGGCGGTCGGGGCCCCGCTTCGCTACCTGACCGACCAGGCCGTACAGCGGCATCACCGGACGGTGTTCCCGTGGGGAACGTTCGTCGTCAATATGGTCGGGTCGCTGATTCTGGGGCTCGTCACCGGCGCCACCATGGCCAGCGCCGGCGACCACCACGTGCAACTCCTCCTGGGGACAGGGCTGTGCGGGGCACTGACCACGTACTCGACCTTCTCCTACGAGACCTTGCGGTTGACGGAGAGCGGTGCGCGCTTCTTCGCGGTCGCCAACGTCACGGCGTCGATCCTCGCGGGGATCGGGTCGGCGGCCATGGGATTCGCGTGCGCGACGGCGCTGTTCGGGTAAGGGTCGCCGCGGCTCGGCACTCGTGCGGGCGGTGGTGCTCGGCGCCCGGGAACCGGGTCGCGGCGTCCTCGACGCAGCCTGCCCGACACCTCGTCAAGAGCCACCGGCGAACCGCGCGCCGACCCCGCACCAACCGCACGAGTGACCGGCGAGCACGGCGCCCAGGCTGCGCGCCGCAGCGGCCACGACCGCGTCCTGATCCACCGTCAGCGCCTCGATCGCGGCCGCGCCCGCCAGTACCGCCCGATACGACTCGTCCTGGCACGAGCCGTGCACGACGACGGTCCGGAGCAGCCCGACGACGCCGGCCCGGCACGGTGACACGTGTGTAGTCGCCAATTCCCACAGGAACGGCACGGCCGCCACGGTCGAATCGAAGCCGCCGAACTCGGCTATGTGGCCGCTGAGTTCGGACAGCGCCGCGCCGGCCGTCTCGGTATCGCCCCACGCGATCCGCGACAACTGGCCCGGCACGTCGGCCGCACTCCCGTAGGCATGCGTCAGTTCGTCCCAGCGAATCCATCGCATTCTCTTGAGCACAGTCCCCACCCGGCTGTCTCCCCTCACCGCGCGAATCCCGTCGGATCCGACGCACCCACGACTCGCACCGCAAATCCTGGCGAGCACCCCCCGCGCGGCACCAGACTCCCGCAGAATCCCGTGAAAATCAGCCGTATCGACGGGCCGACGAACAAGAGAACTCCGGGTGACCGTTCCGTTACCGAAGTGGGGTCGGAGCGCTCTCACGTGGACTCCGCGCCGCCCTGATCCGGCCCGTCGAGGGCTTGGAGTTCCTGGGCGAAGACGAGCCGGTTGCCGTCCGGGTCCTGGAGCGTGCCGACGCGGAACCGGCCGGAGGGGACAGTGGACACGCCTCTCAGATACAGGTCGCGTTGGGCAAGGGTGGTGGCGTGGGCGTCGAGGTCCGTCACGGCGATGGTGAGTTGGGTCAGGCCGGCGTGGTCGAGGTCCCGGTAGAGCTGGATCGCGCCGCCCACGGCGAACTGCCACTCGTCGCAGCCGTCCATCGGCGAGCGGTCGGCGGGACGGCCGGCCACCCGGGCGTACCAGGCCCGGGCGGTCTCGAAGTCGGCGGTGGGCACCATGGCGAGCACGTTCAGGATGGTCATGGTCACTCCTTCGACCCCCTGGGCCCCCTCGCCCCCGCTCGGTCCTCCCCCTGCCCTTCGGTCCTCCTCGGTCTTCCCCTGTCCCCCGATCCTTCCCCGGTCCCGCTCGGTCCCGAACGGTTGCCGATTCCCGACCCTGGCGCGTGCTCGCCCGTGACGGCAGGGCCGGCCCGCGCCCGGGACTTCTCGCGGCGCCTCAGGAGTCGGTCGGCTCCTGTGCCCCGCCGACCCGAGCGGTCCAGCCGTTCTCCAGTTCCGCGCCGTCGATGGTGAGCGCCTCGATCGCGTGGCTGTGTGGGTCGATGTCGGCCGTGACGCCGTCGCCCGCGTAGCGGGGATAGCCCGACGCGCCGGTCTCACCGGTGAGGTGGACGACGGCCGAACGGACGGCCGGCCCGCGGGCCTCGACGGCCACGTCCTGGTCGTTGAACGGGAAGATCTCGATCTCGAAGCGTGCCGCGTGAGAACCCATGTGCCCACCGTACGAGCGCGGGTCCGGAGCGCGGCCGAT
>NZ_WWJX01000223.1 GCF_009865215.1 Streptomyces sp. SID3343 | reverse complement strand
CCGGGGTTGTCGAGGGGGCGGCTGTCCGGTCGGACGGCGGGATGTCTTCCGGGGTTGTCGAGGGGGCGGCTGTCCGGTCCGAGGGCGGGGCGTCTTGCGGGGTTGTCGAAGGGTCGTCGGTCCGGTCCGAGGGCGGGATGTCTTCCGGGGTTGTCGAAGGGACGGCTGTCCGGTCCGACGAAGGGAAGCTGACGTGACAGGGCCCGCCATGGACACCACGCTCGAAGTCTCCGGCCTGCACAAGACGTTCGGCGAGCACAAGGCCGTGGACGGCGTGTCGTTCACGCTCGCTCCCGGTGGCTCGCTCGGCATCGTCGGCGAGTCGGGGTGCGGCAAGACCACCACCGCGCGGATGCTGGTCGGCCTGGCCACGCCCGACTCGGGCAGCATCCGGATCGGCGGACGCGAGCGAGCGGCGAAGACTCGCAACCGGGGCGAACGGCTAGCCGGGGCACGGGAGATACAGATGGTCTTCCAGGACCCGTATTTGTCCCTCGACCCGCGGATCGCGGTGGACGCGTGCATCGACGAGGTGCTGCGGCTGCACTTCTCGCTGACGAAAGATCAGCGGGCCCGGCGGGTCACGGAGTTGCTGGAGCAGGTGGGGCTGGGCGAGCGCGAGTCGACGGCCCTGCCCAAGGCCCTGTCGGGCGGGCAGCGCCAGCGCGTCGCGATCGCCCGGGCGCTGGCGGCCGAACCGAAGGTGCTCATCCTCGACGAGGCGGTCGCGGCGCTCGACGTGTCCATTCAGGCGCAGATCCTCGAACTGCTCTCCGGGATCCGGCGGGACGCGGGCGTGGGCTTCCTGTTCGTGAGCCACGACCTCGCGGTCGTTCGGCACGTCACGGACGACGTGGTGGTGCTGCGCGGCGGCCGGGTGGTCGAGGCGGGCACCACGGTCGAGGTCCTGACGCGTCCGCAGCATCCGTACACCCGGCTTCTGCTGGACTCCGTGCCGCGGGTGGGGTGGGATCCCGCTCGGATCGCGGCGGATCGGCGCGCGTTGGGGGCGGCGGGGGCGGTGGGTGCGTTGGGAACGGCGCGGGCGGCGGGGGCGGTGGGGACCGTCGAGCCGGGAAGTTCGGTCGAGCCCGAGGGTTAGGTCGATTCCGCCGCTTCGGTTCCGCCTGTTGTACCTGCTGTCCCTGTCGTAGATGTGCCCGTCGTACGCGTCGTACGCGTCGGGCCCACCGGACCCATCGGGCCCACCGTGGAACAAAGGAAAGGATTCGGCTCTCGTCATGACCGACCGCACCACCGACGAACTCGCGTACCTCCCGGCGACCGAGGCATTGCGCCGATTTCGGGACCGCTCGCTGTCCCCCGTCGAATTGATGACCGCGATCATCGCGCGCGCCGAGACCGTCGAGCCCACCGTCAACTGCCTCGCCGAGCGGATGTACGACGAAGCCCTGTCCGCCGCGCGCGCTGCCGAGGCCCGCTACGCCGGCAAGGGTGGCCAACCCCGGCCCCTCGAAGGGCTCGCGGTCGCCACCAAGGAGGAGCAGCCCATCGCGGGCCGGACCAACTCCGAGGGTTCGGTGCCGTTCGCGACCGAGATCGCCGCCGTGACGCACCCGGTGATCGAGCGGATCGTCGAGGCCGGGGGGATCGTGCACGCGCGCACCACGACGCCGGAGTTCAGTTGCGCGGGGTTCACCCGATCGGAGCTGTGGGGTATCACCCGCAACCCGTGGAACCCGCAGTACTCGCCTGGCGGTTCGTCGGGCGGCGCGGGCGCGGCACTCGCGGCCGGCAGCACCACGCTCGCGACCGGCTCCGACATCGGTGGCTCGATCCGCATCCCGGCGTCCTTCACCGGCACGGTCGGGTACAAGCCGCCGTACGGCCGAGTCCCGGCGATGGCGCCGTTCAACCTCGACACGTACTGCCACGACGGCCCGATGACGCGCACCGTCACCGACTGCGTGCTCCTACAGAACGTGATCGCGGGCCCACACCCGCGCGACGGCGCCGCGTTGAGCCCCAAGCTGATTCTGCCCGCCGCGCCGGAGGGCATCGCGGGGCTGCGGGTCGCGCTGTCGATCGGCCTCGGCGACTGGCCGATCGACCGCGAGGTCGAGGCGAACACACGCGCGGTGGCGGTGGCGCTGCGGGAGGCCGGAGCGATCGTCGAGGAGGTCGCCGTCGACATCTCCCGTCGGGACGTGATGGACACCGCGATGATCCACTTCGGCGCGATCTTCGGGTCGTGGGTGCAGGGGGTCGCCGCCGAGTATGGCGAGCAACTCAACGCGTACACACTGAAGTTCGCCAAGGACAGCGTCGGCGCGGCCGAGCGGGGCGGGCTGCTCGCGGGCCTTGAGCGCGAGGCCGCGATCCAGGCCGAGATCGGGCAACTGCTCACCCGATACGACGTGTTGCTGTGCCCGACGGTCGGTATCCCCGCGTTCGTGGCGGATGACGACTACACGTCGACCAAGGTCACCGTCGCCGGCGTCGAGTTGGAGACGTACCTGGAGGCGTCGCTGACCACGGTGTTCAACATCGCGAGTCGCTGTCCGGTGCTGAGCGTGCCGTCCGGCCGCCACGCGTCGACCGGGGTGCCGACGGGCGTGCAGATCGTCGGCCGGTTCTACGACGACGCCACGGTGTTCCGCGTCGCGGCGGCGCTGGAGCGGGTACGGCCGTGGGACTACACGGGCGTGGGCATTCCTGCGCTGTGACTGCGGCCTCGCCCGGTAGTCGGTTGTCGCGTTCCGCGTTCCGCGCAACGTCCCTTTCACATTGATCTCTGTCGAGGTCCCCGCTTTCTCGCGTTTCCTTACGGTTGCTAGGAGTTCCATGTCCAACCCTGCCGATGTCGTCTTCCGCGGTGGTTCGGTCCACACGATCGACGCGGTGCGCCGCCCGGGCCACGGCAGTGGCCGTGCGCGACGGTCGGATCGTCGCCGTCGGACACGACGCGGACGTACGCGAGCTGATCGGCCCGCGCACCGACGTGATCGACCTGGCCGGTCGGGCGTTGCTGCCCGGCTTCCAGGACTCGCACGTGCACCCGGCGCTCGCGGGCATGACGCTGATCCGCTGCGACCTCTCCGAGGCGCGGGACGCGGACGAGACGCTGGCCACGATTCGCGCGTACTCCGACAGCCGGCCCGACGAGGAGTGGATCAGTGGCGGCGGCTGGAACATGGAGGCGTTCGCCGGCGGTACCCCGAGCCGCCGGCAACTCGACGCGATCGTGCCGGAGCGCCCGGCATTCCTGATCAACGCGGACGGCCACGGCGCGTGGGTCAACACGCGGGCCCTCGAACTCGCGGGCGTCGGACGGGACACCCCGGACCCGGCCGACGGCCGGATCGAGCGCGAGGCCGACGGTACGCCGCAGGGCACCCTGCACGAGGGCGCGGCCGCGCTGGTCGGCGACCTCGTACCGGCTCTCGACGCCGCCGACGGTCTGCGGGCGTTGCTCGCGGGCCAGGCACGGATGCACGCGGTCGGCGTGACGGCGTGGCAGGACGCGATGGTCGGATCGGCGCACCCGGGCCTGGACCCGCTGGGCGCCTATCTGAGGGCCGCCCGTTCGGGGCAGTTGACCGCGAGGGTCGTGGGCGCGCTGTGGTGGGAACGGGACCGGGGTGCCGAACAGCTCGACCGTTTGCTGGAGTTGCGGGCCGCGTCCACGGTCGGACGGTTCCGGGCGACGAGCGTGAAGATCATGCAGGACGGGGTCGCGGAGAACTTCACGGCCGCGATGAACGGTTCGTACTTCGACGGCTGCGGCTGCCACACCGGCAACAGCGGGCTCAGCTTCGTCGACCCGGCCGCGCTGCGCGAGCACGTCACGCTGCTGGACGCGCACGGGTTCCAGGTCCACGTACACGCGGTCGGCGACCGGGCGGCGCGCGAGGCACTCGACGGCTTCGCGCAGGCGCTGGCGGCCAACGGGCGCGGGGACCGACGCCACCACATCGCGCATCTCCAAGTGGTGCACCCCGACGACGTACCGCGCTTCGCCGCCCTGGGCGTGACGGCCAACCTCCAGCCGCTGTGGGCCGCGCACGAGGCCCAGATGGACGAACTGACCATCCCGTTCCTCGGCGACGAACGAGCCGCCTGGCAATACCCGTTCGGTGATCTGCTGCGCACCGGGGCGACCCTGGCCGCAGGCAGCGACTGGCCGGTCAGCGCCCCGAACCCGATGTGGGGCATCCACACCGCGGTCAACCGGGTACTCCCGTCCTTCGCCGAGCCGTCGGACCAGGTCTTCCTGCCGGAGCAGCGGATCGACCTCACGACGGCGCTCGCCGCGTACACGGTGGGCACGGCGTACGTGAACCACCGCGACCACGACACGGGAACGATCGAGGTGGGCAAGCTGGCGGACTTGGTCGTCCTCGACCGCGACCCGTACGCAGGTCCGACGGCGGAGATCGGCGAGGCGCGGGTGCTGGGGACGTACGTCGAGGGGGCGGCGGTGTACGCGGGGGAGGGGTTGTGATCGCTTCTTCGCCTTCCTCGCCTTCCTTGCCTTCCTTGTGTGCCTTGTGTGCCTTCTGGGCCGCCTCGCCGGCTTCGTCGTTCTCGTCGGACGGTTCGTTCGACGTGGCGGCGAGCGGGGCCAGGGTGGCCGGCTTGGTCGCGGCTCGCGACCTGGCGTAGGCGGGCCTGCGGGTGGTGGTCCTGGGGGTCAGGGGCCGGACGGCGCCCCTATGTCTTTCGTCCAGCGTGAGCGGGTCATGCCGCGACCGGTTCGGCCGGACGGGATTCGTGGAACGAGCCGTCTCTGCGTATGGCGAACAGGGCGCCGATGCGCCGGCGGGCGACGCGGAGGAGGGCCGGGGTGTGGGTCTTGCTGCGGGCTCTGTATCCGGTCGTGTTATGTGCGGGATGCGGGGTTGTGCAGGGCCGCGAACGCCGAGAGGAGCATCGCCCGTTCCAGCGGCCGATTCCCCGTCCTGGGGGGCGTGCTCGCCGTTGATGGAGGGGCCGGCGGACTTCGTCGCGAGGGCCGGGCCCGCGTAGGAGGCGGGGTGGGCGGCGGTGGGGACTGCCGATTCGTCGCCGATGGTCACCAGGACGGTGGCTGCGGTCCTGACGCCGGCTCCGGGCATCGAGATCAGGACCTGCGAAAGAGGATGGGCCGCCAAGAGCTCGCCGATCTGCGCCTCGACGGCCCGTCGTTGTTCGTGGACGGCGGCGAGCGAGCGGGCCGGGGAGGGGGCGACCGTGTCGAGGGTGGCGGTGCCGGGGACGACGACGGTCTGTTCGTCGAGCGCGTCGCAGGTGTCGTTGACCAGACGTTCGGCCGTGGGCGGGGCCGTCGGACGTATCAGGGCCACGAGTCTGTGGCGGCCGGCCTTGCGCACGTAACGGGGTTGGTGGGCTGAGAGTCGGGGCGCGGCGGCTGCGGTTCATCGCGGTCGCCGGCGCCAACCAGCCGCCGCGGCCGTTCGTCGCATCAGTCCCTTACTCGCGAACGTACCCGAGCCCGAACACATGCTCGCAGCCCGACGATGCCTGTCCGTCCCAGTACGCGAGTAACAACAGATCTGCGGCCTTGCGACCACCGGCCTCGCCCGCATGCGCTTTGATGTAAATCGTGTCGCCGTTCACCGAGCAGGACCTCCTCGACGCCGCCGGACCCAAGTCCTTCAAGTGCGGCGAAAGCTACGTCGAAGCCGTCGTCAACCTGGCGGAGGACGATCCGGGCATCGTCACCGCGTCGGTGGAAGGAACCGACACCTACTCGGTCGTCCTGGAATACGAAGCGAACAACCTCACCGGTGAATGTGATTGCCCGTACGGCGACCAGGGTTACTTCTGCAAGCACTGCGTGGCCACCGGCCTGGTCTATCTCCGATCGACGGCGTTGCATCCCGTCGACACCGATCCGACCGAGGATTCGCGCCGCCCCCCGATCGACCTCCACGCCTACCTCGGTTCCCTCGACCGCGACGAACTCGTCACCCTCCTCCACGAAGCCGCCGACCGAGACCCCGCGCTCCGCCGACGCCTCACCCTGCGTGCCGCCCGCACCGACGCCGGCTCCGGCCCCGACATCACGTCGATTCGCGACCACCTGAACCGCTCGCTACGCGCCCACGGCCACCTGGACCGACACGGCGCGCGTACCTACGCCGGAGCGGTAGCCGACATCGCCGAGACGCTGACCGAGCTGCACGCAGCCGGCCACCACGCAGCCGTAGTGGACCTCGCGGGCCGAGCCCTGACCCTGATCGGCGCCGGCGTCGCCAAGATCGACGACTACGACAGTGGCATCACCGTCGAGGGCGAAACACTGGTCGAACTACACGCCGAGGCGTGCCTGAAAGCCTCGACCGATCCCATCGAACTGGCCGACTGGCTCCTCGCGTTCCAACTCGCGAACCACGAATGGCCGGAACTGCGAATCCGGGACTACGCAGAGCCGCTGGGCGACGCAGGCATGACCCACTACGCCGGCCGACTGGAGGCTGTACCCCAAGGCGGCCCGCCGCGCTGGTTGATCCGGCACCTACGCCAATGCCTGGCCAATACCCGAAAGAACACCGACGCCCGGGTCAAGGCACTCGCCGACGACCTCACCCACGGCCACACCTTCGTACGTATCGCCGACGTCCTCACCACCACCGGCCGCGCCGAAGAGGGCCTTGCCTGGGCCCAACGCGGGTTCGCCGAGCACCCGAACGACGCGGAACTCGCCGACTACCTGACCCGGCGCCACACCGCCGCCGGCCGACACGACGAAACCCTGAAAATCCGCTGGGACCAATTCCACCGACAGCCGACCCGCACTCGATACCAACACCTCCTCGAAGCCGCCCACGCCACCGGAGAACTCGACCACTACCGCACGAAGGCCCTACAGACCCTGCGCGACGCGGCCGCTCAACCACCCACCGCGGTCCGGGCATCCCACGACCTGATCGACATCCTCTTGGCCGAGAACCTCATCGACGACGCCTGGCAAGCCGCCGAAACCTTCGGCGCCGACCGCCCCCACTGGCTACGCCTCGCGGAGGCCCGCCAACCCACCCACCCGGCAACCGTGATTCCGATCTACCTACGAGAAGCCGTCGCCCTCATCAAGACCGCCAACCCCCGCTCCTACGCCCACGCCGCAGCCCTCCTGACCCGGGCCCGAACCGCCTCCCAAGCAGCCAACCGCGAACCCGAATGGCAGCAAGAACTCACCAACCTACGCACCGAACACCACCGCAAACGCAACCTCCTGACCGAACTCACCCGCCGCGGCCTCACCTAGGGCGACCTTCGTCCGGCTCCAATCCCGGCCCGACGCGAAGGGGCCTGAAGGCCTGGGGCGCCCCTCTACTGCGAGATTCGCCAATACGACGCGAGACCCGCAAAAACGGCTTAAAGACCACCACGCGCATAACGCACAGCGCCCGGCCTACGCCTTCATCCGGCCGCCCACCCCCGCACAGAAAGTGAAAACCGAGTTTGAGCCCGGAAACCAAAACAGCAGCTCACGACGCATCGCGGCTGCTGAGACTGATGACTCTGTGTGCCCCTGGCAGGATTCGAACCTGCGCACACGGCTCCGGAG
>NZ_WWJX01000222.1 GCF_009865215.1 Streptomyces sp. SID3343 | reverse complement strand
GCCGAGCGGGCCGCGGAGGTGCTCGCGCGCGGCCCACGCCGCAGACCGCCACCGCCCATCGAGCGGGTCGGGTCCACCCCGACCAAAGTCACGCCCGCGATCGGCACGCCGGTGCGGGTCAACAACTCGCCCACCCGCGCCGCCTGATCGGACGTCAGGTTGCCGCTGCGGGCCACCACGAGCATCGCGTCCACGTGCTGCACCAGGTCGTTGGTGTCGTTCGCGTACAACAGCGGAGCGCTGTCGACGAGCACGACGTCGGCATGGTGCCGCGCGCGCTGGACCACCTCGCCCGCGCGCAGCAGCAACGCGGCCGGATACGCGGCCGGCGCACCGGCGGTGATCACCCGCACGTTGGGGATGTTCGTGCTGCGCACGACGTCGCCGATCTCCATCTCCTGCTCGGCGAGCAGCACTTCCGACATGCCCTTGCCCGACTTCGCGCCCAGGTACAGGTGGGTCGCGGGAGTGCGGAAGTCGCAGTCCAGGACCAGGACCGAGCGGCCGGCCTCGGCCAGCGCCGCGGCCAGGTTGGCCACGGTGCTGGTGCGACCGTCGCCCGGACGCGGCGACACCACCAGGATCACCGGCGCCGGATCACTCACCCGCCGTACCGGCATCGCGGTGCCCCGGTTCTGCCGAGGGTCCGCGCCGCTGAGGCGATACGCGAGCCCGGGCGGCCCGGACAGCAGCAACGCCGAGCGCAGCGTGCGATACGCCTCCGCGACCGGACTGTCCGGCCGGCCCGCGACCAGTACGGCGTGCCCGGCCCGCGAACGCCGCGATGCGCGCGGTACTTCGGCGATCACCGGCAGACCGAACGCCTCCTCCAACTGGATCCGGCCGCGCAGGCGCACGTCCATCCGGTCCACCATGAGCGCCGCGATCAGCCCGAGCGCCAGACCCAGGGCCGCCGCGAGGGCGATCCGCAGCGGTCGCGACGTCGGCGCCAGGATGCTCGTCTGCGAGTCCGGCGTGCTCTTGAGGCCGTCCGAGACCTCGATCTTGGGGTCGTTCAGCGGGTTGATCAGGTCCTGCTGCTGCGCCACCAGCGACGTGTACTGACCACGCTTGGCCTCGAACTCGGCCTGGAGGGTGGCCTTCTTGCCGACCGGCGCCTTGTTCACCCCGTCGTCGAGGGTGTTGACCTCGGCCTTGAGCTTGTCCAACTGGACCGTCATGCTGTCGGCCTGGGTCTGTCGGGTCTTGCGCTGCGTGTCGGCGAACGTGGCCACCGTCTCCTGGGCCCACGCGATGGCCAGGTCCTCGGCGGCCTTGCGGCTCGACGCCTTCGCGAGAATCTCCACCAGCCCCAGGTCGGGATTGAGCTGCGACGTCACCTTGGTCGCGAGCACCGCCGGATCGGGATCGTTGAGCCGCTTGGCCACTCGGCGCGCGACCTCGCCGCCGTCGGCGACCCGTTGCACCGGCGCGAGGTTGAACTCCTTGGCGGAATTGGGGGCGGGCACCACGTTGACCGCACTGGTCCACTGGTTGCCGGTGCCCTTGGGCTCCGACGGGGTCAAAATCAGCCCCGCCAGCAAGCCGACCGCCAGACACGCGAGCACCAGCGGCCAACGGCGCTGGAGAACGGAGAAGTAGCTAGAGGTTTCCACCGGTCCCCCTCCGGTTCGAGTTGCCGCCCCGAGAACAGACGCCGGGGCAGGCCAAACGTAGACCAAGCGGGGTGTGGATCAACCCCGGGACTGTGCCGGAAGTGTGGAGATTCCGTCGAGATCCGACCGGCTGCCGTCGCCCGCCCGTCACCGCACCGGACCCGACGTCGCGTCACGACCGGTCCCGCGGTCGAGCGCACCTTCGTAGAACGCGACCATGCGGTCGCAAACGCTGTCGATCGTGTACTCCTCGCCGAAACGTCGATACGCCGCTTCCGTGCGTACCGCGGTCTTCTCACGCTCCGTCAGGGCCGAGACGAGCGCTGCGGCCAACGCCTCGGGGGAGTCGGGCGGCACCAGCGCGGCGCAGTCTCCCGATCCGGTGATCTCGCGCACCGGGGGCAGGTCGCTGGTGACGATCGGGGTGCCCACCCCCATCGCCTCGATCAGCACGCTGCCCAGGCCCTCCCACCGCGAAGGCAGCACGAACACGTCGGCCGCGCCCATCAGATCGGGCACGTCGTCACGATGTCCCAAGAACCGTACGGGCTCGCCGGCGTCCGCGGAATCCCCCGCTCCGCCGACCGCCGGCGACCCGGCCGATTCGTCCACCGGGTCGACCCGGGCCGCCAGTTCACGCAGCAACGCGGTCTGCCCACCCGCCGGGCCCGCCAGCAGCAGCACCGCCTCCGGCACCTCGCGGCGCACCCGGACGAAGGACCTCAGCAGCACGTCCAAGCCCTTTTGGTACTCCTGCCGAGCCGCCGTCACCAGCAGCGGCACGTGTGGCCCGATACCCAGCGCGGCCCGGGTCGCCGCGCGCCGATCCCGGGCCGCCGCGAGCAGTTCGAGATCGCGCCCACGCGGCACCACGTCGATCAGCGACCGGCGCACCGCGAGCCGACGGGCCATCACATCGGCCACGTGCGCGGTCAACGCGTGGAATCTGCGCACCCCGCGCGCACTGGCCGCGTCCAGCCCCTGGGCGGCCCGCAGCTTCCACGGCCGAATCCCCGGTTGGTCGCGCATCTCCGGTCCGTACGACGTGTTGACCAGGCTCGACACCACCGGAACTCCCGCCACGAGCGCGGCGATTCGCCCGGCCACGTCCGCCTCGTACAGCGTGGTGTGCACGATGTCGGGCCGCCGATCGCGGATCAGCCGGGTCAGGGCCCGCGCGGAACCCACCCGCGATTGGCGGTGCACGCCGAACAGCGTCGCCCCCGCCGCCGCCAACTCGGCCTGAAAGCCGTCCAAATCCATCAGATACGCGATATCCAGCGTGACCCCGCGGCGAACCAGGTGCGGTGCCATGGCAACCGCCGCCCGTTCCGCCCCGCCGACTCGATCCACGCTGTCGATCACCTGGAGCACATGCACTGCATCACCTCTACATCCCCCCCGGATTCCGCACGGAATCCCACCACGCTCACGGGCGCCCCCACCCCGCATGGCTGAGCATGTCATCGTTACGCCCCCGACGGGGGCCGATCCGTGACAACCTGTCACCCCATGGGGACAAGGACGGACCGGCGGGGGGTCCTGCACGTCGTGACCGACCCGCGGCGTCGAGGGTCGCAGGCGTTCGCCCACGACCTGGACGCCGCGTTGCGCGAGCGCGGCCGGCAGTCGTCGATCGTCGCGCTCGCCGGGGGCGGTGAGTTGGACATCGCGGTGCTCGGGCCGACCCGGATGCACCACCGCACGCTGCGCGAACTGCGCCGCCGCGCCGCGGAAGCCGACGTCGTGGTCGCGCACGGCTCGACCACGCTCGACGCGTGCGGGATCGCGCTCACCGGCACCGGAACACCCTTCGTCTACGTCAACATCGGCGACCCCAGGCACTGGGCGCCGGACCGGCTGCGGCGGGCCCGGGTCGGGGCCATGCTGCGCCGCGCCGCGGCCGTCGCGTCGGTGTCACCGACCGGCCGCGACATCCTGCGCGAGACCTACCGGTTGGTCCCCGAGCGGGTCCAGGCGATCCCCAACGGCCGTCGCCCGGAGCGGTTCCTGCCGCCGGACGCCGCCGACCGGGCCGAGGCCAGAGCCGAACTGGGGCTGCCCGCAGGCGCGACCGTACTGGCGGTGGTCGGCGCGCTGGCCCCGGAAAAGCGCGTGGCGCTCGCGATCGAGGCATTCGCGCTCCTGGTGACGGACACGACGGAGATCGCCGACAAGGCCGCGGCCGACGGTCTCCCACCGCGCGAACAGCCCGACTGCCTCCGCCTGGTCGTCGCCGGCGACGGCCCGGAGCGCGAGCGCCTGGAGACGCTCGCGCACCGGCGCGCACCCGGCCTGGTCACCTTCACCGGCAACGTCGCCGACCTCGGTCCCGTCTACCGGGCGAGCGACGCGATCGTGCTGTCCAGCGTCAGCGAGGGTGTCCCCGGCGTGCTCGTGGAGGCGGGCCTGACCGGGGTACCGGCCGCCGCGACCGATGTCGGCTTCGTGCGCGACGTCGTCGTGGACGGCGTCACCGGAGCGCTCGACCCGAGCGGCGAACCACGCGCCCTGGCCGTCGCGATCCGCCGCGTGCTGGCCGATCGTGAGGCGATGGGCCGCGCGGCCAGGGCTCGTTGCCTGGAGCGACACGCGATGGAGACCGTCGTCGACGCGTGGGTCACGCTCCTCGACGGAACGAGCCGAGCCGGCTCGGCGCCGTGATCCGTCGGGCGAGTGACCGGGTCGACCGGTGAACGCGCCCACGGACAAAGGCAGATCGCCGCAGTGTGGAAGCGGGACGAAGGAGGGCGGGAGCAGCGCTCCCGGAACGGCCGAATGCGACTCGTGGGGAGATCGCATGTGCCAAGGTTGTTGTCGAACCAGGGAGGGGGAGTCCCGTGGGGGAGTATCCGGGGGGTGCCGTCGGCATGCCCGGCGACGGCATGGCTCGATCCGGCACAGACCGGGTGGGCCGACACGCACGTCCCGCCGGCAGCGTCGACGAGCCTGCCGACCATCGAACACACGTCAACGGAGTGCCCGTCGCGGGCCACGGGGGAGCGACCACGCCCACCATCGACAGTCCCGCAGGCAACCGGCCGAGCCCGGGACGACACGCCGCCCCCGAGCCGGGCGTCGGCAGCGGCAGTGGCCGGATCGCCGCCGCCCAGGCGCCCGACCCCGAGGTCAAGGGACCACCGCCGGAATGGAAGTTCAAGCGCCGCACGAGTCTGCTGCGCGGGATCGGCGAACTGTGGCGCTCCCGTGAACTCGTGCGCACCCTGGCCGAACGCGACCTCAAGGCGCGCTACAAACAAGCCGTTCTGGGTTTCGCGTGGGCGATCATCACGCCCGTCCTGCTCATGCTGGTCTTCACCGTCGTCGTCCAACGCGTGGGCAACCTCAGCCAGAAGGCGCACCTGCACGGCGTGCCCTACCCGCTGTTCAGCTACCTGGGCCTGCTGCCGTGGACGTTCTTCATGTCCTCGGTCACCCAGGGCTCGTCCTCGCTCGTGTCCAACGGGCCGCTCCTGAACAAGGTCTACTGCCCGCGCGAGGTCTTCCCGTTCGCGACGGTGATCGTCGCGGCCGTGGACATGCTGATCGCCTCGACCGTGCTGCTCGTGCTGTTCGGGGTGTACACGACCCCGCCCGCCGCCACGAGTTGGGCGGTGCCGATCCTGCTGCTCATCCAGTTCGAGGTCACCCTCGGCCTCGTGCTCGTGATGTCCGCGGCGGTGGTCTACTTCCGCGACATAAGACACGTGCTGCCCCTGCTCATGCAGATGGGCATGTTCGCCACGCCCGTCGCCTACGGCCTGGACCAGATCACCAAGGACTGGGTGCTGCCCTACGTGGTGCTCAACCCGCTCGCGGCGGTGATCGACGGCTACCGGCAGACGATCCTGTACGGCGAACAGCCCGACTGGCAGATCACCGGCGCCGCCGCGGCCTCCGCGACGGTGATGCTGATCGTCGGCTACAAGATCTTCAAGAAGCTCGAAGCGGGGATCGCCGATGTCGCCTAGCCTCACCACGACGACGAGCGCGGCCGGCTCCGGCTCGGCCGGCGTCGACCGGTCCGGCCCGCTGCCGCTGGGCACCATCGACGCCCAACACCTGTGGAAGCGCTTTCGCGCGGACAGCCGCCGCATGCTCCTGCGCGACAACCTCGGCCGGATCGCGCGCCGGGTCACCGGGCGCGACCAGGCCGACTGGCGCTGGGCGTTGCGCGACATCGACATCCACATCAGGCCCGGCGAGGCGGTCGGCCTGATCGGCTCCAACGGCTCGGGCAAGTCGACGCTGCTCAAGATGCTCACCGGCGTCATGTACCCCTACGCCGGCCGGCTCCAGGTGCGCGGCCGAGTCGGCGCCCTGATCGAAGTCCGCGCGGGCATCCACCCCGACCTGACCGGGCGTGAGAACGCGTTCCTGTACGGCTCGTTGCTCGGCCTCAAGCGGGCCGAGGTGACCAAACGCTTCGACGACATCGTCGACTTCGCCGAACTGGGCACCGCGATCGACCGCCAGGTCAAGTGGTACAGCTCCGGCATGCAGATGCGGCTCGGCTTCGCGGTCGCCGCGTTCCTGGAACCCGACGTGCTGCTCGTGGACGAGGTGCTCGCGGTCGGCGACGCGCTGTTCCAGCAAAAGTGCCTCGACCGCATGCGCGTCGTCCTCGAACAGGGCACGACGCTCGTGCTCGTCTCACACGACCTCGCGTCCGTCGAATCGATCTGCACGCGCGGGATCTGGCTCGAACAGGGCGAGATCCGCGCCGACGGCCCGATCCGCCAGGCCCTGCGCGGGTACCGCGACAGCGTCGAGGAGGAGACCGAGGCGCGCACCCGCACCGACGAGGCGATCGGCATCACCGAGGTCGACGTGCGCGGCGTCGAGACCGCCGGACCCGCCACCAACAAACCGATGGTGGTCGAGGCCGAGTTCGCCGGCTCCTACTCGGGCCCGGCGACCGTGCACATCGGAGTCACCGAGGGCACCGCGAGCCCGGTCTTCACCGCGCGCCGCGATCTGCACCTGGGCCGCTCGGGCGAGCGGGTGCGCTGCACGCTGGCCAACCTGCCCCTGCCGCGCGGGCGTTACGCGCTGTGGATGGGCGTCTACGACCCCGAGGGACACCCGCTGATGACGTGGCACCCCGCGAAACAGTTCGACGTGGCCGGGCCCGAGTTGGACACCCCGCCGCGCGCGGTCGTGCTCGCCGCGCCGGTCTACGTCGACCACACCTGGGAGGCGTGAGCGATGCGCATCCTGGTGTGCCCCCACGACATGCAACTCGGCGGCAGCTCGATCAACGCCGTGGACCTCGCCCGCGCGGTGCGCGACCTCGGCCACGAAGTGTGGGTGATGGGCCGACAGGGGCCGCTGCGAGCACGGGTCGCGGCCGCGCAACTACCGCTGCTCGCACTGCCGGAGCGCGCGCACGTGCGGCCCTCGCCCGCAGTCTCGCGCGCGATCGCCGCAGCCGTGCGCACACACCGGATCGACGTCGTGCACACCTACGAATACTGGCCGCTCGTCGAGGCGTTCCTCGGCGCGTACGTACCGCGCGGCACACCCGTGCTCGGCACCGTCATGTCGATGGGCAGCCTGCCACCGTACTTCCCGCGCACGGGCGTGCCGCTCACCGTCGGCTACGGCGACCTGTACGCGGAGACGGGTGAACTACGCGGCCTCGAAGGCGCGCGCGTGCACCTGCTCGAACCGCCCGTCGACACCGCGATCGACCACCCCGACACCGTGGCCGCCACCGACGACGGCACCGCGCCCGAAGTGGACGTGGCCGCGTTCGCCGCCGAACACGGCCTGCTCAAGCCCGCCCCCACGGTCGTGGTGGTCTCGCGCCTGGCCAAACACCTCAAGCAGGAACACCTCGAACGCACCATGGACGCCGTGGGCCGGCTGTCCGCACAACTGCCCGGCGTGCGCCTGGTCGTCGTCGGCGGCGGCTCGATCGAACGCGAACTCCAGGCCCGCGCCGCCAAACTCAACGCCGACGCCGGACGCCGCGCGATCGTGCTCACCGGTGAACTCGCCGACCCGCGGCCCGCGTACGCGCTCGCCGACGTCGTGGTGGGCATGGGCAGTTCGGTGCTGCGCGGCATGGCGTTCGGCAAACCGGCCGTCGTGGTCGGCGAACAGGGCTATTGCCGACCCGTCGGCCCCGAGACGATCGGCGGCTTCGACGGGCTCGGCTTCTACGGCCTCGGGCAGGGCCGGCCGACGGTCGAGGACGACCCGCTGACCGGCCAACTCGCCGCGCTCCTCGCGGACTCGGCCGAGCGCGAGCGGATCGGCGCGTGGTCGCTCGACCTCGTGCACGAACGCTTCGCGCTCGACCGCCACGCGCTGCGCCTGGTCGACTGGTACGAACAGGCCCGGGCCGAGCGGCCGGTCGTACGCGGGCGGGTGGGCGAAGCGGTGCGCGTCGGCGGACGGCTCGTCGGCTTCAAGGCG
>NZ_WWJX01000221.1 GCF_009865215.1 Streptomyces sp. SID3343 | reverse complement strand
CGAGCGCAGCGAGGAGAGCGGCCGGAGGCCGCGCTTTTCAATGAGACTTCGGGGCCCGGAGCGAAGCGGAGGGACCCGAAGTCACGAGCGGAGTGCCGCTTTTCCGGAGGAGCGAAGCGGGGGAGGAAAAGTGGTGCTTCGCGAGCCGGCTTCTAGAAAAGGGGCGCTCCCCCTACGGGAGCGCCCCTTCCATGGATCAGGGTGTCACTACTTGCGTGCCGCCGTGATCGCCACGACCACGCCCGAGTTGTGCGGGAGCGGGAAGAGCGGCAGTGCGTTCACGCCGTACGAGTTGGCGAAGCCGGGGTTGCCCGTACCGAGCTGCGAACCGTGGAAGTCCTTGCCGAAGTTCAGGCGGTCGAGCGTGCCCGTCGACGTGGTCACCTTGGTCGTGTACGGTGCGCGCGCCGGGACCACGGCCGAGCCGTAACGGTCCTTGGGCAGCACGCGGCCCTTGTACAGCTCGGTGCCCGGCGCGTAGCCGAGCGTGTCGCTGAACAGGGTCACGGGAGCCTGCGCCCCGAACGTGTTGCACAGCGTGGTGCCGTTGAGGCAGCTCTTGAACGGCGTCGTCTTCTCGAAGCCGAACGCCGCGTTCGCGGACTGCACGCGCACACCGACGTTGCCGAACACGTTCTTCGACTCGATGCCGGCCGAGTTCGGGTCGGGCTTGGGGAACGCCGCGCCCGCGTCACCGGAGTAGCGCAGCGGGTCCGGGTGCGAGTCGACGATCAGCAACTCGCCCTTGGGGCCCCACGACGGCCCGTTGTTGATGTTGAAGTTGACGCCGTTGTTCTGGTACTCGTTGTCGCGCAACCAGACCAGCATCCCGGGCGCGTTGTACGCGACGCGCTCGGTCTTGCCGTTCTCGCCACCGGTGTACGCGTACTTCAGGCCCTCGTCGAAGCCCGACGTGTTGCGCCACTCGAGCAGGTAGTACTGCTCACGCGAGAACGTGCCGTTGGTACGACCCCAGCCGTTGCCCTGGGTGATCGCGTTGGTGCCCTTGATCGCGGTCCAGCCGTTGTCGCCGTTCTCGACGTCGTCCGACCACACCGTGTCCGCGCCGACCGTGAGCGAGAAGTCGTCCGCGAACCAGTTCTGCTCCATGAACGCCGCGTCGGTGTTCAGGTCCAGGCGCAGCTTGATGTTCTGTCCGGCGTAGGCCGCCAGGTCGACGCTGTCGTGCCGCCACCCGTTGCTGGAGCCGGTCAGCCCGTTGGTCTTGCGGAACGAGGCCAGGTTCTTCTGCGGGTCCGGGTAGTCCGCCGGGGTGCTGACCAGGTTGCCCGCGTCGTCGTGCACCGCGAGCTGCTTCCAGGTCGTGCCGTTGTCGGTGGACACCTCCACGAAGCCGAAGTCCCAGTCCTGCTCGATGACGTAGTTGTTCCACATCCGGAACTTGACGTCGGATCCGGCCGGCACCGTGATGTCGCGCTCGATGCGGACATCGGACCAGGCCTGGTCGTTGCCGGAGTACCACATGCCGTTACCGCCATGAGGCTTGCCGACCACGACGTCCTTGTTCGGCAGGTTCACCCGAACACCCTGGGACGTGCCCTTGGGGGTCTTCGCGGCCTGGCCGATCGTCTTGACCTTCACGCCGTCGCCGACCTTGACCACGTCGGGAGTCAGCCAACCGAGCGCGTACTTGTCCCAGATGCCCATGTGTGCGGGCATCGACTGGAACAGCGGGCCGGTGTGCGAGCCGGCCGACATCAGGTCCCAGAAGTTCAGGTCCGTGTCGCCGCCGCTGAAGTTGTCGTACAGGTCGGGCAGACCGAGGTCGTGGCCGAACTCGTGGGCGAACACGCCCACGCCGGAGTCCTCCGGCTGCACGATGTAGTTCGCGATCTTGATGTTCGTACCCGGCACCTGGTGTCCGAAGATCACCGTGCTCGCGTGCGCCCAGATCGCGTAGGTGCCCTCGGCGCCGCCGCCGCCGGACTTGTCCTTGCCGGCGTGGACGAGGACCAGGTGGTCGACGACGCCGTCCGGCTCCTGGGTGTTGCCGTCGTGGTCGGCGTCGCCCGGGTCTTCCTTGTCGTAGTCGGCCCACGGGAAGTTCGGCTGTTGCGCGGCGAGGACGTTGACCGCGTCGACCGCCAACTCCTGCGCGCCGCGCGGGTTCTGCGGGCTGCCGCTGTTGTCCTGCGGGATGTTGCCGCACGCGCCGGCGCCGTAGTACGCCTCGGAGTGCGGGACCTTGATCCAGTCCGTGGCCTGGCCGGAGACGGAATACTTCCCGCTCGACATCTCCTCGTACATGTTGCGCATGGTCAACCCCTTGAGGTCGACACCAGGCTTGCCGTCCGGCCCCTTGAGGTCGGTGCGCATGCGCTCGGTGACGCCCTCCTTGGAGTAGAGCATCTTGTCGAAGTAGGACTTGCTGAAGTCCTTGATCCACTGCGAGCTGTTGTTGTTCGGGTCGAGCGCCGGGTTGGGGATGCTGTTGTGCAGCGGCCCGTTCTTGACCGTGCCGGGGGGCTCGGTCACACAGGTCGGGTCGGCGGTGCTGGTGGGACGCTTGTAGCCGGAGAAGTCGTCGTTGGCCTTGTCGTTGAACTCGACCAGGATCGTGAGCAGCTTCGCGGTCTGCTTCGCGTCGACCGGCTTGCCGCTGCGCTCGGCGCGCAGTTGGGCCGGGCTCTTGCCGGTGCGACCCGCCTCGGCTTCGAGTTCCTTGATCTGCGCCGCCGCACGGGGGTTGCCGTCGGCGTTCTTGCGCTCGTTCGCGGCGACGCGTTCCTTCTGCGCCTGCAGCTTCGCGGCCGCGGCCGAGTCACCGGGCGTGTTGCTGGTGTCGATCGCCGCGTCGACGGAGTTGACGTAGTGGTCTTCGGGGCCGGGGTTCCACACGGCCTTCGTGGTGTCGACGCGCGTAGGCGCGGCCGACGAACTGGCGGGGACCGTGGCGGTAAGTCCCGCGATCGCAAGCGCGGAGACGGACAGGAGCGCCACGCGGCGCTTGCCCCGTCCGACGCCTCGGGGAGGCGTCGCGGCCTTCCCGGGTATCGCTCGACTCAACGTGCTCCCCTTTCCGACCGGGGTGACCCCGGACGCAAAGCGACGCCGTGTGATACAGGGGTGAACACACGACGTCGGGACGGTTCGGAAGGCCCGACGGACGTGCGGCATCAACCACCGGGTTGCGACGGTGCCGACACATGTTCGAGCGGGCTTCCGGACCCTAGAGGCGTGGGAGACGGGCGGGGCAGGGGCGACCAAGGGGTCTTTAGGGAAACTTTACAAACCTCTGTACATCCTGCCCGGTCGCGTGCCGCGACCGCCCCGGTATGTCCGGCGCATTGTCCGGTATTTCGTCAGAGCGCGGCCGGCGGAGGGCTCGGTCGCAGGGAGGCCGCCAGTACGGTCAAGTCCTCGAAGTCGGCGTTTCCGGTGACCATCGTGGTGATCCCGTTGTCGACGCGCACCAGCGAGCGGTACTTGGGGCCTTCGTAGGACTTCCACTGCTCGCCGGCCACGTTGACGCTGCCGACCGGCTTGCCCCGCTTGCCCTTGTCGCGCACCAACTCGTCGGTGAAGCCGTTGGTCTGCTCGACCGCGGCGTACTTGTCGTCCGGGTTGATGAACCCGATGTGCCACTCGGTCTTGCTCGGGTCGAACCCGGAGAAGTCCACCGACGTCGCGCGCCAGCGCTCGGCGAGCCCCTGCGGCGCGAGCAGCGGGTAGGGCGAGACCCGACTCGCCTGCTGGAACGTCAGTTCGTACTGCACCCGCCGGACCGGGTCACCCTCCTTGTGGGGGGACACCAGGAACAGCGCGCCGACCACGAGGCCACACGCCCCCAGGCTGAGCACCATGTTTCGTACGGTCTGCACACCCGTGTTTCTCGCCACCCGAACATGGTCGCATTGCCCGGACGCTCCTTTTACCCGGCCTACCTGCACCGATGGGTCCGCCCCCCGATAACATCGGGGCAATCCCGTTGGAACCAGTCCGGACCCGGGGCCGCGCGATCGTCGTGCCACCCGCACCGATGGCTCACGGCTCCGGGGGATCAGGGCACCCCTCGTGGTTACGAACCGGTTCCCCTACAGGAAGGCCCGCCAGATGACGGACCAATCTGTACCTCCGCAGCTCGAAGTCGCTCCCGAAGCCCCGGACCGCAACCTCGCACTCGAACTCGTCCGCGTCACCGAGGCCGCCGCGATGGCCGCCGGTCGCTGGGTCGGGCGCGGTGACAAGAACGGCGCGGACGGCGCGGCCGTCAAGGCCATGCGCGGTCTGATCCACACCGTGTCGATGAACGGCGTCGTGGTGATCGGCGAGGGCGAGAAGGACGACGCCCCGATGCTGTTCAACGGCGAGCGGGTCGGTGACGGCTCCGGGCCCGAGTGCGACGTCGCGGTCGACCCGGTCGACGGCACGACGCTGACCGCCAAGGGCATGAACAACGCCGTCGCGGTGATGGCCGTGTCCGAACGCGGCAGCATGTACGACCCGTCGGCCGTGTTCTACATGGAAAAGCTTGTCACCGGCCCCGAGGCCGCCGACGTGGTCGACCTGACGGCGCCGATCGCGGAGAACATCCGCCGCGTGGCCAAGGCGAAGAGCAGCGCGGTCGAGGACGTCACGGTCTGCATCCTGGACCGGCCGCGGCACGACTCGATGGTCAAGGAGATCCGCGAGGCGGGCGCCCGGATCAAGTTCATCGTCGACGGCGACGTCGCCGGCGCGATCATGGCGGCCAAGGACGGCACGGGCGTCGACCTGCTGCTCGGCATCGGCGGCACGCCGGAGGGCATCATCGCCGCCGCCGCGATCAAGTGCATGGGCGGCGTGATCCAGGGCCGGCTGTGGCCCAAGGACGACGCCGAGCGGGCCAAGGCGATCGACGCGGGCCACGACCTCTCGCGGGTGCTCCTGACCGACGACCTGGTCCGCGGCGACAACGTGTTCTTCGTCGCCACCGGGATCACCGACGGCGAACTCCTGCGCGGCGTCCGCTACCGCTCCAGCACGGCGCACACTTCCTCGCTGGTGATGCGCTCCAAGAGCGGCACGATCCGCCAGATCGAAAGCCAGCACCGCTTGGCGAAGCTCCGCGCCTACAGCGCGATCGACTTCGACCACGCCCGCTAGGTCGTCCGGCGCACCACCATCGGGCCCCGCTGCCTTCGGGCGGCGGGGCCCGATGCCGTTCGCCGCGGGCGCGCGGGTGGGGTGGGCGTGACCGAGGAGGCGACCGAGCGATCCGAGGCCGCGCGGGGGGCCGGGGCCGGGGGGACACGGACCGACGGGGCGGCGTCCCGGCCGCAGGCCGCGGGTAGGGCGCGGAGCCCGTGAAACGCGCAGCTCATCGGCCCCGTCCCACGAATAGGCGCGGATTTTGTCCCGCTATACGGGGATAGGTCTCCTGATCGTCGACCCAGGAGGCCCGGATGAGTACGCCGCGGGGCAAACACGCTCGACCTGCCGACGACGGCAGCAGCAAGGCGTCGGTCGAGCGCCCGCCCCGGCTCGGGCTGATTCTCACCGGGCTGTTGCTCGGGATGTTGGTGGCCGCGCTCGACCAGACCATCGTCTCGACCGCGTTGCCCACGATCGTGGGCGACCTCGGCGGATTGAACCACCTGTCCTGGGTGGTCACCGCGTATCTGCTCGCGTCCACGATCAGCACGCCGCTGTGGGGCAAACTGGGCGACCTGTTCGGGCGCAAGAAGCTCTACCAGGCGTCGATCGTGATCTTCCTGATCGGTTCCGTGCTGTGCGGCATCGCCCAGAACATGATCGAGCTGATCGCCTTCCGCGCCATCCAGGGCCTCGGCGGCGGCGGCCTGATCGTGCTCTCCCAGGCGATCATCGGCGACGTCGTGCCGCCGCGCGAACGCGGGCGCTACCAGGGCCTGTTCGGCGCCGTCTTCGGCGTCACGTCGGTGGCCGGACCGCTGCTCGGCGGCTTCTTCGTGGACAACCTGACCTGGCGGTGGGTGTTCTACATCAACCTGCCGATCGGCGCGATCGCGCTCGTGGTGATCGCCGCGGCGCTGCACACCAAGGAGATGCACACCCGCCCGAGCATCGACTATCTCGGCATCACCCTGCTGGCCGGCGGCACCACGTGTCTGGTCCTGCTGACCACGTTCGGCGGTACGACCTACCCGTGGGCCTCGGCCCAGATCTACGGGCTCGGGGTCGCGGCGGTGGTCCTGATCGTGGGTTTCGTCCTGGTCGAGAAGCGGGCCAGGGAACCGGTCCTGCCGCTGCGCCTGTTCCGCAACCCGATCTTCGCGGTGACCGCCGGCATCGGTTTCATCGTCGGCTTCGCGATGATGGGCGGCCTGAGTTTCCTGCCGCTGTTCATGCAGGTGGTCAACGGCGCGACACCCACCATGTCCGGGCTGCGCCTGGTACCGATGATGATCGGTCTCCTGGTCACCTCGATCGTCAGCGGCCAACTGATCAGCCGGACCGGCAGATACAAGATCTATCCGATCCTGGGCACCGCCGTGATGGCCGTCGGCATGTTCCTGATGTCGCGCATGGACGAGTACACCACCACGCCTGCGTCCTCGCTGTACATGCTGGTCTTCGGCATCGGTCTGGGCCTGGTCATGCAGGTGATCGTGCTCGCCGTGCAAAACGCGGTCCCCTACTCCGACCTCGGCGTGGCCACCGCCGGCGCCACCTTCTTCCGCTCCATCGGCGGCTCGTTCGGCGCCGCGATCTTCGGCACGATCTTCAACAACCGCCTCGCGGTGCACATCAAGGAGGCCGCCGCGCGCGGCCAAGGCATCCCGCCGGGCGCCGACAAGGGCTCGGCCGGCATCGACCCGGCATCACTGAACAAGCTGCCGCCCGCCGCCAAGGACGGCTTTATCCACGCCTACGCCCAGTCGCTGCAAACCGTGTTCCTGTCCGCTGCGGGCATCGTGCTGTTCGCGTTCCTGCTGTCGTTCCTGCTGCGGGAGGTACCGCTGCGCCAGGCCACCCGCGAAAGCGAACAGACGCCGCTGATGTCACCCACCTCGCGTAGTTCGGTCGACGAGATCGAGCGCGCGATGGCCCGGATGGTCCATCGCGAGAACGGCTGGGTGCGCTACGAGCGGATGATCGCGACCTCGGGCGTGACGTTGTCGGTCCCGTGCGCGTTCGGCGTACTCCAACTCGACCGTCTGGCACCGATCTCCGATCACGACCTCGCGGCGCAACTGCACGAGTCCCGGGAACGGGTCACCCACTACGCGGACGAACTGATCGCATCCGGGCATGCCCGACGAAGCCCGGACGGCGAACTGTCCTTGACCACAACGGGCGGCGAGGCGGTGGAACGACTCGTGGAGGCCCGTCGGCAGATCCTCACCGAGGTGATGGCCGACTGGTCCCCGGAGCAGTCCGAGGAACTCACCGCCCTGTTGCGCAAGTTGGCCCGACTGACCACCGACACCCCGCACGACCACATCGTCGGCGAGGCCGAACGACACGCGCCGTGACAGGTGCGGTGACGGCGCGGGCGACGACCTGTCAGTGGTACGCGCGCCGGCGCCGCACCGCGCCCCGCTCGCTGGGGGTCATCCCCCCGCGCACACCGAGCGGGTTGGCCTCGGCCAACGCGCTCGCGCGGCATTCGAGCAGGACCGCGCAGCGCGCGCACACGCGCTTGGCCTCCTCCTCCCGGGCCAGCGCCGCGACGGCGGGCTCCCCGGGTCGGCCGAGGAACAGTTGCCGATCCTCGGTTGCGCACGCACCGCCCACCGGGGGCGTCCAGGTCGCGATGTGGGGGGTTCGGAGTATGTCGATCCGTTCGGTCACGCTGCTCTCCTCGCGTCGGCTACTGCCCCTCAACTACCCGACGGGCACCGCCGCATGCGCACTATCACGACAAGGAGACAACAAGTAACGGCAACGAAACATCAAGGACATCCGGAATCCGCCGTCCCGCACCGTCCGCACCACCGCCCCGGCCCGGCGCCCGCCCGGACTCCCGTACCGGGAAGGGCGGCTGACGGGCCGTCGGAAGCGCACGAACGCGACGAGGATCGGCGAGTGCTCTTCGGCCCCCCGGGACCCGTGCACGTTCGGCTCCCCGACGGCACCCCGCTCTCGTCGGCGCTCCCGGCGTTCGGGCCGGCTCGCGGCTGCTTCGGGGCTTGTCCCTCCCGGACCGATCGGGCGCTAGGGCTTACCTACCGGGATCTTGCCGACGAAGGTCTGGGCCGGTCCCAGCTGGTCGAAGAAGTCCTGGCCCTTGTCGTCCACGACGATGAACGCCGGGAAGTCCTCGACCTCGATCTTCCAGACCGCTTCCATGCCCAGTTCCGGGTATTCCAGGACCTCGACCTTTTTGATGCAGTCCTGGGCGAGCCGCGCGGCCGGGCCGCCGATCGAACCGAGGTAGAAGCCGCCGTGTGCCTTGCACGCGTCGGTGACCTGCTTGCTGCGGTTGCCCTTGGCGAGCATCACCATCGAGCCGCCCGCCGCCTGGAACTGCTCGACGTAGGAGTCCATCCGGCCCGCCGTGGTCGGGCCGAACGAGCCGGACGCGTAGCCGTCGGGGGTCTTGGCCGGGCCCGCGTAGTAGACCGCGTGGTCGCGCAGGTACTGCGGCATCGACTCGCCCGCGTCCAGCCGTTCCTTGATCTTGGCGTGCGCGATGTCGCGCGCGACGACCACCGGGCCCGACAGCGACAGGCGGGTCTTGACCGGGTACTTGGACAGTTCTTCGCGGATCTCGCTCATCGGCCGGTTGAGGTCGATGTGCACGACGTCGTCGTCGAGGTCCTCGTGCGTGGTGTCGGGAAGGTACTTGGCGGGGTCGGTCTCCAGCTCCTCCAGGAACACGCCCTCGGCGGTGATCTTGGCGAGTGCCTGCCGGTCGGCCGAACACGACACCGCGATCGCCACCGGGCACGAGGCGCCGTGTCGCGGCAGGCGGATCACCCGCACGTCGTGGCAGAAGTACTTGCCGCCGAACTGCGCGCCGATGCCCATCTCCTGGGTCAGCTTGAGCACCTCGGCCTCGAACTCGACGTCACGGAAACCGTGCCCGAGCGGCGAGCCCTGGCCGGGAAGCGTGTCGAGGTAGCGGGTGGAGGCGTACTTCGCGGTCTTGAGCGCGTGCTCGGCGCTCGTCCCGCCGACCACGATCGCGAGGTGGTAGGGCGGGCACGCCGCGGTGCCGAGCGAGCGGATCTTCTCGTCCAGGAAGCGCAGCATGCTCTGCGGGTTCAGGACGGCCTTGGTCTCCTGATACAGGTAGGACTTGTTGGCGCTGCCGCCGCCCTTGGCCATGAACAGGAACTTGTACGCCTCGCCGGGCGTCGCGTACAGCTCGATCTGGGCGGGCAGGTTGTTGCCCGTGTTCTTCTCGTCCCACATGGTCAGCGGGGCCATCTGCGAGTAGCGCAGGTTCAGTTCGGTGTAGGCGTTGGAGATGCCGCGGGACAGGTGCTCCTCGTCGCGCCCGTCGGTCAGCACGTGCTGGCCGCGCTTGCCCATCACGATCGCGGTACCGGTGTCCTGGCACATCGGCAGCACGCCGCCGGCCGCGATGTTGGCGTTCTTGAGCAGGTCGAGCGCCACGAAGCGGTCGTTGGGCGACGCCTCGGGGTCGTCGAGGATCCGCGCGACCTGCGCGAGGTGTCCCGGACGCAGCAGGTGGGAGATGTCGCGCATCGCGGTACGGGCGAGCAGCCGCAGCGCCTCGGGGTCGACGTTGAGGAACCGACGCCCACCTGCCTCGAACGTGGACACGCCGTCGGCGGTCAGCAGCCGGTACGGCGTGGTGTCCTCCCCCAGCGGCAGCAGATCCGTGTAGGCGCTGAAGGAGTTGTCAGGGGCGGGCATCGTGATCCTCACTAAGGCGGTGACGGGGCCGTCGTCAAGAGTAGAACGGGCCTGTCGACGCGATGGCCCCGAGGTGGTGCGGCAGCGACCGAGCCGATCGGCTCGGTCGCTGCCGGGTCCGGTACGTGGGCCGCTACCGGGCGAGCGTTTCGGCCGGGGCGCGATGTCGTGCGGCCGCCGGATCCGGCCGCTCCGCCGCGCTCACCTCCTGTTCCGCCGAGCCCGCCCGACCACCGCGCATCCCGATCACCACACCCACCCCGACCACGAGCGCGCCTGCGAACTGCCCCGGGGTCGGCGCCCCCGTCCCCAGCACGAGCCCGGACATCGCGGCCGTCACCGGCACGAGCCCCATGAACAACCCCGCCTGCTCCGGCTCGACCCGGGCCAGCGCCGAGTACCACAGCAAAAACGCCCCGGCCGTGAGCGGCAACGCGAGGTAGACCAACGCCGCGAACTCGGCCCCGGTGGGCATCCGCACGAACTCCGCCCCGTCGGTGAACAGCCCCACCACCGCCATCTGCGGAATCGCCATCGCCGTCGCGTACGCGGCGATCCTCCACGCCCCCAGCCGCGGCAGCAACGGCACCGCGATCAAGGTGAACCCCATCTCGCACACCGCCACCGCACACGCGAACACCAGCCCGAGCGCGGTCCCGCCCCCGAACCCCTGCACGAGCCCCGCCCCCGCCACCACGACCACCGCGGCGAGCAGCACCGGCCCGGTCGGCCGCCGCCCGCCCAGGAAGGGGGCGACCAGTACCAACAGCAACGGCGTGGCCCCGAGCACGCTCCCCACCGTCGCCGGATCGGCCCGATCCAGGGCCGCGAAGAGGAACAGGTTGAACAGCGTCTGCCCGGACAACGCGAGCAGCCCGAGCCGGACGAGTTCGCGTCGGGTCGGCCTCAGCAGCGACACTCCGCGCAGCCGCAGCACTGCGAACAACACCACCGCCGCCAGCGCGTACCGCAGCAGTTGACCGCCCGTCACGGGATAGCCCTGCAACACGGCGGAGACCCCGGCGGCGGCACCGATCAGGGCCTGCGCGGAGGCGGCGCACACCAGGCCGATCGAACGGGGGGACATCGAGGAGAGGCTCATGCACGTAACGTTAGAAAGCCGGTGGAGCTGTGGTCAGTGCCACTTCGCCGGCGGAAAATCGGACCACTTGCGGGCGACGCTCGACCGCGTGGCCGCGGCGCACCCGCGAACGAGCAGCGAAGGGCAGGTGCCGGTCGTGCGCGACCTCCTCGTCCACCTCGACCGATCAGCCGGACGGCTGGGCACCCAGGTGCGGACCGGCCTGCGCGACGCGGTCCGTTCGGGCCGTCTGCCGGCGGGATTTCGGATGCCGTCCACCCGCGCCCTCGCGCAAAGCCTGGGGGTGTCCCGGGGCATGGTCGTCGACGCGTACGAACAACTGGTCGCCGAGGGCTACCTGACGTCGCGTCACGGCTCGGGTACGCAGGTCACGTCCGCGTGCGCGGCCCCACAACCGGCCGACAGCCCGGCCACGAGCCCCGTCGTACCGATCACGCACGACCTCAAACCCGGCGTCCCGGACCTGTCCACCTTCCCGCGCGGGCCCTGGCTCGCCGCGACCCGACACGTCCTGAGCACCGCACCACACACCGCCTTCGGCTACCCGGGTCCGTCCGGCGCCCCCGAGCTGCGCTCCGCGCTGACCGACTACCTCGGCCGCGTCCGCGCCGCGCAGGTCCGCCCCGAACACATCGTGGTCGTCAACGGCGTGGCCCAGGGCCTGTCCCTGGTCTCCCAGGCGCTGCGCCGCATGGGCCGGGGAGTACTCGCGGTGGAGGATCCCTCCAGCAACCGACAGCGGGGCATCTTCGACACCCACGGCCTCGAACTCGCCTACGCCCCCACCGATTCCGAGGGCATCGACGTGGCCGCGCTCGCCCGTACCGGGGCCCGCGCCGTACTGGTCACGCCCGCCCACCAGTACCCGACCGGCGTGGTCCTGTCCCCGTCCCGCCGCGCCGAGCTGATCGCGTGGGCGCGCGCGAGCGACGCGCTGATCGTCGAGGACGACTACGACGCCGAGTTCCGCTACGACCGCGACCCGGTCGGCTGCCTCCAGGGGTTGGCCCCGGACCGCGTCGTACACCTGGGTTCCACCAGCAAGGCACTCGCCCCCGGCATGCGCCTGGGCTGGGCCGCGCTGCCGGCCGCGATGATCGAGCGGATCCACGACCTCAAGACCCACGCCGACCTCGGCTCACCCGTGCTCGCGCAGCTGACCCTCGTGCGCATGCTGGAGACCGGCGGGTACGACCGACATCTGCGCGCGATGCGGGCGCACTACCGCGCCCGCCGCGACGCGGTGGTCGAGGCCATCGCCGAACACCTGCCCGCCGCGCGCGTACGCGGCATCGCCGCCGGCCTCCATCTGTGCGTCGAGCTCCCGCCCGGAACCGACGAATCGGCCACCGTGATCCGGGCCCGCGCGCTGGGCCTGCGGATCGAACCCCTGACCCCGATGCGCGTGCTGACCCCGGGACCGCCCTCGGTGATCATCGGTTACGCGACGCTGTCTCCCGACCGGCTGCGCGCCGCGGTGCGGCTGCTCGCCCGGTCCGTACTGCCCTGACCCCGACCCGCCCGACTAGATTGGTCCCGTGGAAAACAGCCCCGAGCGCCGCTCCCAGCCGCCGACCCCCGAGCTTCGGGCTTCCGACGCCGACCGTGATCGCTACGTGAGTATCCTGCGGGACGCGCACGCGGAGGGGCGATTGACCGCGGAGGAGCACGCCGAGCGGGTCGACATCGCGCTGTCCGCACGGACGGTCGGCGAGTTGGAACCACTCGTACGCGACCTTCCGGTGCCGGCCGCCACCTCCGGATACCGGCCCGCGACGACACCGGCCGGCTCGGCGCCGTTGCCGACCAAGTCGAACATGGTCGCGTTCTGGAGCGGCTCCACCCGCAAGGGCCGTTGGCGAGCGGGCGGCAAGCTCAACGCGGTCGCGGTCATGGGCGGCATCGACATCGACCTCAGCCAAGCGGTCTTCGCGGAGCCCGAACTCGTGATCAGGATCTTCACGCTGTGGGGCGGCGTGGACATCAAGATCCCCGAGGGCGTGACCGTGCGCGACCACGGGATCGGCATCATGGGCGGCTTCGACGTCCGCGAGCAGTACACCGACGACCCGAACGCGCCGGTGATCGTGATCAAGGGCGTGGCCGTCATGGCCGGCGTGAGCGTACGGGTCAAGCGGCGCAAGGAACTTCGCGAGCGCGAACGCGAACAGCGCGACCGCGACCGCCACACCGACCGCGACCGACCCGTCGAGGGCGACGACCGCTTTCGCAAGGAACTCTGAGCGTCAGGCAGTTCGAGCCACGTCCGTCGGCCCGGCGGCACAGTGCCAGGGGCATACCGCCGCGATCGACCACGCTCGCGCGACGACCCCCGCCCGCAGCGCTCGCGGACGAGGGCCGTTTCGTGGCGACGGTCGGCGCAGACCGTCTGCCGGTGCCGGTCGGTAAGCGTCCGACGCCGGTCAGTAAGCGTCGTACGAGATCACGCTGTACGGCATCGGTGCCGAGGCCCCGGCGGCCCACTTCTGCGCCGCCGACGCCCCCGCCGGCTGCTGGGTGATCGCGCCGTTCCCGCTCGCCGGAGCGGTCGCGACGAGGCCGGACACGCGGCTGATCAGCTGCCCGTCCGCGCCGACGTCGAAGCGCAGGTTGTTCAGGTAGGCGCCGTGCGCGTCGTCACAACGCCAGATGCCCAGGCCCGACCCCGCCGCCGTGCTGCCGCGATTGTCCAGGCAGTAGGCAGCGTCCTCGAGGCTGTGCACCTGGCCGGTCGCCGCGTTGCGCCACCACTTCTGGTTGGTGTTGCCGGTGCAGTCGAAGGCCAGGACGTTGCGACCGTCGGTCATCGAACCACCGTCCACGTCCAGGCACTTGGCCGTGCCCACCGACTTGGTCTCGGTGAAGGTCACGGACTGCCCGGCCTCCTTGATCCAGCGCTGATTCGCCGAGCCGTCACACGCCGCGAGCACCAACCTCGCGCCGAGGGTCGCGTCCGCGGCCGGTGGCGAGACGCACAGCGATTGCGTGTCGGCCGGTCGCAGCGTGCCCGCGACCTGGACGAAGCGCTGGTTCGTACCGCCGTTGCAGTTCCACAGCACCAACGCGGTACCGGAACTGCGCCCGCCTCCCAGCGGATCTACGCAGCGGTCGTGACTGAGTTCGGTGTGCAGCGACTGGTTCGCGCCGTCGTACCAAAAGCCCTGGTTACGCCCGCCGTGGCACGGCCACAGGTCCAGCGGGGTGTAGTTGCGGGACGAGAAGCCGTAGGTGTCGGCGCACAACCCGGTTCCCTCGTTGCGCAGTTGCCGGAAGTCGGCGCTCAGCGCGCCCTGATGGAGCACCGGCTGTCCCGTACTCGCCGGGTCGGCGCAAGCGGCCTGGCTCCAACCGGAGTCGTACAACTGGGTCAGGCACGACGCGAAGGCGAGATGGCCGCGCGCGTTGGGGTGGAAGCTCTGCCGGGTGGTGTTCTCGTCGAACAGGTCCGGGTTGGCGAACCACAGTCCGCGCGCCCACGTGTCGTCGCTGCACACCTCGTGCCCGTGGAACAGCCGCGAGTTGTCGAGGTAGATCGCTCCGGCGTCGGCCGCCGCCTGCCGCTCGGCCTGTTCGAAGATCGGCACCGCCGCGTTGCGCCCCCACGCGGCGTCGCGCAGGTAGCCCAGACAGCCCCCGCCGTACCACCCGGGGAAGTCCGGGTTGTCCTCGACATCCGGGCCGATCGGCGACGGATAGCCCATCGTGACGAGCCGGTAATCGCCGGGCTGGTAGCCCGCGTCGGTCATGGTGGTCTTCAGGTCGCGGATCGTCTGCTCGACCTTGGGCCGCATCGCGTCGGCCCGAGCCTGCCAACCGCCCTGATACGTCCCGTAGCACTCGCCCTGGAAGAAGACCCGCCGCGTGACGCAGTCCGTCATGGTCGGGCCGAACCGGATGTCGTCGTTGGCCCCCGCGACCAGCAGGATCAACCGGACGTGCGTGTTGCGGGCCTTGATCGCCAGGTTGTCCGACTGCACGAGCTCGTCGGCGTACTGCTTGCTGCCGCCGATCCGGATGTTGACCGTCGACGCCCCCGAGCACGCGACGTTGTAGGTGACGTCGGCGGGGATACCGGTCTTGTGGATCGCCGAATCCGGCGCCCGATGGCACCAGTTGGTCGGACCGTCCGTGCCGGGTTCGTACACCCCGACGCCCTCGCCGGAGATCTCGCTGTCACCGAGCGAGATCAGCGACGTCTTGCGCTCGGCCAACGGTTTGATCCCGGAACTTCCGTACAGCGCCTGGGACTCGGCCTGCCGCAGGGCCTCCAGCTCCGGGGACAACGAGGTGACCGCAGGACCCGCGGTCGCGGCGCCGGCCTGCTGACTTGCCGTCAGCCCGCCGGTCGGACCGACCAGCATCGCCGATACCACCACCGTCAGCGCCCGGTTGCGCACACGCTCGAACTTGGACATGCGCCCTCGCCTTCATGGCATGGAAGGAACACGCACGAGCCGCCCAAAGGGGACTTGGGCACTGTGGAGCGCACAAAAAGCTACCGGTGGGTAGCGAGGAATTGAAGCCCCGCCGCCGAGTCTCCACGTCCCGACGGACCCCGGACATCCGTCAAGCGGAATCGATCCGCCACTGCCGAACCCCGACAAGAGCAGGCCGACACCGCCGCCCGCTCACCACCGGAACGGCACGACCAAGCGACGGTGGGCACCCCGACCCACCACCGCCACCGCTCACTCCCCTACGACACGATGTCCTTCCGACCGAAGTGGCGGAAGGCCAAGGCCAGGAAGACCAGGGCGTACGCGACCGAGACCGCCGTGCCCTTGATCATGCCGTCCCATTGCGGGTCGGGCTGGAGGACGTCGACCCAGGCGAACTGCCAGTGCGTGGGCAGGTAGTCGCGCCACGAGCCCAGGGCCGTCACCGCGTCGACGATGTTGGAGACCACCACCAGGCCCACCGCTCCGCCGACCGCGCCCAGCGGAGCGTCGGTCACCGTCGAGAGCCAGAACGCGATGCCCATCACCACCAGTTGCGCGACGATGCCGTAACCCACCACCACGCTCATCCGCCCCAGCGCCTCACCGGTGGGCAACGACGCGCCCACCGGCAGGTCCAACGGTCCCCATCCGAACGCGATCGTGCCCGCGATCATCGCCATCAACGGCAACAGCACGAGCGCCAGCACGCTGTAGCCGAGCGCGACCACGAGCTTGACCCACAGCAACCGCGCGCGCGGCACCGGCGCCGCGAGCAGATACCGCAGCGAGGACCAACTCGCCTCGCCCGCCACGGTGTCGCCGCAGAACAAGGCGACCGCGACCACCAGCAGGAAGCCGGTCGAGACGAACAACGTGAACGCGGTGAAGTTCAGCGCGCTCTGCGTCGCCACGTCCACCAGCGTCGGCACCGCGTCGGCCTTGGGATCGCCGCCGATCTTGAACGCCGCGACCAGGATCCACGGCAACGCGAGCAGCAGCCCGATCATGAACAGCGTGCGCCTGCGCCGGAACTGACGCACGGTCTCGACCCGAATCGGCAGCGTGCGCCGCGCCCGATAGCCGGGCGCGTGCGACGCGCCCGCCACCGGGTGCGCACCCTCGTCGGTCGGCAGATCGGGGAGGGTGCGGGTCATCGGGACTCCCCAAAGAACATCGAGAACACGTCGTCCGAACCCCGGCCCGCAACCACCCACAAGCCCACAACCGTGCAAGCCATCAGGACTCCCCAATGAGCGTCAGGAACGCGTCTTCCAGGCGGCGGCGCGCGGTGACCCGGTCGACCGCGACCCCGGCGCCGACGAGTTCGGCCACTATGGCGGAGGACTCGGCGCCCGCGAGGTGGACCAGGACGCCGCCCTCCTCCGGCTCGACCGTGGCGATGCCCGGCAGATCCTTCAGCGTGGCGATGGCCAGGTCCGGTGCGGGGGTGCCGATCACGAGGGTGTTGCCGTTGCCGACGATCTCGCCGACCGGTCCCGACGCCACGAGTCGGCCGCGGTGCATCACCACGACGTGGGTACAGGTCTGCTCGACCTCGGCGAGCAGATGGCTGGACACCACGACCGTGCGGCCGGTGGCCGCGTAGCCGATCAGCACGTCGCGCATCGCGCGGATCTGCGGCGGGTCGAGCCCGTTGGTCGGCTCGTCCAACACGAGCAGGTCCGGCAGGCCGAGCATGGCCTGAGCGATCGCGAGCCGCTGCCGCATCCCCTGTGAGTACGTGCGTACGTTGCGGTCCAGCGCCTCACCGAGCCCGGCGATCTCCAGCGCCTCCTCGAAGTGCGCGTCCGCGTGCGGTCGACCCGTCGCCCGCCAGTACAGCGACAGGTTCTCCCGCCCCGAAAGATGCGGCAGGAACCCGGGCCCCTCGACGAACGAACCCAGCCGCGACAGCACCGGCGCCCCGGGACCGACCATCCGGCCGAAGATCCGTATCCCGCCCCCGTCGGGATGGATCAACCCCATCAACATCCGCAGCGTGGTGGTCTTGCCCGCGCCGTTGGGCCCGAGCAGACCGAGCACTTGGCCCGCGTCGACCTGGAAGGACAGGTCGTCGACGGCGAGCTTGCCGCCCTTGTACCGCTTCGTGAGATTGCGGATCTGCAAGGGCACTTCGGCAAGGTCCGGATCCGGCGCGGCGGCCGCCGCCCGACGCCGCCCGGTCAACAGCAACGCGAGCGCGATCACTGCGGCGATCAGCGGCAGCCCCCACGTCCACCACGGGTAGCCGGACGACTCGACGTGCAATTGCGGTACGGAGGGCACGGTCAGCGGCCCGGCGAGCGCGACCCGATAGCTCGTCGGCTCGTTCGGCGACGCATAGCCGAGGTCGGTCGCGGTGAGCACGAGCCGCAACCGGTGGCCGGCGTCCACCTGGTGGTCGATCGCGGGCAGACGCACCTCGACGTCGCGCCCGGCCGCGCCGCCGGTGATGCGCAGCGGTGCGGCGAGTTGGTGCGGCAGTACCGCCCCGCCGTCGGGCGAGACGTCGTACAGCTTCGCGAACAGCACGATGTCGTCGGCCCCCGAGACCCGCACCCGGGCGGTCGTCGAGCCGGTGATCCACGTGCTCTGCTCGAACTTGTCGCTCTGGAAGAACGCGCTCTGGCCGGGCAGATCGAACGCGATGCCGCCCAGGTCACCCGCGCCCGCCGCGATCGCGCCCAGGCCGCCGGAGCCGCCGAGCAGCCCGAGTCCGGGCAGGCCGGACACCGAGGTCGGCGCCCCGCCCGGCGGATTGGCCACCGTCTGCTCGGGGCCCACGAGCGGCACC
>NZ_WWJX01000220.1 GCF_009865215.1 Streptomyces sp. SID3343 | reverse complement strand
GCCGCTGGAGCGGCCGCTGACCGTCGTGGGCGCGGCCGGTTCACTGACGCTGCACCAGGATCCGGCGGACGGCAGTCCGATCGCCGAGGCGCTGGCGATGGACCCGGCGGCGGCGCTGCCCACGCCGATCGACCCGGTCACGCCCGCCGAGGCCCGGGCGGCGAGCGCGGCCTTTCCCGGCTTCGCGGCGTGGAATCCGTACGGGAGTTGCTTCGTGTGCGGTACCGAGCGGGCCGAGGGCGACGGTCTGCGGCTGTTCCCGGGCCTGCTCGCGGATCGCTCGGACACCAACGCGTGCGTGTGGACCCCGTCCGCGGCGTTCGTCGCGCCGGACACCGAGCAGGTCGCCGCCGAGTTCGTCTGGGCCGCGCTCGACTGCCCGGGCGGCTGGACGGGGATGGACGAGGCCACCGCGTTGTTGCTGGGCCGGATGACCACGTACGTGTACGCGCTGCCCTATCCGGACGAGCCGTGCGTCGTACTCGGGCGCCGACTGGGCCGCGACGGCCGCAAGTTCGCCACGGCGACCACGCTGTACGACGCCGAGGGCCGGGTCGCCGCGCACGCCGAACAGGTGTGGATCGCGCCCCGGCCGTCCTCCTGATCGGCGAGACCGGTTCTCTCCGGAGGCGGCCGTAGCCCTTTCCGCCGCCTCCGCGTCGCGGGAAAGGGACTCGGCACGCGACCCGCGGCCCCTACGGCTGCGGGTCGCGTGCGTCGTAGCGCCAGAAGCCTCGCCATCGCAGCGACAGCGCGATCACCAGGACGACGCACGCGAGGCCGCCGCCGACCACCGAGATGCGCTCGGTGCTCAGCGCGGCCACCGACCCGGCCTCGAAGTCGCCCAGCCGAGGACCACCGGCGACCACCACGATGAACACGCCGGCCAACCGGCCGCGCATCTCGTCCGGGGTCGCCACCTGCATGATCGTATTTCGGAACACCATGCTGATGGTGTCCGCGCACCCCGCGAGCGCCAGCAGGATCAGCCCCAGCCACAGTGGGCCGCCGAGCCCGAACGCCGCGATGCACGTGCCCCACGCGAGCACCGCGATCACCACCGCGCGGCCTTGACGCTGTACGCGGCCCAGCCACCCGGAGAACAGCCCGCCCGCGAGCGCGCCGACGGCGGGCGCGGCCACCAACAGCCCGACCGTGCCGGCTCCGCCTCCGTACAGCGTCGCGGCCATCGCCGGGAACAACGCTCGGGGCATGCCGAAGACCATCGCGACGATGTCGGTCATGAACGTCATGCGCACGTTGGGCCTGCTCCGCAAGAAGCGCAGCCCGTCCGTGACCGAGGCCCGGGTGCGCCCGTCGGCCGCGCGCGTGGGGGGCATCGAGGGCAGGCGCCACATCGCGTACAGCGCGGCCGAGAACGCGAGTGTGTCGATCACGTAGGCGGCCTGGAAACTCCACAGGCCGATCACCACGCCGCCCAGCATCGGGCCGACGGTCATCGCGAGCGCCATCGCGATCGAGTTCAACGCGTTGGCGGCGGGTAGCCGGTCGGCCGGCAACAGCTTGGGGATCATCGACGTACGCGCGGGGTTGTTGACCGCGAAGAACGCCGACTGCACGGCGACCGCCCCGTAGAGCAGCCACACCTGGCCGAGGTCGAGGAACGCCTGCACGGCGAGCAGGATCGACACCGAGGCGAGGCCACACGCGCTCACCAGCCCCACCAGTCGACGGTCCACGCTGTCCGCGATCGCCCCGCCGACCAGGCCGAACACGATCAGCGGGACCACCGAGAAGAGCCCGACGAGCCCGACCGCGAAGTTGGATTCGGTGAGTGCGTACACCTGGATGGCGACCGCGACGGCGGTCATCTGCTGCCCCAGGGAGGACACCGAGTGCCCGAACCACAGGCGCCGGAAGTCGGGGAACTCGCGAAGCGGCGTGACGTCGGCGAGGACGGCGCCGGCTATTCGCCCGGCCGCGCTTCTCGCGGCGGCCGGCGGGGGTCTTTCGGACGTCTCGTCCGAGACGGCGGCCGGCGGAGGGCTCTGCGGGGCGCCGTCCGCGGCGGGGTTCGAGTCGGTGTTCGGCGTAGTGGGCACTCTGAACATCCAAGACCAAATGCCGCGCCGCTATTCCCTGTTCGCGTGTGGGATCAGGCACGCTTTAAATGCGTTGCACCCGGCCGTGGGCCATCTAACCTCACTGGCACACGGGAGAGGAGGTGGTTCGAAGTTGAGTAGCATTCGGACGCGTGAGGTGGCTGCCCGCTAGCCGCCATTCCGGTTTACCGGCTCGGCTCGCCCCGTCGTGTGTGCACCGCGACGGACGCAGGCAGGCGGCCGGCAACACCAGGCAGACACCCGACCCGCAGGTCGCCGGGATCGTCCCCCGGCCTTTGTTCCCCTCACCGAGGAGATCAAAGAAGCGACCTGCGGGTCGTTGTCGTTTTCGGGTGGCTTATTCGGTCACCATGCTCGGGGCTTTCGGGATTCGACTCGGGACTCTCGGGATTCGGGACTCTCGGGACTCGACTCGCGACTCTCGGGGACTCCACTCGGGACTCTCGAGGGTTCGAGGGTTCGAGGGTTCGAGGGTTCGGTAGTCAAGGGGCTTACGGCTCGGCATACGAGAGTTCGGTACTCACAGGAATGCGGGGCTCGGAGATTCCGGGGGGCCAGGGGTTCCGGGGGGGTCGGAGGCTCAGGGGCTCAGTCGCTCGACTCGCCAGGCCGTGTGTGCGCCGGGGGTCGAGGCCGGTCGGGCCTCGCGTACGTACCTCAGCCGATCGTGCATCCGGTTCTCGCGTCCCTGCCAGAACTCGATCGTGTCGGGTACGACCCGGAATCCGCCCCAGAACCGTGGTACCGGGATGTCGTCGATGTCGGCGAAGCCGGCGTCGGCCTCCGCGTAGCGCTTTTCCAGGTGTTCCCGCCCGGGAACGACGCTGGATTGTTCACTGGCCCACGCACCGATCCGCGAGCCGCGCGGGCGGGAGCGGAAGTAGTCGGCGGTCTGCTCGCGCGACACTCGTTCGGCGCAGCCGGTGACGATCACCTGGCGGCGCATCGCGTGCCACGGGAACAACAGGCTTACCGCCGGGTTGGCGGTGAGTTCGGTGCCCTTGCGCGAGTCGTAGTTGGTGTAGAAGACGAAGCCGTCGTGGTCGACGTCCTTGAGCAGGACCGTGCGCGTGCTCGGTCGGCCGTCGGGGGTGGCCGTCGCGACGATCATCGCGTTCGGCTCGGGCAGCCCGGCCTCGGCGGCCTCGCCGAACCACCCGGCGAACAACGGGAAGGGGGCGGGCGGCATCGCGCCGACGTCGATGCCTTCGCCTCGGTATTGCCGCCGCATGGCGGCGGGCTCGGTGAACTCCACGGACTACGAGTACCACTCGCGGGCTGCCTGCGGGGGCGCCCGGGCCGTTCCGGGTGGAGTCGGGGTGCGACGCGTGACGCCCGGGTGTGGTACACGGTTGCGGTTTGTGCCGGACCTCACGTGGCGGGGGGCGCTCCGACGTAGGTCGTCTCGATGTCAAGAGATATCCTGGCCAATGGACTTCGATCGGCCCATACCTTCCGCGCGGCCCCACCCCGGCCGCGTCGGACCGATCGAAAACAGCTCCCCGAACCACCGGTGGAACCCAGGTGCACAGCCGTTTCGGCACCATGCGCCCCGGCTCGTTCGGGGGAGACACAGTGTGGCAGTGCGGGGTATGAAGGACCCGGCCACAAGTCAGTCGAGATCGCATGAGGAGCCGCCTGATGTCCGAGTTCGTACCCGGGCTCGAAGGAGTCATAGCGTTCGAGACGGAGATCGCCGAACCCGACAAGGAGGGTGGCGCGCTCCGGTACCGAGGTGTGGACATCGAGGATCTCGTCGGCCACGTCTCGTTCGGCAACGTCTGGGGCCTGTTGGTGGACGGGGCGTTCAACCCCGGTCTGCCGCCGGCCGAACCGTTCCCGATCCCGATTCACTCGGGCGATGTCCGCGTGGACGTGCAGAGCGCGCTGGCCATGCTCGCCCCGGTGTGGGGGCTCAAACCCCTGCACGACATCGACGACGCCCAGGCGCGCGACGACCTCGCCCGGGCCGCCGTGATGGCGCTTTCGTATGTCGCGCAGTCGGCCCGCGGCCTGGAGAAGCCGATGGTCCCGCAGAGCGAGATCGACAAGGCCGAGACGATCGTCGAGCGCTTCATGATCCGGTGGCGTGGCGAGCCGGACCCCAAGCACGTCCAGGCGGTCGACGCCTACTGGACCTCGGCGGCCGAGCACGGCATGAACGCGTCGACGTTCACCGCCCGCGTGATCGCCGGCACCGGCGCCGACGTGGCGGCGTGCCTGTCGGGTGCGGTCGGTGCGATGTCGGGGCCGCTGCACGGTGGTGCGCCCTCGCGCGTGCTGCACATGATCGAGGAGATCGAGCGCACCGGCGACGCCACGGCGTACGTCAAGGGTGTCCTCGACCGCGGCGACCGCCTGATGGGCTTCGGTCACCGGGTGTATCGCGCCGAGGACCCTCGTGCGCGCGTGCTGCGTCGCACGGCCAAGGAGCTCGGTGCCCCTCGCTACGAGGTGGCGGCGGCGCTGGAGAAGGCGGCCCTGGAAGAGCTTCAGGCCCGTCGTCCCGACCGGGTACTGGCGACCAACGTGGAGTTCTGGGCCGCGGTGATGTTGGACTTCGCCGAGGTACCCGCCCACATGTTCACGTCGATGTTCACGTGTGCGCGCACCGCCGGGTGGAGCGCGCACATCCTGGAGCACAAGCGCACGTCGCGCCTCGTGCGTCCGGCCGCTCTCTACGTCGGCCCGGGCACGCGGCCGATCACCGAGGTGGCCGGTTACGACGACACGGTTCGCAACCTGCGCCACGGGTGACCCCGGCGATATCTCGACCGAAGAACCGAAGGCCCGTCTCTCACGAGGAGGCGGGCTTTCGCCCGTCTGGGGCGCCGACCGGGGCCCGAGTGCCGCCGGAAAGGATCCGCACCGGCTACTCCCGCCCCTCCAGGATCGCCACCTGTCGATCGTCGCTCGCGCGAGGGCACGTGGAGCACAGTGCGTCCGGGTTCAGCGTGTACCAGAGGCAGCACACGCTCTGCGTCCGGTTGCGGTGTGTCTGCCCGCGCGATCCCACCAGCGTGCGGAATCCGGCTTCGCGCTTGAAGTGACCCACGCCGCCCGGGAGCAGCGCCTCCAGTTCCCGTACCGCCCGCTCGCCCTCCCCCCGCGTCCGCCCGAGGTACCAGACGCCGCTGACCAGCTCGTCCGCCGCCATCCCCCACAGCACCTGCTCGCCCCGCCGCAGGTGTGGCCGAAACACGGTCAGCAGCGGGGCGAGGTGATCGGCGACGCCGCGCAGGAGCTCGGCCCGCAGGGCGGCCTCGTCGGCCACCACCCGGGCCCCGGACGCCCGCGCCCGGGGATCGTCGGGCAGGCAGGCGAAGGTCCGTGCGCTCACGCCGAAGGAGCGCCGCATGCGGTCCGATCCGGTGTCGATCCACACGTCGTCGAGGCTCACGTGCGGGACTCGCCGCCGCAGAAACCACGGGCCCGCGAGCATCAGGCACGCGTACCACGCATAGCCGTGCAGGGCCCACATGGCGACCGCGTCGTCGCGTGGGTCGGCTTCGAGCGTCGTGGTGATCCGCCGCCGCTCGGCGAGCAGTACGCCGGCCAGGACCTCGGGGTCCTCGGCCATCCGGGACGCGTGCAGCGTGCCCGCACCCGGGTGACCGACCTCGACCTCGATCAGCGAGCACGCCTCGCCCAGTTCGCGGAAGGTGTCCGCGAGCGCCGGGCACGGGGTGGGCTGCCGGAGGTCGAGCAAGGTCATGATCAGAAGGTAAGGCTTGCCTAACCCGGTGTCCATACCGGCTGTCGGCGTGTCCTTCGCGCGCTGCCCGTCGGCGTCGGGGGATCACACCTTCGTGGGCGCGGTGGGCAGCACTTGCGGGTCGTCGGTGTCGGTGCGTTCGCCGGCGTCCTCCAGGATGATCCGGCCCATCAGTTCGTAGCGCGCCGGGCTCTTGACCTTCATGTACAGCGCGAGCGCGAGGCCGCCCAGGAAGACCCCGCCGACGATGTACGGGGTGAGCTTGAACAACAGCGAGCCGGACGCGGCCCCCGCCGCCGTCTCCATGTTCCGGAGCAGCAGGATCACGACCACCAGCATCGCGATGCCGCCGATCAGCGGTGCGAGGAAGGTGCGGAACCAGTGCGCGGTCTCGGGATGGTTCTTGCCGACGTGGAAGTAGCCGATCACCGCGAACGAGCACAGGGTCTGGACGATCAGGATCGCCATCGTGCCCAGGATCGCGAGCAGGGTGTACAGGTGGATGTAGGGGTCGCGGTCGGTGATCAGGAACGCGAGCACGATGGTGGTGGCGATCACGCTCTGCACGAACGAGGCGAAGTACGGCGACCCGTGCACCGGGTGGGTGTTGCCGAGCTTGCGCGAGATGAAGCCCTCGCGGCCGATGGCGTAGAGGTAGCGCGACGCGCACTGGTGGAAGGCCATGCCGCACGCGAACGAGCCGGTGATCAGCAGCCACTGGAACGAGTCGACCGCCCAGCCGCCGATGAAGTCGCCCGTGGGGCCGAAGAACAGGTCGAGGGGGGACGAGCCTGCCGCGACCTCCTTGGACTCGGCCAAGCCGGTGCCGGAGATCGCCATCCAGGACACGAAGACGTAGAACAGGCCGACGCCGACCACCGAGACCAGGGTGGCGCGAGGGATGACCTTTTTGGGGTTGCGCGACTCCTCGCCGTACATCGCGGTGGACTCGAAGCCCACCCACGACCAGAACGCGAAGAACAGGCCGAGTCCGGCGGCGCCCTTGAACGCGTTGGCGGGGTTGATCGGCTCGGTGCTCAGGCCGTCGGGGCCGCCGCCTTGGACCAGCACGGCGATCGCCATCGCGGCGAGCACCGCGATCTCGGCGACGAGGAGGACGCCGAGGAGGCGGGAGGTGAGATGGATGTCGAAGAACGACAGCAGCGCGGTGATCGCGAGCATGGCCAGCGCGTAGATCGACCAGTTGAGGTCGACGCCGAGTTGATCGTTGACGGTGGTGTCGGCGAAGTACGCGAACACGCCGACGATCGATGCCTCGAAGACCACGTAGGCCAGTACCGCGAGCAGCCCCGAGGCCATCCCCACGACCCGGCCCAGGCCGTGCGAGATGTAGCCGTAGAAGGCGCCGGCGGAGGTGATGTGCTTGGCCATCGCGACGTAGCCGATGGAGAACACGCTCAGCACGAGCGTCGCGAACAGGTAGCCGGCCGGGGCGCCGATGCCGTTGCCGAAGCCGACCGCGATCGGCAGGTTGCCGGTCATCGCGGTGATCGGCGCGGCGGTGGCGACGGCCATGAAGACCACGCCCGTGAGCCCGACCGAGTTCGCCTTGAGGCGTTGGACCTGGGGTGTCGTCGCGGCGGTGGGTCCGTCGCCGAGGTTGCCGGACATCCCACCTCCCTCCGTGAGTCGATGTGACCTGATGGTGTGTCAGCTTCGACCCCGGGTGGCCGGTCTCACAATTGACACAGTGTCAGGGATCCGCCGGATCTGCCCCTTGCCTTGTCGGCACCGGCGGCGTCGGGCGCCGGATCCCGGGCCCACCAAGGCCTTGGGACGTCGCTCGCGGCGCACCGGCCGGATCGGCGCCGGTCACCGCGGCGCCCGTTCGGGTGAACCGCTTCGGGTGAAGGGCTGCGAATGATCCCGTTAAGGTCGTCTCCCATGGAGAATTCCACGTCCGAACTGACCTATGGCGACATCAGGACCGCCGCCGAGCGCATCGTGGGGCAGACCCAGCCCGTCACCATGATGCCGATCCACCCGTCGCCGCACGTGTGGCTCGCCCTGGAGTTCATCCAGCACACCGGCTCGTTCAAGGCCCGTGGCGCGGCCAACTTCACCACCGCGCACGTCGAGGCCGGGACGATGCCCGAGGCCGGCGTCGTGATCGCCTCGGGCGGCAACGCGGGGCTGGCGTGTGCGTGGGCGGCGCGGGCCGCCGGGGTGCGGGCGACGGTGTTCGTCCCGGAGTCGGCGCCGCGCATCAAGGTGGAGCGGTTGCGCTCGTACGGGGCCGACGTGCTGCTCGTGGGACGCGAGTACGCCGACGCCCTGGAGGCGTCGCAGCGGTTCGCCGAGGACCGGGGCGCGCTTTTGTCGCACGCGTACGACAACCCGCTGATCGCGGCCGGGGCGGGCACGCTGGTGCCCGAGATACTCGCGGGCGTGTCCGGGCAACTCGACACGATCATCGTCGCGGTCGGTGGTGGCGGCCTGTTCTCCGGCGTCGCGACGGCGGCCGAGGAACACGGGATCCGCACGGTCGCGGTCGAGCCCGAGCACTGCCGCGCGCTCAACGCCGCGTTGGAGGCGGGCCGGGTCGTGGACGTGCACGTGGACTCGGTGGCGGCCGACTCGTTGGGCGCCCGCCGAGTCTCCGAGACGGCGCTGGCGACCGCCCGGCGCACCGGCGCGTTCTCCGTACTGGTGTCCGACAAGGCGATCATCGAGTCGCGTCAGGCGCTGTGGGACAACTTCCGCATCGTCGTCGAACACGCGGCCGCCACCGCGCTCGCCGCGCTGTCCACCGGCGCGTACACCCCGGCCCAGGGCGAAAAGGTCGCGGTCATACTGTGCGGCGCCAACACCGACCCGGCGGGTCTGGTGGTCTGAGCCATCGCGGGCCCGGTCATGCGTCGCCGCCGGCGGGTTCGGCGCCGGCGTCCCCGGACAGCGCCCGGGCCAGCAGTTCGGCCGTGTGGATGGGGCGGCGGTCGGTGAGTCGGCCGATCTGGGTGCGACAGCTGAAGCCGTCGGCCAGGGTGATCGCGTCGGGCCCGGCCGCCGCCAGGGCCGGCAGGAGTCGGTCGGCGGCGACCGCGCGGGAGATGTCGGCGTGCGCCTTCTCGTAGCCGAAGTTGCCGGCCAACCCGCAGCACCCGCCCGCCGGTTCGCCGGACAGGCCGGCTTTCGCGCGCAGTCGGCGATCGGCGGCGTCGCCCAGGACGGCGTGTTGGTGGCAGTGCAGTTGTCCGGTGATCTCGCGGTCGAGGACCGGGGGCGACCAGTGCGGCGCGTACTCCTCCAACGCCTGCGCGAACGTCTTGACCGATCCGGACAGGCCGTGTGCGGCGGCGCCCATCAGTTCCGGCACGTCGGTGCGCAGCGCGGCCGCGCAGGACGGTTCGAGGCCGACGATCGGCAGCCCCGCCGCGAGCGCCGGGCGCAAGGTGGCCAGCGTTGTGGTCAACACCCGCTTGGCGATGCCCAGTTGGCCGGTCGAGATCCAGGTCAGGCCGCAACACACGGGTCCGGGCGGGACCACCACCTCCAGGCCCGCGTCCTCCAGGACGGCGACCGCCGAGCGGGCCACCTCGGGGGCGAAGTGGTTGGTGAAGGTGTCGGGCCACAGCACGACCTTGCGGGCGGCGCCGCGGGTGCGCGGCCGGTCGCGCCACCAGCGGGTGAACGTTCGGGCCGCGAACGGCGGCACGTCGCGGGACGGGTCCAGGCCCGCGAGGGCCAGGCCCGTCCGGCGCAGCGCCGGCACGCCGGCGGCCGCGTTCAC
>NZ_WWJX01000219.1 GCF_009865215.1 Streptomyces sp. SID3343 | reverse complement strand
GCCGTCGTGGGCGCCGGTTCCTCCTGCCGCGCCTGGGTGGGTACCGCAGGCGCTACCTCGTCGTCCGCGACGGGCCACGACGAGCCACCCGGAGGCCCCGCGACGGGCGCGGGGCGGGGCGGCTCGTCGTCGAACCACGACGCGAACTCGTCGTCGTCCCCGAACGGATCGGGGGATGGATGTGGAGACGACGCGGGCGCAGCGGCTCGATCATGAGCCGCGGCCGGCACGGACGACGACCGGTCGACCCGCCCGAAGAACGGATGCGGATCACCACCGAGGTCGTCACGGCGCGGCTGCGCGCCCGGGTCGTCGGGCGTGGGGGGCTGGTCGTTACTCACGAAGAACGAGCTCTCCGACAGCTGAAGGTTGCGTTGCGGCGCTCGGCCGCCCCCGCCCGGGGTCGGGCGGTGTCCAGGAAAGTGCGGCGGCGGTGCGTGGACACACGCCGCGTGCGGGTCGTGACACGGCCTTCGAGGGGCTCCTGCTCCCCGTCGAAAGCGAGTGGGACGAACTCGGCCACCGAGATTGCCCGGTACGACGGGCTAGAGGCCACGGTCGCATCCGCTCTGTGACCAGGGCTCGACGCGTACCGCACCTCGGCAAACACCATACTGCGCTCCCGCCACCCTGTTGCCTCGCGATGCCGTGCCCCGCGAGGCACGCGCCGTAGGCAAGCATGGCGGCGCAAGGGCTTTACCCCGTATGCGTCTTGACCGATTCACCCGAAAGAAGGAGGGGCTTGATCCCGCCCCAGGGATAGGTCGCCGCGGCCACCGCCAGGATCGTGCCACCGAACAGGTAGATGTACGAGAGCGCTCCGGTGACGAAGATCCAGTCGCCTTCCGGCTTCGTCCAGCTCGCGAAGAACAGGACGGTGAGCATCCACCCGGCGGCCGGGACGGCGGCACCGATCTTCGTCTTCATCAGCGAGCCGCCCAGGCCGAACACGCCGGCGGTGCCGGCGAGCGCGACGATCAACCCGGCCGGCGGATAGGCCGCCTGGGTGAACGCCCCGATGAAGGCGACCACCACGCCGAGCGGGAACAGCACCACGTATGCCGCGATGCGGCCTGCATTGTCTGGCACGAGGGCTACCTTACGGGCGCAGGCCGGCGAACAGGTCGTCCTCCCGGCCGTCGGGGCCGGTCGGCCCGAGGTCGCCGCGGACGAGTCGATAGTGCTCGACCGACATGATGCTCTGGCCGATGTTGTTGGACAACGCGAAGAAGCCGTCCTCCACCGAGACCTGTGTGGGATAGGCGCGCAGGGCCTCGAACTTGGCGTCGACCCAGTCGCCGGCGTCGACGGCCGTGGTGACCAGCTCGTCGTCCACCGCGAACGGGAGTTCGTCCACCTCGACGGCGGTGAACGGCACGTCCTGGCCGGCGGCGATCATGCGTTCGATGCCGGCCTTGAGCACCGAGCGCGGCATCGCGTTGTAGTAGAACTTCGCGACGGTCCAGGACTCGCCCAGGTCTTCGGCATGGGTCGGGTCGGCGGCCAGTTCGGTGGCGCGGACGGCCACGCGGTGGGCCTGGATGTGGTCCGGGTGGCCGTAGCCGCCGTTCTCGTCGTAGGTGGCGAGCACCTGCGGGCGGACCTCGCGGATGATCGGCACCAGCCGGGCGGCGGCCTCGTCCACGTCGGCCCGCCAAAAGCAGTCGGGCCGGTCGTTGCTCGGCACGCCCATCATCCCGGAGTCGCGGTAGCGACCGGGGCCGCCGAGAAAGCGCTGGTCGGCGATGCCGAGCGCCTTCATCGAGTCGGCGATCTCGGTCATCCGGTGCGGGCCGAGACCGTCTTCGCGGTCGGCGGCCAGGTGTGCGAGTTCGGGCACGAGGATCTCGCCCTCCTCGCCGAGCGTGCAGGTCACGAGGGTGACGTGCACTCCTTCGGCGGCGTATCGCGCCATCGACGCACCGTTGTTGATCACCTCGTCGTCCGGATGCGCGTGGACGAGCAGCAGTCGCAGCGGGGCCTCGGCAATGCGTTCGGTCATGCTCGACACCCTACGCAGCCGCCCGCCGCCGGCCCGCCCCCGGTCCGACCGCGTCAGCGCGGTGGCGCGGCGTGCACGGCGACCAGGTAGTCGCCGCCGTCCACCCATGCCTCGCGGCCCCAGCCCGCGTAGCGAGAGCGCCGGGTCAGCCCGGCCGCGGTGCAGGCGGCGTCGTAGGCGTCCGCGTCCAGGGTCGCGCCGACGCCGCCCGGGCCGCCCGCGAGGCTGAAGCCGGCGACCAGGATGCCGCCGGGGCGCAGCATCCGGGCGAGCCCGGCCACGACCTCGGCCTCGGTGCCGTCGGCCAGGAAGATCATCACGTTGCCGGCGGCCACCACGAGGTCGAAGCTGCGGCGACCGCCGAGCGGGTGCGGGTCGAGGTCGGCGAGGTCGTCGAGCACCCACGTGAGGCCGGGCGCGGCGGCGCGGGCCTCGGCCAGCATCGACGCGTCGAGGTCGACGCCGACCACCTCGTGGCCCTGCCGGGCCAGTTCGATCGCGACCCGGCCGGTCCCGCATCCGGCGTCGAGGACGCGTGCGGGGGCGGGCAACAGGTCGTGGCAGAACCGGGCCTCGCCGTGCATGTCCTGCCCCTGCGCGGCGAGCTTGCGAAACCGCTCCGCGTACTCGGGCCCACGTGTGCCACCGGTATTGGCCAGCCATCTGTTGGTCATGGCATACGAGCCTACAAACCCCGAGCACCAAGGCCCGGCCGGCCGAGGCGCACTGCACATCCGCGGCTCCCGGTCGCCACGCCCCCCCGAGGCCCGGTCACACCGGCGACACTCGATCAAAAGTGAATCTGATCCACCATCCCGGCAAGGCTCGTCCCGGCGTCGCGGATCCCCGGGGCCATGGATGTCGACGAGAGATAGAAGCCGAGCAGCGAACAGATGATCGCGTGCACCGGCTTGAGGGCCGACTTGCGCACGAAGAAGACCACGAGCACGCCGAGCAGCAGCACGGCGGAGACGGACACGACCATGTCGCGCACCTCCAGTGCGAAGGGGCCCGAGATTCGCTCGGGAAAAGAAAGCCTTCGGGCCCAAAGGGACATATCTATACACAGACTGTAAGCCTGCGATCACGAGGCGCATTCACTCGTTCAGCGGGCGCGAGGTGGTGTTCGGCTTTCGCCCCGCACTCTCCTCCGCCCGGCCGGCCCCGCCCCGTACGCTGTGGCGCATGAGCTCGGAGATCACATTTCCCCGGCAATACGCCCGCACTCAGCGCTTCACCCAAGGCGCTCCGCGCGGCTTCGGCATCGCCGACGGCCGGATCACCTTCCTGCGGTCCAAGGCCGCCGATCACCCCGCGACGTGCCTGTGGGCCCTCGATCCGGGAGCCCGCGCCGAGCGGCTGGTCGCCGATCCCGCGGCCCTGCTCGACGGCGCGGCCGAAAGCCTCTCCGCCGAGGAGCGCGCCCGGCGCGAACGCAGTCGCGAAGGGGCGGCCGGCATCGTCGGCTACGCGCTCGACAGCGCGGGTGACCTCGCCGCGTTCACCCTTTCGGGCCGGCTCTTCGCCGTGTCCCTCGCCGCCGGCGAGGCCCCGCGCGAGTTCGTCGTGCCCGGCCCGGTGATCGACCCGCGTCCCTCCCCCACCGGCGCCCACGTCGCCTACGTCGCCGGCGGCGCCCTGCGCGTGGTGGCCGCCGACGGTTCGGCCGACACCGCGCTCGCCGAGCCCGACGGCGACGACGTCACGTGGGGTCTGGCCGAGTTCATCGCGGCCGAGGAGATGTCCCGCTTCCGCGGCTACTGGTGGGCCCCCGACGGCACCGCGCTGATCGCCGCGCGCGTGGACAACGCGCCGGTGGACCGCTGGTGGATCAGCGACCCCGCCAACCCGGCCAAGGCACCGACCGAGGTCGCCTACCCGGCCGCCGGTACCGCCAACGCCGAGGTCACCGCGTGGCTGCTCGGCCTGGACGGCTCACGCACCGAGCTCGTGTGGGACCACGACGCGTACCCCTACCTCGCGAGCGTGCACTGGTCCGCCGGCGGCGACCCGCTCCTGAGCGTCCTGCCACGCGACCAGAAGCGCATGCTCACCCTCGCCGTCGATGTCACCACCGGGGCGACCCGCGAGCTGCACACCGAGACCGACGACGTGTGGATCGATCTGTTTCCCGGCGTGCCCGCGTGGACCCCCGACGGCCGGCTGGTGCGCCTCGTCGACGCCGACGGCGCGCGCCGCCTGGTCGTGGCGGACAAGGAGCTGACCGACCGTCGCCTGTTCGTCCGCTCGATCCTGGACGTGGGCGACGAGGACGTGCTGATCACCGCGTCGGCCGGCACCGACGCCGCCGCGCCGGAGATCGGCGAGATCCACGTCTATCGGGTGGGCGCCGACGGGGCGACCCGGGTGAGCACCGAGCCCGGCGTGCACACCGCGGTCCGCGCCGGCGACACCACGGTGCTGCTGTCCTCGTCGCTCGACCGCTTCGGCGCCCGGGTGTCGATCCGGCGCGGCGACGCCGAGGTCGGCGAGATCACCTCCTACGCGGCGACGCCCGTACTGACCGCGAAGGTCGAACTGCTGCTCGCCGGCGAGCGCGCGATCCCGTGCGCGCTGATCCTGCCGACCGGCTTCGACCCCGCATCCGGCGTCCGGCTCCCGGTCCTGATGGACCCGTACGGCGGCCCGCACGGCCCGCGCGTGCTCGCCGCGCGCAACCCGCACCTGACCTCGCAGTGGTTCGCCGACCAAGGCTTCGCGGTGATCGTCGCCGACGGGCGCGGCACCCCGGGCCGCTCCCCCGAATGGGAGAAGTCGATCCACCTCGACCTCGGCCGGGTCACCCTCCAGGACCAGGTGGACGCCCTCGCCGCGCTCGCGGCCGAGCGTCCGTACCTCGACACCACGCGGGTGGGCATTCGCGGCTGGTCCTACGGCGGCTACCTCGCGGCACTCGCCGTGCTCCGCCGTCCGGACGTCTTCCACGCGGCGGTCGCGGGCGCCCCGGTCACCGACTGGGCGCTGTACGACACGCACTACACCGAGCGCTACCTCGGCCTGCCCGCCGAGGAGGTCGACGCGTACCGCCACACGTCCCTGGTGCGCGGCGGCGAACTGGGCGAGGTGGCCGACACGCGCCGCCCGCTGATGCTCGTGCACGGCCTCGCCGACGACAACGTCGTCGCGGCGCACACGCTGCGCCTGAGCAGCGCGCTGCTCGCGGCCGGCTACCCGCACGAGGTGCTGCCGCTGTCGGGTGTCACCCACATGACACCGCAGGAACAGGTCGCGGAGAATCTCCTGCTCCTCCAGGTCGCCTTCCTCAGGCGCTCGCTGACCGGCTGACCTTCGGCACACACCGCGAAGCGTCCGAGAGGCGAACACGAAAGAGGCCCGCCGTTCCGTGGGAACGGCGGGCCTCTTCGGGTGTCCCGCATGCGGCAGGGCCGCGCACATCGATCAGGCGGCGCCGGCGCCCACGATGTCCTTCTCCTCGGCGAAGTGGCACGCGCTGTCGTGCGCGCCCTCGCCCTTGAGTCCAAGCCCCGGCTGGATCTGCAGCAACGGCTCCTGCTCGGCGCAGATGTCCTGCGCCTTCCAGCACCGGGTCCGGAACCGGCAGCCCGACGGCGGATTGGCCGGCGACGGCACGTCACCGGTGAGGATGATCCGCTCGCGGTTCTCGCGACCGTCCGGGTCGGGGACCGGGACGGCCGACAGGAGCGCCTGCGTGTACGGGTGCGTCGGGTGTTCATAGATCTGCTCGTCGGTGCCGACCTCGGCGATCCGACCGAGGTACATCACCGCGACACGGTCCGAGATGTGCCGCACCACGGACAGGTCGTGCGCGATGAACAGGTAGGACAGGCCCAACTCGTTCTGGAGCTTCTCCAGCAGGTTGACCACCTGCGCCTGCACCGACACGTCCAGTGCCGAGACCGGCTCGTCCGCGATGATGATCTCGGGATTGAGCGCGAGGCCGCGGGCGATCCCGATGCGCTGGCGCTGACCGCCGGAGAACTGGTGCGGATACCGGTTGATGTGCTCCGGGTTCAGACCCACCAGGTCGAGCAGTTCCTGCACCCGCCGCTTGCGGTCGCCCTTGGGCGCGACCTCCGGGTGGATGTCGTACGGCTCGCCGATGATGTCGGCGACCGTCATCCGCGGGTTGAGCGAGGTGTACGGGTCCTGGAAGACCATCTGGATGTTGCGGCGCACGGCCTTGAGCGCACGACCCGACAACTTCGCGAGGTCGTCGCCCTTGTAGATGACGCTGCCCTTGGTGATCGACTCCAGGTTCATCAGGAGTCGGGCCACCGTCGACTTGCCACACCCGGACTCGCCGACCAGGCCGAGCGTCTCGCCCTTCATCAGGTCGAAGGTGACGCCGTCGACGGCCTTGACCGCGCCGACCTTCTTCTGGAAGACGATGCCCTGGGTGATCGGGAAGTGCTTGACCAGGCCACGCACCTGCAGAATCGGCTCACCTGGTGCGACCGGCTCGACCGCCTTGCGCACATCGGCGGCGCTCGCGCCGGCCGTGGACTCAGACACGGGTTTCTCCTTCCACCACGGTCTCCCAGAAGTGGCATGCGCTGCCACGCCCGACCGAGATATCGAACAGCGGCGGAACCTCGCTGCGGCAGATGTCCTGCGCGTAGGGGCAGCGCGGGTTGAAGGCGCAGCCGGACGGGATCCGCATCAGGTTCGGCGGCAGGCCCTTGATCGCGTACAGCTCGCGACCCTTGTGGTCCAGGCGCGGGATCGATTCGAGCAGTCCCTTGGTGTAGGGGTGCGCGGGCTTGCGGTAGAGCTCGTGTACCGGCGCCTGCTCGACGATTCGGCCCGCGTACATGACCGCGATCTTGTCCGCGACGTCGGCGACCACGCCGAGGTCGTGGGTGATCAGGATCAGGCCCATGTTGCGCTCGCGCTGCAGGTCCGCGAGCAGGTCCATGACCTGCGCCTGCACGGTCACGTCGAGTGCGGTGGTCGGCTCGTCCGCGATGATCAACTCGGGGTCGAGCGCGATGGCCATCGCGATCATGATGCGCTGACGCATACCGCCGGAGAACTGGTGCGGGTAGTCGTTCACCCGGTCCTTGGCGGCCGGGATGCGCACCTGGTCCATCAACTCGATGGCCTTGGCCTTGGCGTCCTTGCGCGACATCCCGCGGTGCACGGTGAACATCTCGGCGAGCTGGAAGCCCACCGAGTACACCGGGTTGAGCGCGGAGAGCGCGTCCTGGAAGATCATCGCGATCTTCTGGCCGCGGATCTTGCGGCGCTCCTCCCGGCCCATCTTGAGCATGTCCTTGCCGTGGAACCGGATCTCACCCTGGGTGATGTGGCCCGGCGGCATGTCGAGGATGCCCATGATCGTCTGCGCGGTCACCGACTTGCCCGAACCGGACTCGCCGAGCACCGCGAGCGTCTCGCCCGCGCTGACGTCGTAGCTGACGCCGTTGATCGCCTTCGCGACGCCCTCACGGGTGCGGAACTCGACGTGGAGGTTGTCGACCTCCAGGAGCGGGCCCGAGGGGGCCGTGCCCGTTCCCTCGGGCTTCTTCATGTCAATCGTCGTCACTTGTCTGTCCCCTCCCTCAGCGAAGCTTCGGGTCGAGAGCGTCGCGCACCGCGTCGCCGAGCAGGATGAAGCTGAGGACCGTCACCGACAGGAACGCCGACGGGAAGAACAGCTGGTACGGGGCCGTCCGCAGCACGTTGGTCGCGGTGCTGATGTCCGCGCCCCACGAGACCTCGCTCGGCGGCAGGCCGATGCCGAGGAAGGACAGCGTCGCCTCGGCGGAGATGAAGGTGCCGAGCGAGATGGTCGCCACCACGATCACCGGGGCGATCGCGTTGGGCAGCACGTGTCGAGCCAGGATACGCGGGGTGCCGGCGCCGAGGGCCTTGGCCGCGACCACGTAGTCGGACGACTTCACCGTGATCACCGAACCGCGCATGATGCGGGCGATCTGCATCCAACCGAAGATGCCGAGCGCCGTGACCACCGTCCAGATCGTGCGGTCCTTGAACGCGCTCATGAAGACCAGCGCGGCCAGCAGCAGCGGAATGCCGAAGAAGATGTCGGTCACGCGGGCCAGGACGGCGTCGAGCCACCCGCCGAAGTAACCGGCGATCGCACCGATCAGACCACCGATCACGACGATGATCGCGGTCGTCGCGACACCGACGATGATCGACGCCCGCGCACCGTACATGGTGCGCGCGTACACGTCGCAGCCCTGGGTGTTGGTGCCGAACCAGTGATCGCCGTTGGGCGACACGTCGGTGCGCGCGATCGGGCAGTACCGCGGATCCGCGCTCGTGAACAACCCGGGGAAGAAGGCCATCACGAGCAGGACGAGCAACAGGATGGCGGAGATGTAGAACCGCGGGCTGCGGCGCAATTCGCGCCACGCCTCGGCCCACGCCCCGCGCGGCTTGTCCTGCGGCCCTTGGACGTCGGGCGCCGAGTAGGCGCCGCGCTTCTCGAGCGAGAAGCCCTCTTCGTCGGCGACCGCGAGCGTGCGTGCCTCGACCGTGCCGAAGGCCGGCTGCTCGTTGCTGCTCGTGGGCAGCTGCTCGCGCTGTTCCTTGGAGTTGTCAGGCATACCGGATCCTCGGGTCCAGGACGGCGTACAGCAGGTCCACGATCAGGTTCATCACCAGGTAGATGATCACCAGTGCCGCGACCGCGCCGACGACGGTCGCGTTCTCGTGCTTGGTGACGGCCAGATACACCAGCCGGCCGACGCCTTCCACGTTGAAGATGCCCTCGGTCACGATCGCGCCCGCCATCAAGGCGCCGAGGTCGGCGCCGAGGAAGGTCACCACGGGAATGAGCGAGTTGCGCAGGAGGTGGCGGGTGACCACGCGGCGACGCGGCAGGCCCTTGGCCGTCGCGGTTCGGACGTAGTCGGCGCGCACGTTCTCCGCGACGCTCGTTCTCGTCAATCGCGCGACGTACGCGAGTGACAACGACCCGAGCACGATGCCGGGCAGGAGCAACTGCTGCCACGTGGCGTCCGCGCCGGCGGTGGAGTCGAACACGTGCCACTTGAGGCCGAGCCAGTACTGAAGGATGAAGCCGAGCACGAACACCGGCATCGAGATCACCACGAGCGTGGTGACCAGGACGAAGCTGTCGGCGAACTTGCCGCGGCGCAGACCGGCCAGCAGGCCCAGGCCGACACCGACGATGATCTCGATCAGGAACGCGATCAGCGCGAGCCGGATCGAGACCGGGAACGCGCGCTGGAGCTCGTCCGCCACGGGACGGCCGTTGAAGCTTGTGCCGAAGTCCCCGCGCAGCAGGTCGGTGATGTAGTACCAGTACTGCACCAGCAGCGGGTCGTTCAGGTGGAACTCTTCACGCATCTGACGAACGAAGACCGGGTCGGCCCCCTTGTCGCCGAACATCGCCGCGATGGGGTCGCCACCGAGTTGATAGACCATGAAGTAGATCAAGAATGTGGTCCCGATGAACACCGGGATCATCTGGAGCAGCCGCCGTACGACATAACGCCCCATGCCAGCCTCCTGCTGTCGTCGTCGGCCCGAAGCCGGGAAATCGGACCGGAAGCCGGCGCCGCGGATCACGCGGGGCCGGCTCGGTCCGACACTCACAGATCCGGCCGCACCGGTTACGGGTGCGGCCGGATCATGTGTCAGTGCCGGATCATCGTCCGAATCACTTGTTGACGGTGACCTCGGTCCAGACCGGGTTGCCGTACGGGTCGAACTGGACGTTGGAGACGTTCTTCGAGTGGCCGGCCTTGGTCACGTAGTACCACAGCGGGATCGACGGGACGTCCTTCGCCATCTGCTGCTCGGCCTGCTGCCAGAGCTTGATGGCCTCGTCCTGGTTGGTCGCGGCCATGGCCTGCTTGGCCAGGTCGTCGAAGACCGGGCTGGAGTAGCCGGAGTCGTTCGAGGCCGCGTCGGTCTTGTAGATGTCGGCGAGGAAGTTGTCCGGGAAGGGGTAGTCGCCCTTCCACGCGGTACGAGACCCGCCGGTCATCTTCTTGTTCGTGATGTCGTCACGGAAGGTGCTGAACTCGGGGTAGAGCTTGGGCTCGCAGGCCTGCTGCCCCAGAGATTCGTTGATGCTGTTGCAGACCGCGGTGATCCATTCCTTGTGCGGCCCGTCCGCGTTGGTGGCAATGGTGAACTTGCCACCGGGGATGCCGCCGCCTTCGGTGATCAGCTGCTTGGCCCGAACCGGGTCGAACTTGGTCAGATCACCGGTGACGTCCTTGCTGTAGCCGGGAATACCCGGGGCCAGCCAGTCGGTCGCGGGCTTCTCGGCACCCTTGTACAGCGCCTTCGTGATGCCCTCGCGGTCGATCGCCATGGACAGACCCTGGCGGACCTTCTCCTTGCCCGGAGCGCCCCAGGCAGCGTCGTACAGCGGGAAGCCGACCTTTTGGATGGTGAACTGCGGGCCTTCGAAGGCCCGGTCGCCGAGGTCCTGCTTGTAGGTGCCGACCGCCGACGTCGGGATCTGGTCGATCACGTCGAGCTTGTTGTCGCGCAGCATCGTGTAACCGGCGTCGTACGTCGTCGGGAACAGCAGGCGCACGCCGTTCGACTTCGCCTTGTCGGTGCCCGCGAAGTTGTCGAACTTCTTGACGGTGATCGACTTCTTGTGGTCCCAGCCGCCGTTGCCGGTGTCGATCTGGAACGGACCGTTACCGATCGGCGCGTCGCCGTACTTCTTCGGGTCCTTGTAGAACTCCTGCGGCAGCGGGTTGTACACCACGTAGCCCAGGCGCGACTTGAAGGAGGAAACCGGCTGGGTCAGCTTGACCGTGAACGTGTTCTCGTCCACGACCTTGAGGCCGCTGAGCTCCTTGGTGGTCGGCGCGCCCTCCTTGGGGTGCACCGCCGCGTAACCCTCGATCAGCTCGAACCACGAGGCGTTGATCTGCTTGTTGTCCGAGTTGGCGCCCCAGTTCCAGGCGTCGACGTAGGACTTCGCAGTGACCTTCTCGCCGTTGTGGAACGTCCAGTTCGGCTTGATCTTGATCGTGTAGTTCGTCGCGTCCGGGCTCTCCACGGACTCCGCCATCGCGGGCACGGGCTGCCCGGTCTTGGAGTCGTAGGTGTACAGACCGCGGAACATCAACTGGAGGGCGTAGAACCCACCGGTCTCGTTCGAGTTCGCAGGCTGGATGGCCTTCTGCGGCTCGGTGCTGTACGCCGAGAAGTAACCACTGGGCAGCCCGTTGCTGCCCTTGTCGTCACTGTCACTCGCACACGCAGTCGCGGCCAGGCCCAAAACGGCCACACCGACGACCCACTTCACGCGCGTAGTTCCGCGCATGGGTTGCCTCCTCAGGAATCACTACCGAAGTGAAGTGTGACGAGCGGTTCCGAAGCCGGAATCGTCTCGTCACAGCTGCTCGTAGAGTCGGCGCCCCCGAGCGCGTGACCGGTTTCGAGCACAAGCGGATCCACTATCCGTCACCGACTGGCTGCTACCAATCCCCCTGCTGGTTGCATTTTGATCACGTAAACTCGTGATCAATCTCGAAACCCAGACATATGAGACCGGTAATGAAGCCGTACCAAACGGACACCTGGTACCGCTGTCCGGAGCATACAGTCCGATGAACGAACATCCATAGGTCGCCCCTACTCCTCCCCTGTCAAGGAGAAACGCTACCGAGGGTGACGGCACTCGGGCGGCGGCGACGCGCGGGGCCGGTGGACCAATCCTAGTCAACGCGCGTAGCTGACCAGCAGGAAAACATGAAAACGGGGTGCCACCAAATCGGTGACACCCCGCCGGGTCGTGCTCCGTGCCGTCGCTACTGCGGATCCTCGATGATCCCGGCCTCCAGCGCGGCTTCGATGCGCTCGTCCGGCATGGCCTCCTCGGCGCGGGCCGTCGCCTCGATCGGGCCGGGGAAGTGGCACGCGACCCGATGGCCGGCGAGCAAACTCTCGACGGCGATCAGCGGCGGCTCCTCGGCGGCGCACACGTCCTGGGCCTTCGGGCATCGTGTCCGGAAACGACACCCCGACGGCGGGTTGATCGGACTGGGCATGTCGCCGAACGCGTGGACGCGGGTGCGCTCGGACGCCTTGTCCGGGTCGGTCTCCGGGACCGCCGCGAGGAGCGTGTGCGTATAGGGGTGATGCGGGTTCGAGTACAGCGACGTGCGGTCGGCGATCTCGACGATCTTGCCGAGGTACATCACCGCGACGCGCTGCGAGAAATGCCGAACGACCGCCAGGTCGTGGGCGATGAACACGAACGCGATGCCCATGTCCCGCTGCAGACCCTGCAGCAGGTTGACCACCTGGGCCTGGATCGAGACGTCGAGCGCGGAGACCGGTTCGTCGGCGACGATCAGCTTCGGCTGCAGCGCGAGTGCGCGGGCGATACCGATGCGCTGGCGCTGCCCGCCGGAGAACTCGTGGGGGAAGCGGTTGTAGTGCTCCGGGTTGAGGCCGACGCGCTCCAGGAGTTCCTGGGACCGCTTCTTTCGGCCACCTTCCGGATTGATGTTGTTGACCTCCATCGGCGCCCCGACGATCGCGCCGACCGTCTGTCGCGGGTTCAGCGACGAGTAGGGATCCTGGAAGATCATCTGGATCTCGGTGCGAATCGGGGCCATCTGCTTACGAGTTGCGTGCGTGATGTCGTGCCCGTCGTAGCGGATCGTGCCGCCCGTGGGTTCGAGCAGTCGGCTGATCAGCCGGCCGGTCGTGGACTTGCCACACCCCGACTCGCCGACCAGGCCCAGGCTTTCCCCCGCGCCGACGGACAGATCGATCCCGTCGACCGCCCGCACCTGGAGAATCTTGCGCCGGACGAGGCCGCCGCCCTTGGTGGGAAAGTGCTTGACCAGGCCCCGCACGTCGAGAAGCGGCTCGCCGGGCGACGAAGAGGTCGGTTCGGGAGCGGCCGCCGGGGACTCGCTGATCGTGTCGGTCATCGTCGTTCTCCTGTATTCCCGTCGGCTCGGTGTCCTGTCAGCCCAGGCGAGGGCGGACCTCGTCGAGGAAGATCCGCTCCTTGTCCTGCGCGGCCAGGTGGCAGGCCGCCCCCCGTCCGTCCACGAGCGATATCACCGGGCGCTCGGTCGCGCAGCGGTCGCCGCCGACCACGGCCGCGTGGTCGCACCGGGGGTGGAACGGACACCCGGAGGGCGGATCGAGCAGACTCGGCGGAGTGCCGCGAACGGGCCGCAGCGGGACGTCGACGTCACCGGTCAGATTGGGCATCGAGGACAGCAGGCCCCAGGTGTACGGATGTGTCGGGGTCTTGAGCACCTCGCGCACCGTGCCCTTCTCGACGCTGCGGCCCGCGTACATCACGAGCACGTCGTGGGCCATCGACGCGATCACGCCCAGGTCGTGTGTGATGAACACGATCGCGGCGCCGAACTCGTCCTGCAGGTCACGCAGCAGGTCGAGGATCTGCGCCTGGACCGTCACGTCGAGCGCGGTGGTCGGCTCGTCGGCGATCAGCAGGTCGGGGTCGCACACCAGCGACATCGCGATCATCGCCCGTTGGCGCATACCGCCGGAAAAGTGGTGCGGGTAGTCGTTCACCCGCACCTTGGGCTGCGGGATGCCGACCCGGTCGAGCATCTCGATCGCCCGCGCGTGCGCGTCGTGCCGGTTCGCGCCCATGTGTCGGCGGTACGTCTCCGCGATCTGCTCACCCACCGTGTAGAACGGCGACAACGCGGTGAGCGGGTCCTGGAAGATCATCGAGATGCGCCGCCCGCGCAGGTCGCGCAGTTTCCGCTCGGGCATCGAAAGCAACTCGTTGCCGTCGAAGCGGATCGAACCCTCGATCGTGGTCCGCTCGGGGTTGTGCAACCCCAGAATGCTGAGCGAGGAAACCGACTTGCCCGAACCGGACTCGCCGACGATGCCGAGCGTGCGGCCCTTCTCCACGTCGAAGGACAGCCCGTCGACGGCCTTGACGATCCCGTCCTCGGTGGAGAAGTGGACGCGCAGGTCCCGGACGGACAAGAACGCGTCCGACGGGGCGCCGCTCGACGGGGAGCGGGTCGCCTCCGGCTCCTTGCCGAGGACGGGCTTGCCGGAATCCGGCTTGCCGAGGTCGGGCTCGCCGGGGGTGGGCTCGCCGGTGGTGCTCTGGGAGGTTGCCATGTCCGGCTCCTCGGCCCCTTCTGTGGAAGCTCCCTGACGGTGTTTCATCTCGTTCCGCCCGTCATGAGAGCCGCACCCGGGGATCGATGACCGCGTAGGCCATGTCCACCGCGAGGTTCGCGAGCATGGTGAAGGTGGCCGCGATCAGGACCACGCCCATCATCATCGGCAGATCGGAGTCGACCACGGCGGTGACCGCGAGGTTGCCGAGACCGTGCAGGCTGAAGGTGGATTCGGTGATGATCGTGCCGCTCAGCAGGACGCCGATGTCCACGCCGAGAACCGTGATGATCGGACTGAGCGCCCCGCGGAACGCGTGTTTGATGTAGACGCTGCGTCCGGAGAGCCCCTTGGCCCGCAGGGTTCGGACGTAGTCCTCGGACAACACGTCGACCATCGTGGATCTGGTGAGGCGGCAGTACAGCGCCATGTGGATCGTCATCAGACAGACCCAGGGCAGGATCAACGCGGTGGCCCACCCTCCGGGATCACCGGTGAACGACGGTGGGTCCGTCGGCCGATCGAGCCAACCGAGTTGCTGGACGAACACATAGATGAAGATCGGCCCGAGCACGTAGATCGGGGCGGAGCCGCTCAACAGCGCGACTCCCGTGGTGACCTTGTCGACGGCCTTGCCCCGGTTGAGCGCGGCGACCACGCCCATACCGATGCCGAGCACCAGGAACAGCACGACCGCGCCGATCGCGAGCGAGATGGTGACCGGGAAGCGGTCCACGATCTTGTCGAAGACGTTCTCGTTGTTGGCGAACGAGTAGCCCAGACACGGCGAGTCGCACTGGAGGTCGCCGATTTTGCGACCCATGAAGATCCCCGAGAGGAAGATCCAGTACTGCTCCAGGAGAGGCTTGTCCAGGCCGAGGTTTTGCCGGACCACCTCGCGCATCTCGGGAGTACAGCTTCGACCGCACGACAGACGCACGACGTCGTCCGCGCCGGATGCGGCGAAGAACAGATAGAACGTGATGCCGCTGACGATGAGCAGGATCGCTGCCACGCCGATCAGCCGACGGATCAGAAAACGAAGCATGAGGCGGGCTACCTCCGCGAAGTGCCCAGGGACGGACCCGATTCGGTGCGGCCGGCCCGGGTCACCGTCGGATCGACCGGAAAAGGGCGGACGGCTCTACTTGACGAAGATGTTGGACAGGTCGATCGCACCGTGGATGTTGAGGGTGGCGCCGCCTACCTGCGGGCCGTACACCAGGCGGTGACGCTGGTAGATGTACGGGATCGACGGAACGTCCTGCATGATCTTCTCGTCGAGCTTCATCCACTCGGCGGCCTGCTCGTTCTGGCCGAGCTTGAGGATGCGGTCGATCTCGGTGTCGACGGCGGCGTTCTTGTACTGCGCGTAGTTCTCGCCGTCGTTGACGACCTTGCGACCGTCGTACACCGGGGTGTAGACCGTGGCACCGGTCGGCCAGTCCGCGCCCCAGCCGGCCCAGTACAGGTCACACGGGGTGTCGAGCTTGCCGATCACGTCGTAGTACTCGGTGTCCGAGATCTCCTTGCGCTCCATCTGGAAGCCGGCGCGGTTGAGCGCCTCGATGATCGGCACGGCGCGTTCCTGCTGCGTCTTGGAGGTCGTGAAGCAGAAGACGACCTTCTGGCCGATCTTGTTGGCCGCCTGCAGCATGCCCTTGGCCTTCTCCTGGTCGCCGTTGGGCGGCAGACCCTCGAAGGGGCTCTTGTACGGCGCGTAGCCGAGCTGGGTCGGCGAGGCGATCGTGGTCGCGAAGTCGCCTGCGGTCGGGCCGCCTTCGGCCAGTCGTGCGGCCACGCGCGGGAACGCGGTCAGCATCGCGCGGCGCACGTTGACGTCGGTGATCCGCGAGTTGTTGATGTCCCAGCGGTTGGTGTACGGGCCGACGCCGTCGGTCACCCGGGCCGCGAGCGAGGGGTCCTTGGCGATCTGCTCGGCGAAGCTGGCGTCGGGGCGCTCGTTGAGCGTGAACGCCGTCGCGTCGGTGCCGGCGGCGGCGGTCAACCGCTGGAACTGCTGTGGCGCGGTGACGCCGAGCTCGAACTTGAACGAGTCCACGTACTGGTGCCGGATCGCGTCGGTCGCGGGGTCCCAGTTGGTGTTCTTCTCCAGCACCATGAGCTTGCCGGGGTCGTGCGAGGCGACCCGGTAGGCACCGCTGGCGAACGGCGTACGGTCGTTCGCGTCCTTGGTCTCCTTGGCCTTGGGCATCGGAGACGTGGTGCCCATGGCGACCGCGAACGGGAAGTCGGGGTGCGCCTCGGTCAGCTTGAAGATGATCGTCTTGTCGTCGGGCACCTCGATCTTGTCGGGGCCCAACTCCTTGCCCTCGAACGGCCCGTCATAGACCTCGAAGTAGTTCTCGGTGCCGGCCAACCACTGCTGGACCCACTTCGGACCCTGGTTGTACGCCTTGAAGAACGAGCGCTCGACGCCGTACTTGACGTCGGCCGCCACGATCGGCGAGCCGTCCTCGTACTTCAGGTTGTCCTTGAGGGTGAACTTCCACGTCTTGCCACCGTCGGTGGAGCTGCCCGGGTCGGTCGCGAGGTCACCGACCAGGGTGACCTTGTCGCCCTCCTTCTTGTAGAAGGTCAGGCGCCGGGAGACCAGTTCGGAGACCGTCATCAGGTTGCTGACGTAGGCGCGTTGCGGGTCGAGGTGCGAGAAGCCGGTTCGGTTGAGCACGCTCACCGAGCCGCCGGGCTTGCCACCGGGAACCGCAGCCGCGGGGCCCTTGGAATCCGCGGCCGTACCCACCGAGACGGTCGCCGTCTTGGCGGCGGGTACACCCTTCTCTTCCTTGTCGCCGCCGCCCCCGCTGCTGCACGCGGACGCCGAGACCGCGAGAGCCCCTACCGCGAGCAGCGCGGCGAATCTGCGCTTCCCCGTCGTTTTCATGTGATCCCCTCATGAGAAAACCGGTTCACCCGGCGATGCGATAACCGTGGTGCGGGAGGTGCCTGGAGCGATCGCGAGGATCGCGGTACGACCGCGTCGTGCCGAACGTGCTTACGGCAGGCGTGCGTCGACCTGGAGCGTGCGAGGGCGCCTCATCGGTTGGCCTTGGGGTCGAGCGCGTCGCGCACCGAGTCACCGAAGAGGTTGAACGCGAGGACGAAGGCCACCATCGCGGTGGCCGGGAAGACCATGTAGGTGACGTCGCTCTGCATGACCTCGAAACCCTTGCGGATCATCCGGCCCCAGTCGGGGGTCGGTTCGGTCATGCCCACGCCGAGGAAGGACAGCGCCGCCTCGGTGGTCACGTAGGTCGGTACCTCGATCGTGGCCACGATCAGGATCGGGGTCCACAGGTTGGGCAGCAGTTCCTTGAAGATGATCCGGCGAGAGCTCGCCCCACTGACCTTGGCCGCCTCGATGAACTCGCGTTCACGCATCGACAGCACCTGACCGCGCAGAATGCGCGCGATCCGGGTCCAGCCGAACAGCGACAGCACCAGGATCAGCGCCGTGGCCCGCAGCCAGGTCGGCGTGGTCTCGCGGTCGCTCACGAACAGGGCGAGCGCGATGGGGGTGAACGCGATGAAGAACAACTGCGACGGCATCGCCAGGAGGGTGTCGATCACCCGGCTGATCGCGTAGTCGGTCTTCCCGCCGAGGTAGCCGGCCGTGATCCCGAGAATCGTGCCCATGACGGTCACGACGAGGACGACGATCACCGCGAGCAACAACGACGTGCGGATGCCGTAGGCGAGTTGGGTGAGCACGTCACGGCCCAGCGTCGGCTCGATTCCGAACCAGTAGTCCCCCGACATGCCCCCGTTGGGAGCGATCGGGAATCCACGCGCGTTGAGCAGGCCGCTTTCTCGCTGACCGTAGAGCGTGTATGGATCCTTCCCATACAGCTTGGAAATCAAGGGCGCACAGAGCGCGATCAAGAAAAAGAAAGCAACGACGTACGCAGAGATCACGCCGACGCGATCTTTGCGGAAGCGTCGCCAAGCCAGTTGGCTCGGAGAACGCCCAACTATTCCTTTTGATTCCGCTCCCACCCCCGCTTTGTCGAGCGACGGAGCGAGCTTCCCGGCGGCTGGGGTTCCACCCTCTTCCGGGATCAGCTGGGGTTGCATGGTCATTCTGCAAATACCCCCGAGATGAGGTCGGGTTCGACCGAGTGCAGGTTTGGTTTCGTGGCCGCACGGACTCTCGCAACCCAATTACCCGACGTCAAGAGGCAGTCAATAACAAACGTGCAACTGATTATTTATTAACATTTTCGACGCTTGTAAACTTCGAGACTGATCGTTTTCTGATCGATCTTGTCAGGCCCATAGTCAACATAACGAATATAATCGGGCAAAGATATCGACTTGGTCTCGGCATGCGAAAAGCCGGTGACCTGCGGGTTCGACCGCGGGTCACCGGCTTTTTCCGGCCGCCGGGGGGCGACCGTCAGACTGTCAGCGCTTGGCGCGCGAGGCCGAGCGGCCACGCTCCTTCTGATCGAGTACGACCTTGCGGATACGAACCGTCTCCGGGGTCACCTCGATGCACTCGTCCTCACGGCAGAACTCGAGGGCCTGCTCCAGCGAGAGCCGACGCGGCGGGATCAGCTTCTCGGTCTCGTCGGACGTCGACGAGCGCATGTTGGTGAGCTTCTTCTCCTTGGTGATGTTGACGTCCATGTCGTCGGCGCGAGAGTTCTCGCCGACGATCATGCCCTCGTACACCTCGGTGGTCGGCTCGACGAACATCTGGCCGCGCTCTTGGAGGTTCATCATCGCGAACGGCGTCGCGACACCCGCGCGGTCGGCGACGAGCGAACCGTTGTTGCGGGTCCGAATCTCGCCGAACCACGGCTCGTAGCCCTCGTGCACGCTGTGCGCGATGCCGGTGCCGCGGGTGTCGGTGAGGAACTCGGTCCGGAAGCCGATCAGGCCGCGGGCCGGAACCACGAACTCCATCCGGATCCAGCCGGTGCCGTGGTTGGTCATCGTCTCCATGCGGCCCTTGCGGGACGCGAGGAGCTGGGTGATCCCACCGAGGTACTCCTCGGGCGAGTCGATCGTCAACCGCTCGACCGGCTCGTGGACCTTGCCGTTGACCTCGCGCGTGACCACCTGCGGCTTGCCGACGGTCAGCTCGAAGCCCTCGCGGCGCATCGTCTCCACGAGGATCGCCAGGGCGAGCTCGCCGCGGCCCTGGACCTCCCACGTGTCGGGACGCTCGGTCGGGAGCACGCGCAGCGACACGTTGCCGACGAGTTCGCGCTCGAGGCGGTCCTTCACCAGGCGTGCGGTGACCTTGTGGCCCTTGCCGCCCTTGCCGACCAGCGGCGAGGAGTTGGTACCGATCGTCATCGAGATCGCGGGCTCGTCCACCGTGATCAGCGGCAGCGGACGCGGGTCCTCGGGGTCGGCGATGGTGTCGCCGATCATGATCTCCGGGATGCCGGCGATCGCGATGATGTCGCCGGGGCCGGCCGACTCGGCGGGCTTGCGCTCGAGCTGGTCGGTCATCAGCAGTTCGGTGATCTTGACCCGCTCGATGGTGCCGTCGTGCCGGCACCACGAGGCCTGCTGGCCCTTGCGGATGGTGCCCTGGTGCACGCGGCACAGCGCGATCCGGCCGAGGAAGTTCGACGCGTCCAGGTTGGTGACGTGCGCCTGGAGCGGCGCGCCCTCCTCGTACTCGGGGGCGGGGATGGAGTCCAGGATGGCCTGGAAGAACGGCTCCAGGCTGTCGCTGTCGGTGGGCACGGTGCCGTCGCTCGGGCGCACCAGAGTGGCCACACCGTCACGCGCGCACGCGTAGACGATGGGGAACTCGATCTGCTCCTCGGTGGCGTCCAGGTCCATGAACAGCTCGTAGGTCTCGTCGACGACCTCGGAGATGCGCGAGTCGGGACGGTCGACCTTGTTGATGCACAGGATGACCGGCATCTTCGCGGCGAGCGCCTTGCGCAGCACGAATCGGGTCTGCGGAAGCGGGCCCTCCGACGCGTCGACGAGCAGCACGACACCGTCCACCATCGACAGTCCGCGCTCCACCTCTCCGCCGAAGTCGGCGTGGCCGGGGGTGTCGATGATGTTGATGGTGACCGTGGGGCCACCGTCCTTGGGGTGATAGGCGACGGCGGTGTTCTTCGCGAGAATGGTGATGCCCTTCTCGCGCTCCAAGTCGTTGGAGTCCATCACCCGATCGTCCATCTGGTGGTGGGCACTGAACGTGCCCGCCTGCTTCAGCATGGCGTCGACGAGGGTGGTCTTGCCGTGGTCGACGTGGGCGACGATGGCGACGTTGCGGATGTCATGGCGCGTGGGCACGGCTGCGTGTCTCTCGGCTTCAGTCGGGGATGCTACGGACGGGCTGGCGATCCGTGGGCCTCCTCCGCCGCGCGATGGGCACCGCGCGAACCGGCCTGCCTCCTCGGCGCCAGTCTCAATCGTACGGGGAGGAGCGTCCCGCACTTCGTCCCGGAGCCCGTCGCGCGCCGTTCGAAGGCCCCACAAGGCAGAATCCATAGGTGTGAGCGAGTCTGGCGAGTCCTTCAACGAACGTATGCGCAAGCGGTGGTCCCGGCGATCGGCCGACCGCCAAGGCGGTTCCTTTGGGCCCGTTCCTTCCGATATCGACACCCCTGTACCCCCTGCCGAGTCCGACCGGGGCACCCCGGCCGGGCGGGCCAGGTTGTTGTACGAGCGAGCGACCGAGGCGTATCGGGACGGCGATGTCGCAATGGTCGAACAATTGGCGGACCTGATCCCCGAAGGCCCCGAAAGTGAGCCCTATCGCACTTTCGCGCGGGTCCAGGCCCTGGAGGCGCACGCCGACGACGCGGCCGCGGCCGCCGTCGCGCGGGCCTATCTGGACCGGATCGGGCCGAGCCACTCGGCGTGGGACACCGCCCGCGCCCTGTTCGGCGAGGTGATGGTGCAGGCGCTGATCATGGGCACCGTGCCACTCGCGGACAACCTCGCGGCGGCCGAGGAGGCTCTGCGCAAGCCCGGGGATTCCTATCGACACCCCTCCGGCGCGACGATTCGATTGGAGGCCGAGGACGACGAGCCGCTGTTGATGGTGCTGCACGGTGATACCGCGAAGTCGGTGCGCGCCGCCAAGCGACTCGTCGACGCCGAAAAGCGGGCGTCCAGGGCCGGGCACGCCGATGCCTTGTGCACATACGCCCTGTGCGTGTGCGCGGCCGGCGATATCGACGCCGCGCGAGCCGCCCTGGTCGACGCCGAACGGGTTCTGCCCGGCCGGCCGCGGATCGGCGCCACCCGGACCAGAATCGAATCCAGCCCGGCTGCCACGATTCGCCTCGAAGATCGTTAAACCTCGAACTTCGCAGGGCCTCGCAGTTTGCCGAACCCCGGAGTCGGCCGAACCTCGTGGTTCGCTGAGCATCGAAGTTCGATGACCTCGTGGTTCGCCGAACCTCGTGGTTCGATGAACACCTTATCTCTTGATCGCCGGTATTCGATCTTGTCCACGGCAAGATCGAATACCGGCGATCTTTTTGTGCCGCTCACCTTTTCCTGATCTGTGACCCATCAGATCGGCGAAACACTTTCCATCGATTGATCTTTCGCGCCAGACTGCCGACGTTCCCACCACCACGGGAAACGACATTGCAAGTCCGCAACACCATCCCCCGGCCCCCGACGACGTGGTGCCGGAAAAGCAGGAGGTGAGCGCGATCTTGACGACCACGACGAACGAGGAACTGGCCCTGGCGGGGCGCAGGCTCGACGATCTGGCCCGGGCGGTGCGCGGGTTGCGTCGCGCCCTCGGCGACACCCTCGACGTGCGCAGGCTGTGCGAGGACGTGGAGCGGGCCCGGTCGAGTCTGGCGCTGTTGCGTGCCGCCGCGGTCCCACCGCGACCCGAAGCGGGCGCCGACGCCGGTGGCGACGCGGCTTCCGACCTCGACCCGAGCCTGCGGCCGATCGAAGTGATGTCCGATCTGCCGTACGACCCGGTGCTCTTCGCGGACGCGGACGACGAGGGTGTGGGCGGCATGCGGCCGCCCCGCCGTACAGGAAGGTGACGTCTTGGCTACAGGGACGACGGGGACGACGGGCAGAGCAGGCAAGGCGGGCGGAGCGGGCAGCGGTGGCACCGGCGCTCCGGGCCGGGCCGCGATCGAGGCCCGACATCTGCGCACGGACCGCTGGTGGCTCTCGCCCGCGGTGACCGTGACCATCCTGTCCGCGTTCATCGTCTACTCGACGTGGCGGGCATTCGCGAACGACGACTACTTCGCCGAGCCGTACGTGTCGCCCTTCTACTCGCCGTGCCTGGCGTCGAAGTGCGACAGCATGCCGATGAGCGCCAACGCGCCGCTGTTCGGCGACTGGTGGGGGCTCTCCCCCGCGCTGCTCATCCTGATCTTCCCGTTGGGCTTCCGGCTCACCTGCTACTACTACCGCAAGGCGTACTACCGGGGCTTTTGGGCGTCGCCGTCGGCGTGCGCGGTTCCCGAGCCGCGCGGCAAGTACTCGGGCGAGACCCGGTTCCCGCTGATCGTGCAGAACATCCACCGCTACTTCTTCTACTTCGCGACGATCGTCGCGGTGATCCTGTCGTGGGACGTGCTGATCGCGTTTCGCGACGAGCACGGCGCCTGGGGACACATGGGGCTCGGCACCCTGGTGCTGCTCGCGAACGTACTGCTGATCTGGGCGTACACCCTGTCGTGCCACTCGTGCCGGCACATCGTCGGCGGCAAACTCAAGCACTTCTCCAAGCACCCCGTGCGCTACCGCTTCTGGGGCTTCGTGAGCAAGCTCAACGGTCGGCACATGGAACTGGCGTGGGCCTCGCTGTTCAGCGTCGCGCTGGCCGACCTGTACGTGTACCTGGTCGCGAGCAACGTTTTCGACGACCCGCGGTTCTTCTGAGGCCGGGCCGCGGCCGCACCCGCGGCCGTCGGCTCGAAGGTCACCCCGCGCACCACCCCTCACGCCCCAGCACCAGTACAGGAGTAGCACTCGTGTCCGAAGTGGAACGTCATTCGTACGACGTGGTCGTGATCGGCGCGGGCGGCGCCGGTCTGCGCGCCGCGATCGAGGCCCGGATGCGCGGCAAGCGCGCCGCCGTGGTGTGCAAGTCGCTGTTCGGCAAGGCCCACACCGTGATGGCCGAGGGCGGCATCGCCGCCTCGATGGGCAACGTCAACTCGCAGGACAGTTGGAAGGTGCACTTCCGCGACACCATGCGCGGCGGCAAGTTCCTCAACCACTGGCGGATGGCCGAGCTGCACGCGAAGGAAGCCCCGGACCGGGTCTGGGAGTTGGAGTCGTGGGGCGCGCTGTTCGACCGCACCGCGGACGGCCGGATCAGCCAGCGCAACTTCGGCGGACACGAGTATCCGCGCCTCGCCCACGTCGGCGACCGTACCGGCCTGGAACTGATCCGCACCCTCCAGCAGCAGATCGTGGCGTTGCAACAGGAGGACGAGCGCGAGTTCGGCGACCCCGAGGCACGGCTGAAGGTCTTTCAGGAGTGCACGATCACCCGCCTGTTGACCGTCCCCGACGCCGGTCCGGAGGCCGGTTCCGAGGCCGGTTCCGACGGCGGCACCGGCACCGGCACCGGCCATCGGATCGCGGGAGCGTTCGGCTACTGGCGCGAGTCGGGCCGGTTCACCGTCTTCGACGCGCCGTCGATCGTGCTCGCGACGGGCGGCATCGGCAAGGGCTTCAAGGTCACCTCGAACTCGTGGGAGTACACCGGTGACGGGCAGGCGCTCGCGCTGCTCGCGGGCGCGCCGTTGATCAACATGGAGTTCGTCCAGTTCCACCCCACGGGCATGGTCTGGCCGCCGTCGGTCAAGGGGATCCTGGTCACCGAGTCGGTGCGCGGGGACGGCGGGGTACTGCTCAACTCCGAGGGCAGACGCTTCATGTTCGACTACATCCCGGACGTCTTCAAGGAGAAGTACGCCAAGTCCGAGGACGAGGGCGACCGTTGGTATCTCGACCAGGAGAACAACAAGCGCCCGCCGGAGTTGTTGCCGCGGGACGAGGTGGCGCGCGCGATCAACTCCGAGGTCAAGGCGGGCCGCGGTTCCCCGCACGGCGGCGTGTTCCTGACGGTGGTCGGCCGGATGGCCGGCGGCACCGAGGAGATCCGGCGCAAACTGCCCTCGATGTACCACCAGTTCAAGGAACTGGCCGACGTGGACATCACGGCCGAGGCGATGGAGGTCGGCCCGACCTGCCACTACGTCATGGGCGGGATCGCGGTGGATCCGGACACGACCGCGACCCCCGGGGTGCGCGGGCTGTTCGCCGCCGGCGAGGTGGCCGGCGGCATGCACGGCAGCAACCGGCTCGGCGGCAACTCGCTGTCCGACCTGCTGGTCTTCGGACGCAGGGCGGGCGAGCACGCCGCCCGGTACACCGACGAGATCGGCGAGGCCCGGCGCGAGCCGGCCCCGGAGCAGATCGACGCGGCGGCGAAGGAGGCACTCGCGCCGTTCGCCGTGGAGAGTTCGGAGAACCCCTACACGGTCCACCAGGAACTCCAGCAGACGATGAACGACCTCGTCGGCATCATCCGCCGCGAGGGCGAGATGGCGGAGGCGCTGACCCGCCTGGACGAGCTCAAGGCGCGCGCGGCCAAGGCCGGCGTCGAGGGGCACCGGCAGTACAACCCGGGCTGGCACCTGGCCCTGGACCTGCGCAACATGCTCCTGGTCTGCGAGTGCGTCGCGCGCTCGGCCCTGGAGCGAGCCGAGAGCCGCGGCGGGCACACCCGCGACGACTTCCCGGCGATGTCCGCCGAGTGGCGGCGGGTGATCCTCGCGTGCTCGATCGAGGACCCCGACGCGCCGAGCTTGTCGGTGACGCTGAGCCGCGGCGAGGCGACACCGATGCGCGCCGACCTGCTCGATCTGTTCGAGCGCGACGAGTTGACGAAGTACCTGACCGACGCAGAGCTTCCCGGGAAGGACGACTGATGTCCTACAAGGCGGACTTCCGCATCTGGCGCGGCGACGCGGACGGCGGCGAACTGCGCGACTTCACGATCGAGGTGAACGAGGGCGAGGTGGTCCTCGACATCATCCATCGCCTCCAGGCGACCCAGGCCCCCGACCTCGCGGTGCGCTGGAACTGCAAGGCGGGCAAGTGCGGTTCGTGTAGCGCGGAGATCAACGGGCGGCCGCGATTGCTGTGTATGACGCGGATGAGCACGTTCACCGAGCAGGAGACCGTCACGGTCACCCCGATGCGCACCTTCCCGGTGATCCGCGACCTGGTCACCGACGTGTCCTTCAACTACGCCAAGGCCCGGCAGGTCCCGTCGTTCACGCCGCCGAAGGGCCTCGCACCGGGCGAGTACCGCATGCAACAGGTCGACGTCGAGCGCTCGCAGGAGTTCCGCAAGTGCATCGAGTGCTTCCTGTGCCAGAACACGTGCCACGTCATCCGTGACTTCGAGGACAACAAGCCGGCCTTCTCCGGCCCGCGCTACCTGATGCGCATCGCCGAACTGGACATGCACCCACTGGACGTGGCCGACCGGCAAAAGGCCGCGCAGGAGGAACACGGCCTCGGCCTGTGCAACATCACCAAGTGCTGTACGGACGTCTGTCCGGAGAACATCCACATCACCGACAACGCCCTGATCCCGATGAAGGAACGCATCGCCGACCGCAAGTACGACCCCCTGGTCTGGCTGGGCAACAAAATCCGCCGCCGAGCCTCGACCGACTGACCCCCCGCGAGCACAACCCGGCCCGGCCACTCACAGGGGTGACCGGGCCGGGCCGTTTCGCCTGATCAGTAGCGATAGCGAGCTGTGAGGACGACGCGACGGCTCCCGCGCCCCTGTCGCCAGGCTTGCGGCCCGCGAACCGGCACGGGAGCCGTGGCCGGTACACCACGCGCTACACGTTGAAGCGGAACTCCACCACGTCGCCGTCCTGCATGATGTAGTCCTTGCCCTCCATGCGGGCCTTGCCCTTGGTGCGGGCCTCGGCGCGGCTGCCGGTTTCGACGAGGTCGGCGAAGCCGATGACCTCGGCCTTGATGAAGCCGCGTTGGAAGTCGGTGTGGATGACGCCGGCCGCCTCGGGGGCGGTGGCGCCCTTGGGGATGGTCCAGGCGCGGGCTTCCTTGGGGCCGGCCGTCAGGTAGGTCTGCAGGCCCAGGGTGTTGAAGCCGACGCGCGCGAGGATGGTCAGGCCGGATTCCTCCTGGCCCAGGCTCTGGAGCAGTTCCAGTGCCTCGGCCTCGTCGAGCTCGATCAGCTCGGACTCGATCTTCGCGTCCAGGAAGATCGCCTCGGCCGGCGCGACGAGCGCGCGCAGTTCGTCCTTGAGCTCCTCGTTGACGAGTTCTTCCTCGTCGACGTTGAAGACGTACAGGACCGGCTTGGCGGTCAGCAGGTGCAGTTCGCGCAGCGGCTCCGGGTCCAGGCCCGCGGCGAAGACCGTGGTTCCCGACTCCAGGACCTCCTTGGCCTTCTCCACCGCCGCCGCCACCGCGACCTTGTCCTTCTGGAGCCGCGAGTCCTTCTGCAGGCGCGGCAGGACCTTCTCGATGGTCTGGAGGTCGGCGAGGATCAGCTCGGTCTCGATGATCTCCTTGTCGGAGACCGGCGAGACCTTGCCGTCGACGTGCACCACGTCGGGGTCGGTGAAGACCCGGATGACCTGGCAGATCGCGTCCGACTCGCGAATGTTGGCGAGGAACTTGTTGCCCAGGCCCTCACCCTCGGAGGCACCGCGCACGATGCCCGCGATGTCGACGAAGTCGACCGTCGCCGGGATCTTCTTGGCCGATCCGAAGATCTCGGCCAGAGTGTCGAGGCGCGGGTCCGGCACGCCCACCACGCCCACGTTCGGCTCGATGGTCGCGAACGGGTAGTTCGCCGCGAGCACGTCGTTCTTGGTCAGGGCGTTGAAAAGCGTCGACTTGCCGACGTTGGGCAGGCCGACGATTCCGATGGTGAGCGACAACTGGATTCCCTGGGCTGTGGGTGGTCGAGGCGGGTGCTGCGGGGCCGTCCTGCGCGCTGCGGACAGTGGGGCGCCTCGCAAAAGTGTAGGCGGTGCCCTGTGGCCAGTAGCATCCCTGGTTTCGTAGGTCGGCCTCTCAACGACGGGGACATCGATGAGCCGCAGCTGGAACACCAACACCGCGAACACCCATGCCTCGAACACCGGCGGCACCGGTGGCACCGGCGGCACATACACCGGCGCCGCGGGCCTCGGCACCACGAACACCACGAACACCACCGGCCCGAACACGAACCACAACCGAAGGCAACTCATAGACGGCGTCCTGTGGGAGGCCAAGCCGGTCCGGCTGCTGCTGCTCGGTGCGCTGGTCCCGGTCGGGCTCGGGCTGTTCGACGTGGCCGACCTCGGCCTGCCGACCGCCGTGAGCTGGTCCGTCTACGGCGGCCTCACGCTCTTCATGGTGTTGGGCTACGCGCTCTACCGGTATCGCAAGCTCTCCATCGGCCCCCACGGACTCGTCTTCCACGGCCTGTTCCGCACGCGTGGGTTGCGCTGGGAGGACATCGTGGCGGTTCAGGTCAAGCTCAAGGTCGGCAAGGGCGACTCGCCGTGCTACGCGGTCGTCCGGTGCTCGATGCGCGACGGTCACGCCAAGCGGCACACGATCAACTTCATCGGCGAGGAGATGCTCCCCCACCTGGCCGTGGACCTGCGGTGGTACGCCGCACAGCGGGGCATCGCGGTCCAGGTCAAGAGCACCGACGCGGTCGTGCGCGCGGTGGACGCGGTGGAGGCCGGCGCCGCCGGCTGACCCGCGGCGCCCGCGAGGCCGGAATTCGTCCGCTTTCCCTGCCACCGATCGGGGGCGGGAAAGCGTCCTCCCTGGTGAGCCCCGCAGAATCGGGGGCACAAGCAGTGCACGCGTCGACGGGCGGGCACCGACCGCCAGGACGGTACGACACCAGCGGGGGTGAGGTTTTTCGTGTTCTTGGCCGGGTTTGACCGTGATGCGGCAATACCGTGTGTGAATGGACCAACGCAGTCGGACGGGAACACGCACCCCTCAGAGCCCACCGAGGCGGCGCTCGGTGCCCGCCCCCGGCTCGGGACGAGGTGAGGTCGTGCGTCGTCGTCAACCGTCGTCCTCGCCGTTTCCCGCCGTCTCCGCAGCCGTCGGCGACCGATCCCAGGATCGCCGGGCGGACCCGGCTCGGGCCCGGCGCCCGGCGCCTCGAC
>NZ_WWJX01000218.1 GCF_009865215.1 Streptomyces sp. SID3343 | reverse complement strand
GTACCGCCGCCCTGCGGACCCACCCTCCGGAACACATCCGAGGGCACCGGGAGGAAACTCCCCGAAGGACGAGGCCGTCGACCGCTGCTCCCGGAGCGTGGTCGACGGCCTTCCTCGTGTGCTGGAGCATTCGCGCGCATCTACCTCTGCCGACGAGCGGAACGCGACGCTGGTGGGACCTCCCGGCTTGTGACGCTTCGCAACTCGACAGCGTTTGCACGCAGCTCGGCACGGACGACGACGTCGGTGCAAGCCGCGCTTCGGCATGCCACCTGTGCAAATCCTCTGCACAAGGGTGAGTTTCGCGCACAGGGGGTCGAACGGCGGCCGGCCCAATCCGCTTGGGGGGCGGCCGCCGCCACGTGTTCACGAGGGCCCGATCCGGCGGATCGGGACCCTGCCTACAACTCCCCGGCAAGGAAACCGGCGCGGGCCGCTGCCCATTCGGCGGCGGTGAAACGCAGATCACCCCGGCCCGGGTTCTTCGAATCGCGCACCGCCTTCCCTCCACCGGGCAGGTCGGTGACCTCGAAACACTCGCCCTCGCCGGCACTGGCCGACGACTTGCGCCACGTCGCGGCCGTCAGATCGTGCGCGTACAGGTCCGTCTTGCGATCGTTCACGTGCGTTTTCCCTCTTCCATTCGGGCGATCATTGCCAGCGAATCATCGGTCGACAGAGCCGCCGCGACGATCCGTTCGAAGGCATCGGCGAAGATCCTCACCCCGTCCACCTCCTCCACGTACGACGATCCCAGCAAGTTCTCCACCTGGACGACCCCAGGGGGCAGACCGGGAAAGCCGATCAGGTTGAAACCGCCGGCGCCGCCGGGATGCGGTGTGGCGTCCAGCGGCATGACCTGGATCGTCACGTTCGGCATCTCGGCGGCATCCAGCAACCGCCGGAGCTGCTCGCGCATCGTGGCCGGACGTACGGCGAACCGCTGATACAGCACCGCCTCGTGGATGACTGCCCACAACTCCAACGGCGGCCGATTCGTGCGGCTCAACACCGCCTGACGACCCTGCCTCACCTCTGCGAGCGCCACGACCTCCTCGGGCGTGCGGGTCGTCGCGTTCGCGGCGATCGTCTCGCGTGCGTACGAGGCACCCTGCAACAAACCCGGAATCACCGTGGGGTAGTAACCACGAATACGGTCCGCGTCGAACTCCAGCGAGATGTAGTCCGCATACCTCGGCGCCAGGACACCACCGTAGGTCTGCCACCACCCTTTTTTGCCCGCGTCCCTGGCCAGGTTCTCCAACGCGGTGAACACGTCCGGATCACCCACGCCGTACGTCGTAAGGAGCCTGGCGACGTCCGCGGGACGGATCGACTGGGTGGCGTTCTCGATCTTGGACATCTTCGGGCCCTTCCAACCCATCCCCTCGGCCGCCTCGTCGAGCGTGAATCCGGCCTTGTTTCGCAGTCGCTTCAGCGTCGCGCCCAGACGACGGCGACGCACCGTGGGCACCAACGGAGAGTTAGGCATGTGCGCAGTCTCGCACCTCCGAATGAGCGATCAACCCTTACGGGGGAAAGTCACATGCCTTCAGGTAGAAACCTTGCGCCCAAGCTAGGAAATCAGTCATTCTCAAGCGATGGCGCTACCAGCGGTTGATCGTTCGCTGCATGGCGTTACTTGAATCAGTACCGCGCGGATCCCGTGCGGCGGGCGGGAGGCTTGTGTCCATGGCGGGAACGGAAGCGGCGGTAGCGGTTCCGGGTTTCTTTCTCATCGAGCGCCTTGGCGGGTTCACCGTCCACATATGCGCTTGCCAGGAGCACCTGTCGCAGGTGCGAGAGCTGATCGACAAGACGTTGTGCGCTGCCGGGGTCGATGTCCAAGTCACCGGCGACGCCCAGGTGGTGGTATCCGAGTTGGTCGGCAACGCGGCGCGTGCCTGCGGCGATCGGGCACCGTTGGTGGTGGAAGCGTCCGCCGATGCGGATGGGGTGTGGGTGATGGTTCACGACCCGATGCCCGAACGCCTTCCCGTCCGCGCGGTGACCGCCTTGGACGACCCTGACGCCGAGACCGGTCGCGGCATCCGAATCCTGGACGCGCTCGCCCCCGGCTGGAACGTGGTGCCTACCCCGATCGGCAAGCAGATCCGCTGCCGGCTGGCGGGTGCCGACACATGATCACCGAGCCGCATGGTCGTCGACCGCGTGAACCCCACGCCCGCCTACCTGGGCGCGGGGAGCGGTCGGCCACCGTCCCCACGCATGTCGCAACCTCAGGGCGGTGCCCCGAGCGGTCCGCCCGTCGGCGAATGACCGGGCCGCCCTCTCGAACACAGCACCAGCGACCCTCATCCGTGTCCGTGCACCGCTTCGGAGGTCCCTCGTGCCCCTCGCCCCAACTCCCTCGCCCCACTTGCTCGCCGTGACCGTCAGCCCCAGGTCGCCGCTGACCGGGGCGGTCCGCGTGGACGGTTCCAAGAACGCCGCCCTGCCGTTGTTGGCCGCCGCGGCGGCCCTGGGCCGCACGGTGCACGTGCACGGCATTCCCGCGAGCGCGGACGTACAGCTGATGCTCGCCCTGATCCAACGCAGTGGGTACCGGGTGGCCCAACCCGTGGTGGAGCCCGGTTCCGTCCTGATCGTGCCGCGTCCCGGCAGGATCGCGGTCCCCGTGTTGGCGGAGGCCACCAAGATCCGGGCCTCGTACTACCTGGTGCCCGCGCTCCTGGCCACCTGCGGCACGGCGAACCTGCCCTGGCCGGGAGGCTGTTCGATCGGCGACCGGGGCATGGACATGCACTTCCGGGTGTACGAGGCGTTCGGCGACACGATCGCCACCGACGAGGACGGCTACCGGGTCACGGCCGCCGGCACCGGCCCGCACAAGGTCGCGATCGGCCTGCCGTTCCGCTCGCGCGGCGCGAGCGTGGCCGCGATCCTGCGCGCGGTGATCGGCCGCCACCGGCTCCTGCTGGCCAACCCGAACCTCTCGCCGGAGGTCGTCGGACTCCTGACGGCCCTGGGCGACGCCGGATGGGTCGTGCGGATCGAGGACGACACCGTCGCCGTCGAACCCGGTTCGACACGCGTGACCACGGTGTCCTGGGAGGTGCCGGGCGACAAGATCGAGGCCGGCACCCTCGCGTGCGCCGTCGCCGCCACCGGCGGCTCCGCGCGCGTCGAAGGCGTGCGCGGGGCGGACGTCGCCCCTGTGGTCGACGCCCTCAACCTGCTGGGCATCGCGGCCACCGCCGAAGACCACGCGCTGGTCGTGCACGGCGACGCCAGACTCACCCACCACCCCCTGCGGGTACTGGCCACACTCGACCCCGGTGGCCTGGACGCCGATTTCGAACCACCGCTGATGGCACTGGCCCTGGGCATGCCCGGCACCCATCTGTTCGCCGACGACATCAACCCAGGCCGGCACGGCAACCTGCTGCCCCAACTCGCCCGCCTGGGCGCCGAGATCCAGGAGATCTCCTCCACCCGGTGCCGGCTGACAGGCCCGCAACGGCTGTCCGGCGCCGCCGTCCACGCCACCGACATCCGCACCGGCGCGGCCCTGCTGATCGCCGCCCTGACCGCGCGCGGCGCCACGACCGTGACCGGCCTGGACCAGCTCCGCCGCGGACACGCGGACCTGCCGGCCAAGCTCCGCGCGCTCGGCGCCGATGTCACGGAGGTCACCCGATGACCGCCGCCCGAACATTGACGCGGATCGTGGCGACCACCGACGTCCACTCCGGCCTCGATCACGCCCACGGCCTCATGGCCCACCTGCACGCCGCACGCACCTCGTCGCTGGTGGTCGACTGCGGGGACTTCTTCGAGGGCACGGGCTACTACCGCCTCGGCAACGGCACAGTGGAACGCGAGATCCTGCTGCGGCTGTACGACGTGCTCGCCCCCGGAAACCACGGCTGGCTCCACCACTTCGAACCCGGCCTACGCGAGCGGACCGTGTGCGCGAACGTCGTCGACGACGCCTGCGACGAGCCGCTGTTCCGGCCCCTGCATCGGACGAGCGTCGGCGGGCGACGGGTGGCGGTCACCGCCGTGATCGGCCCGCAGGCGTTCGCGGCCATACCCCTCACCGAACGGGCCGGTCACCGGGTCACCGACCCGGTGACCGTGCTGCGGCGGCTGATGCTCGAACACCACCACACCGTCGACGACTGGATCCTGCTCTCGCACACCGGCTTCGAGGACGACCTCGACCTCGCGCGGCAATGCCCGTTCCTGGACGTGGTCTTCGCCGGGCACTGCCACAGCCGGCACTACGCGCCCGAACGGGTGGGCACCACGCTGGTGGTCAAGGGAGCCGAACTCGGCCTCGGGTACGCCCTCGCCGAACCCAATGACACGACCGGCTGGACGGCGCGAAGCCACCACTTCCCCGACGACGCCGGCGTCCCCGACGACCTGGTGCCACTCGCAGACGAGATCGGGCGCCTGCGGGCGCGACTCGCCGTCCCTCTGGGCCGGGTCGCGCCGCACTGGCGGGGCGCCGCTCGCGACCCGCAAGCCCTCCTGAGCGCGACCGCCACCCGACTGCACCGCGAACACGGCGTCGCTGTGATCCTCAACGAGACCGCGCTGCGGCCCACCGCGCTGGGCCGGGTGCTGCGGTTGGCGGACGTGCTCGGCGTCGAACCCTTCGGCAACCGCCTCACCCGGGTCCACCTCACCGACGCCCTCGCGCGGGACGTCCCCGGCCTCCTGGCCCACCTCGCCCTGCGCGGCGGACCACTGGTCATCGCCTCCCACACGCTGCCCGCGGCGGTGCCTGTCGTGCTGACCACCGACTACCTCGCCCAGACCCTCGACGCCACCCGCCCCCACGAGATCGGACCGCTGCTCGGCGACGTCGTGCGCGACGTCCTCACCGACCCCGGCGAGCGCGACGAAGGAGAACCACAGTGATCCTCACCGGTCCCGAGATCACCGCCGCCGCCCACGACGGACGCCTGCGGATCGATCCATTCGAACCCGAGCAGGTCAACCCCAACAGCTACAACATCCGCCTCGGCCCGACCCTGATGACCTACACCGAGCCGGTCATCGACGCTCACCGGCCCAACCTCACCGCCACGATCGACATCGCCGCCGACGGCCTGGTCCTGCAACCCGGCGAGCTGTACCTGGGCCACACCCACGAACAGGTCGGCTCCGATACATACGTACCCCTGCTGTTCGGCCGCTCCTCCGTCGGCAGACTCGGCCTGTTCGTCGAGATCACCGCGCCCATCGGCGACATCGGCTTCCACGGCCAGTGGACCCTGATGCTCTCCCCGATCCGACCCCTGCGCGTGTACGCGGGCATGAAGATCGGCCAGATCATGTTCTTCGTCGCCACCGGACCCGTCACCCTCTACGACGGCAAATACCAGGCCGCGTGCGGGCCCCAGCCCTCCGGCTATTGGCGCGATCCCGCCACCGACAAGGCGGTGGCCTTGTGATCCTCACCGGCCCCGCCATCGCCGCAGCCGTCGCCGCCGGCGAAATCACCATCGACCCCTACGACCCGAACAGGCTCTCCCCGAACGCCTATGACTGGCGCCTGGGCGACACTCTGCGGATCTGCGACGGCGACCTCGACGCCGCCACCCGCACCGCCTTCGCCGAGACCACCATCCCCACCAGCGGCTACGTCCTTCGACCCGGCGTGCTGTACCTGGGCCTGACCCGGGAACACACCGGATCCGAGAAGTACGCCCAGCTCCTCAACGGTGACCGCACCACCGGCGCCCTGGGGATCTGGGTCCACATCTCCGCCCCGCTCGGCCACGTCGGACACGCCATCCGCTGGACGCTGGAGATCCGTGCCGCCAAACCCGTACGCGTCCACGCCGGCATGACCTTCGGCAAAGTCGCCTTCCTCCACACCTTCGGCACCTCCATCAGCTACCAGGCGTGCGGCCTCAAATACGCCGGAACCGACGGCATCGACATCTCTCGTCTCTACGAGGAAAACCCCGGAGGCCAGTCGTGAAAGTGGCCACGAGCCCGTTCGTCGCCACCGCCCTCGACCTTGTCGCGGGTAGCCCCGGCGGCAGCGTCGAACTCTTCCTCGACCTCTACACCGGCCCCAACCCCCGCATCCCGGCCAACGCGTTCATGCTCGCCCCGGACGGCGCCCCGCCCCGCACACGCGCCGGACTGAACCTGCTGTCGGTCGCCGGCAAGTGCTTGTCCGGAGCACCCTTCAGCCACTACGTCACCGCGCTGCAACGCGCCCTCGCACTCGCGATCGACACCTCCCGCATCGACGTCCTGCACCTGCAACACCTCACCTTCGGCGCCACCCCCGCCCTGACGCGCGCCCTCCCCAGACACCCGCGCATCGCCCTCGTCCACGGCACCGACCTCCTGTACGCCCGAGCACACCGCACCCAACTGCGCGTCCTGCGCGAAACCGTCCGCGCCGCACACGCCGTCGTCGTCCCCACCGGCGCCATGGCCGACCACCTGCGCGAACTCGCCCCCACCATGGAAGACCGCAAGATCGCCCACATCCCCTGGGGCATCCCCGACCGACTCCTCGCCGCCCCGCCGCCCCGACCCACCCACGGACCCACCGAACACCTGCGACTGCTCTACGCCGGCCGACTCAGCGCCGAGAAAGGCGTCGAACCCCTCGTCCGTGCGCTTGCCATCGCCCGAGGCGTCCAATTGAGCGTGGCCGCGCCACGAACCCAGTACCAACGGCTGACCCCGACCCTGCGGCACGTCGGCGTCAACGTCCGCTACCTCGGCTGGCTCCGCCGCCCGCAACTGTGGAAGGCGTTCGCCGAACACGACGCCCTCCTCGTGCCCTCCACCACCCTCGAAGCCATGGGCCTGGTCGCCCTCGAAGCCCAAGCCTGTGGACTGCCCGTCCTCTACCAACCCGTGCCAGGCCTGCGAGAAACCCTCACGGACACCGCCCTGGCCACCAACCTGGGCGACGCCGCCGGCCTCGTCCGCGAACTCGATCGCCTGCGGACCGACACCACACTGCTACCCGCCCTGCGTGCCGCCGGACTGCGCAACGCGGCCCGCTACCCGCTCAGCACCACCGCCGCCGCACTGTCCGACCTCGGCAACCGGATCGGCTGAACCACCCGCGCCGCACCCGAGACCACACCCTTGGTCACTAACCTGACGAGCGGGGCACGCGCGACGAACAGGGAGACCATGACAGACAGCGTCCGCATCGAACGACTCGTGCACGACGGCGTCCGCGACCGGGTCTACCCCGGCGCCGTGTGGGCCATCGGCGACGCGGACGGCGCTCGGGCCCACGGGACGGCCGGCCTCCTCGACCCCGCCGAACCGGACACCGCGATGCGGCCGGACACCCTCTTCGACATCGCCAGCCTCACCAAGGTCATCGCGGTGTGGGCCACCATCGGTGCCCTGTGGGAGGACGACCGCCTCCCGCTCGACGAACCACTCGGGACCCTGTGGCCGGAGGTGACCGGCCACGACCTAGGCACCGTCACGACCCGCCATCTGCTGACCCACACCGCCGGCGTCCCCCTGCGGGCGAATCTGCGGAACCTGTACGGCACCGACCCCGCCACCATCCGCAAGGGCGTCCTGCACGAAGCACTCCACCGGCCGCCCGGCCAAGCCGTCGAGTACACCGACCGCGCCGCCCTCATCCTGGGCTACCTCGCCGAACACCTCACCGGCCAACCCCTGGACCGCGCCTCCGAGCAACACGTCTGGCAGCCGCTCGGCATGAACGACACCCGCTTCGGGCCGCTCCCGCCCGACGCCGCCGCGCAGTGCGCGCCCACCGAGACCGACCAGGACACCGGCACCCACCTCAAGGGCGTCGCACACGACTTCTCCGCCCGCCTGCTCGGCGGCGTCTGCGGGATCGCCGGAACGTTCTCGACCCTCGACGACCTCACCCGATTCCTGCGGTACATGCTCGAACCCACCACGGCCCCCGCACCGGCCGGGTTCGGCCCCGCGTGGACCGAGGAGTCCCTCACAGTTCACACCGGCCCCTTGGAGCCTGCACGCGGCCTCTTCTGGCACCCCGCCCCCGGCACCGACCCAGCGGAACGCACCTACGTGCACTACGGCTTCACCGGAACCGGCATGTGGATCTCTCCCAAACAGGGCACCTGGGCCGTACTCCTGACCAACAAGCTCTACTACACCCGCGACCGCGAGCCGCTGACCAACCTGCGCAACATGTTCCGCGCGATCACCTTCGGCTGACCACGGAACGAACCGGACCGCGACGATCGGGGCGAGTGTGGCGAAGCTCTTCGCCCAGACCGACCACTGAGGACGCCAAAGCTCCCGGGCCAGTGGCTCCCCCCTTCCCTCCCCGGAGGGCACGGAGAGGGCACATCAGGCCAAGAAACACCGCGAAACAGCGCGTAGCGTCGCGATGCATTCACGCAGGCCAGGCCATATCGGAGCGTTTCCGCAGGTCAACGGATCTTCCGGAATCACTTCTTCGACTTCTAAGTCGAGGTACCGCCGCCCTGCGGACCCACCCTCCGGAACACCGCAGAGGGCACCGGGAGGAGACTCCCCGAAGGACGAGGCCGTCGACCGCTGCTCCCGGAGCGTGGTCGACGGCCTTCCTTTCGTGCAGCGGGCTGGCCGGGGCACGTGGGGGCATTCGGTGGTCGTTTTCCGGTTCGGTGTCACGCCCAGTGAGCTCGGGGGGTCGAGATGCCGGCATATCGGTTGATTGGCTCAAGGTGGGCCTTGCGGGAAAAAGACTCTTTTTTATGAAACGCTCTGAATCAAAACGGGGATTTTGGTAAAGTCTTGCTAAAATCTTAGGCCATTGGTGATGACCGTGATACGCCTGTGACTATTGTTTTGGGTCAGGCGATCGGCTCAGCGTCGACCATCCCGGTCTGCACGATCGCCTCCGCCGAATTCGGGGATGCGTAGCGGTGACGGTGGGTAACCATGGTCGGTGCGACGAGAAGCCGGAACCGGGGACCCTCGCAGTCCCTGGGGTGAATCGGTGCTTCGGCATCGTAGGGCGCCTTCTTCCGCCCGAACCCGTCAGCTAACCCGGTAGGCGGCCGAGGAAGGAGACCCGCCACCAGTGGCGTCCCAACGTCGATCCGGGCAGCACCGCAAGCCCAAGCCGCGCACCGTCGTGCGTACCGCGGCGACCGTAGTCACGGCCGCCGCGACGATGACCGGCGTGATCGCCTTCTCCGGCGCCGCGTACGCCGATCCGGCTCCCTCGATCCAGACGGTCAAGGAGCAGGTCAACAAACTGCACAGCGATGTCATCAAGGCCACCGAGGTGGCCAACGGCGTCGAGGAGCAGTTGGGGAAGCAGCAGGGCACGGCCAACCAGACCCAGGCCCGGATCGCCGACGAACAGGCCGCGCTGAACACCTTGCGCGACCAGATCGGCCTCCTCGCGGCCAATGCGTACCGCAGCGGCGGACTCCCCCCCGAGCTTTCCCTGGCGTTGAGCGGTGACCCCGAGGGTTACCTGCAGAAGGCCCAGATGATCTCGCAGCTCGACGACCGGCAGGCGGCCAAGCTCCGCCAGGTCGCGGCGCAGGCACGGGTTCTCCAGCAGGACCGCACCGAGGCCTCCTCGCAGCTCGCCCAGCTGGAGAAGCTGCGCACCGAGCTGAACAAGAACAAGGCCGAGATCCAGACCAAGCTCGCCGAGGCCCAGCGTCTGCTGAACACGCTCACCAAGAAGCAACAGGACGAGATCCTCGCTTCGAGCGAACACGTGGACACGCCCGCGGACAAGGCCACGGAACCGCCCGCGCGTGGCGAGACCGACCGCAGTTCGCGATCCAAGACGGACACTCCGCCGGTGACGCCGGAGGCCCCGGCGAAGGACGTCCCCGCATCCGGCCGGGCCGCGGCCGCGATCGCGTTCGCGAAGGCCCAGATCGGCAAGCCGTACGCGCCCCGGGGCACCGGCCCCGGCTCCTACGACTGCTCGGGGCTGACCCAGGCTTCGTGGAAGGCCGCCAACGTCAACCTGAGCCGCACCACGTGGACCCAGGTCAACGACGGGCCGCGCATCTCCAAGAGCGCGCTCCAGCCGGGCGACCTGGTGTTCTTCTTCGCGGACAACTCGCACGTGGGCATCTACATCGGCGGCGGCCAGATCGTCCACGCCCCGCGACCGGGCAAGAACGTGACCATCGCCCCGGTCGACTCGATGTCGTTCTACGCAGCCGTACGACCCGGCTAGGCCGGCGAGATCACGCGCGGAAACCTCGACGGCGCCTTCCCCCGGGTTCATTTCCGGGAGAGGGCGCCGTCGTCGTCGCCGTCCGCAGTCCACCGGAAAAGCAAGGCCGTTGACCAGTGCCGACACCGCAGTCGACAGCCTTCTTGCGTTCGCGCGTGGTGGCGACCACGAATGCTCAGACGGAAACTGTAAACCTGGGATCTGTCCAGCGGAAGGTGATGCGCATTCGGGGCACCCGAACCAATGCGCCCGACCATTAATGTCAGAGTGACGAACAGTGGTCCGAGCGCCTGCGGCGCGCCCGGGACCGCTCGGGAGGACCGGCGACCGTCCGCCCGGAAAACCGCAGGACAACGGTGGCCGAACGGCGTCCGCCACGACCAACCCGGCGCTCCGACTTCGGGCGCGCGGGAGATACCCTTGGCACAGTTCACCTCCGAGGCTCCGGCGGCTCGTTTCACGGCTCGCCCGCCGATCGACGCCGCGCGATGAACGCGTCTTGGCACGCGACGACGGCAATACGCACGCGAGAGATGGGTGTACCGCAAAGGGCACGTAATGTGCTCGAAACCCTGTGGCGGGATACTCGTGTGCCCCGCAGTGCCCTGCCGATCGCTCACAGGCCGTCCGACCTGCAAGGATAGGGAATTATGGATAAGCAGCAGGAGTTCGTGCTTCGTACTTTGGAGGAGCGCGACATCCGGTTCGTTCGGCTCTGGTTCACCGATGTGCTCGGCTTCCTGAAGTCGGTCGCGGTGGCTCCCGCCGAGTTGGAGCAGGCATTCGCCGAGGGCATCGGATTCGACGGCTCGGCGATCGAGGGCTTCGCCCGGGTGCACGAATCCGACATGCTCGCGAAGCCGGATCCGGCGACGTTCCAGATACTGCCGTGGCGGGCCGAGGCGCCGGGCACCGCGCGCATGTTCTGCGACATCCTGATGCCCGACGGTTCGCCGTCCTTCGCGGACCCGCGCTACGTCCTCAAGCGCACCCTGGAGCGCGCGTCGGAGAAGGGCTTCACCTTCTACACGCACCCCGAGATCGAGTTCTTCCTGTTCAAGGAGAAGCCGGTCGACGGGACGCCGCCGACGCCGGTGGACCACAGCGGCTACTTCGACCACACGCCGCAGCCGGTCGGCCAGGACTTTCGCCGTCAGGCCATCACGATGCTCGAAAGCATGGGCATCTCGGTCGAGTTCAGTCACCACGAGGGCGCGCCCGGGCAGCAGGAGATCGACCTGCGCTACGCGGACGCGCTCAGCACGGCCGACAACATCATGACGTTCCGGCTCGTGGTCAAGGAGGTCGCGCTGGAGCAGGGCGTGCACGCGTCCTTCATGCCCAAGCCGTTCTCCGAGCACCCCGGTTCGGGCATGCACACGCACCTGTCGCTGTTCGAGGGCGACCGCAACGCGTTCTACGAGGCCGGCGCCGAGTATCAGCTCTCCAAGGTCGGCCGCTCCTTCATCGCGGGCCTGCTCAAGCACGCCGGCGAGATGGCCGCGATCACGAACCAGTGGGTCAACTCGTACAAGCGGCTGTGGGGCGCTTCGGCGCGGACCGCGGGCATGGGCGGCGAGGCGCCCTCGTACATCTGCTGGGGCCACAACAACCGCTCGGCCCTGGTGCGCGTGCCGATGTACAAGCCCACCAAGGGGCAGTCCACCCGGATCGAGGTGCGCCAGATCGACGCGGCGTGCAACCCCTACCTGGCCTACGCCGTGCTGCTCGGCGCGGGGCTCAAGGGCGTCGAGGAGGGCTACGAACTGCCCGCCGGCGCCGAGGACGACGTGTGGGCGCTGACCGACTCCGAGCGCCGTGCGCTGGGTATCGCGCCGCTGCCGCAAAACCTCGCCGAGGCGATCGCGCTGATGGAGCGCAGCGAACTGCTGCCGGAGATCCTCGGCGAGCACGTCTTCGAGTTCTTCCTGCGCAACAAGCGCCACGAGTGGGAGGAATACCGCCAGCAGGTCACGCCCTTCGAGCTGAAGCGCTACCTGCCGGTGCTGTGAGTCGGAGGAATTCGAGCATCACGACGACGCGTTCGGCCCACTCCCCGCGGGGAGTGGGCCGAACGCGTCGTCGGCACGTGTCGCCCGGACACCGTTCACACCGTTCACACCAGGGGTGGCGCGAGCAACTCCACGATGTAGCGCACGTACGCGTCCTTCTCCTCGCCCTGCGGCAGCAGTTGCGGGGCGCCTCGGCGGATGAGCGCGATGCCGACCGTCATGGTCAGCGCGGTCAGCGTGTGCCGGTACGCCTCGTCGGCGGACAGGCCCAGTTCCTGCGAGAGCCGTGCGCCGAACTCCAGGCGCCGGCGGGTGACCTGCTCCAGGATCGGCCCCACCACGGGGTGTTGGGCGTGTACCAGGAGCGTGGTGGTGATGTCGGCGCCGCTGGGCGCGCTGAAGGCGAACTCGGTGAGCCGGCGCCCGCGTTCGACCGGATCCTCGATCCGTTCGGCGGCGGCCAACATCTCCTCCGACTCGGCCATCCACCGCTCCAAGGCCGCCTGGATCAGCGAGTCGCGATCCTTGAAGTGCCAGTAGAAGCTGCCCTTGGTGGTGCCCAGGCGCTCCGCGAGCGGTTCCACGGCGACCGCGCCGAGGCCGCCCTCGCGCATCGCTTCCAGGGCTGCCCGGGCCCAGTCCTCTCGGCTGAGGGTACGGCGCCCGGGTCGAGCGGGCCGTTCCGGTTCGTCGTCTGATTGAACCCTCTCCGAGGGAACACCGTTGCGCATGGCACCTACGCTAACGTAGGGTGACGTCCCGTACGGTGGCGTATGGCAGGTCGTTGCTACGGAGGCCCCTTCGAGCCGTGGGACGGACGGCTCGCAGGGCGGATCTGCCACTCACCATCGACAAGGGCGCGCCGCACACAGTTCGTCGCGGTCGGGGGGCTCGGCGAACCTCGTGCGGCGCGTCCACCTTCGCAGGTGAGATCTTGATCCATCCGGTGATCGGCTTCGATCGATCGGCCGTTTGAGCGGATACGCTCGCCGGGTGACCTCTGTGGATCAGCCCCGTGAGCCGGCGACCACCGACGGACGCCTCGTACGACTCGGTTTCACCGACGTCGCGAGCGCCGCCCGCAACCTGCGTGACCCGGCCCTGCTCGGCGCGGGCAACGACTCGTTGTTCCTCGACGCGCTCGCCGCCACCGCCGACCCCGACCTCGCGCTGCTCGGCCTGGTCCGGCTCGCCGAGGCCGCCGCCGACCGCTCCGTCCTGCTGTCCACGCTCGCGTCCGCCAAGCCCTTCCGCGATCGGATACTGGGCGTCCTGGGCGTGAGCGCGGCCCTCGGCGACCACCTCGCGCGCCACCCCGACGACTGGCGCTCGCTGGTCACCTACGACGTGCAGGACGCCCGCCCGACCCCGGCCTACTTCCACGCCGTGCTCACCACCGCGACCGCCGGGCTGCGCGACGACCCCGCGCTCGACGGACTGCGGGTGGGGTATCGACGATGCCTGCTCTCCATCGCCGCCCGCGACGTGTGCGGCTCCGCCGACGAGCCGACCGTGGCCGCCGAACTGGCCGACCTCGCCGGCGCGACCCTGGAGGCCGCGCTCGACCTGGTTCGCCGCGAGCACCCGTACGAGGCCGAGCGCTGCCGGCTCGCGGTGATCGCGATGGGCAAGTGCGGCGGCCGCGAACTCAACTACATCAGCGACGTCGACGTCGTCTTCGTCGCCGAGGCCCCGCCCGGGATCGCCGAGGCCGACGCGGTCGCCGCCGCGAACCGGCTCGCCGGCGCGCTCATGCGCGCCTGCTCCGCCACCACCGTGGAGGGCTCGATCTGGGAGGTCGACGCCAACCTGCGTCCGGAGGGCCGCAACGGGCCGCTGACCCGCTCGCTCGCGAGCCACCTCGCCTACTACGAGCGCTGGGCCAAGACCTGGGAGTTCCAAGCGCTGCTCAAGGCCCGCCCGGTAGCCGGCGACGTCGCCCTCGGCCGCAAGTACATCGAGAGCATCACCCCGCTCGTGTGGACCGCGGCCCGTCGGGAGAACTTCGTCGCCGACGTCCAGGCGATGCGCCGCCGCGTCGTCGACAGCATCCCCGCGCGCGAACTCGACCGCGAGGTCAAGCTCGGTCCCGGCGGCCTGCGCGACATCGAGTTCGCCGTACAGCTCCTGCAACTGGTGCACGGCAAGTCCGACCCGGCGCTGCGCAGCGGCTCGACGCTGGCCGCGCTCGCCGCGCTGTCGGCGGCCGGCTACGTGGGACGCGACGACGCGGCAGCGCTCGACGCCGCGTACCGCTTCCTGCGCACCCTGGAACACCGCATCCAGCTCTATCGACTGCGCCGCACCCACCTGATGCCCACCGACACCGGCGAGCTGCGCCGAATCGCTCGCTCGATGGGCATGCGCACCAACCCGGTGGGCGAGTTGGAGAAGGCGTGGAAGCGGCAGACCGTCGAGGTGCGCCGGCTGCACGAGAAGCTGTTCTATCGGCCGCTGCTGGACGCGGTGGCGCGGCTGAAGGTCGGCGAGCAGCGACTGACCACCGAGGCGGCCAAGACCCGGTTCGAGGCGCTGGGCTACGCGGATCCCGCGGCGGCCCTGCGCCACCTGGAGGCGCTCGCGTCCGGGGTGAGCCGGCGGGCCTCGATCCAGCGCACGCTGCTGCCGGTGATGCTGAGCTGGTTCGCCGACTCGGCCGACCCGGACGCCGGCCTGCTGGCGTTTCGTCAGGTCTCCGACGCGTTGGGCAACACGCACTGGTATCTGCGCCTGCTGCGCGACTCGGGAGCGGGCTCCTCCGGGGCGGCGGCCGAGTACATGGCCCGGGTGCTCGCGTCCGGACGGCTCGCGCCCGATCTGCTGCTGCGCGCACCCGAGGCGGTGGCGATGCTCGGCGACGCGGACGGGCTGCGGCCGCGCTCTCGGGCCGTCCTGGAGAACGAGATCCGGGCCGCGGTGGGTCGCGCGCCGGGCCCGGAAAGCGCCGTGCAGGCGGCGCGCAGCGTGCGCCGGCGCGAGCTGTTTCGGATCGTGGCGGCCGACGTGCTCGGCAACCTCGACGTGGACGCCACCGGCAAGGCGCTCACCGACGTCAACGCCGCGACGCTCACCGGCGCGCTCCGGGCCGCGATCGACGCGCGCGAGCGCTCGCACGGCCCGTTGCCGACCAGGATCGCGATCATCGCGATGGGCCGGTTCGGTGGCTACGAGCAGGGCTACGGCAGCGACGCCGACGTGATGTTCGTACACGAGCCGATCGAGGGCGCCGACGAGGGCGACGCGGCCAAGGCAGCGGGATCGGTGGCCAACGAGATCCGCCGACTGTTGCAGATCCCCTCGACCGACCCGCCGCTGCTGATCGACGCCGACCTGCGTCCGGAGGGCCGGCAGGGTCCGCTCGTGCGCACCCTCGCCTCCTATCGCGCGTACTACGGGCGCTGGTCCAAGCTGTGGGAGAGCCAGGCCCTGCTGCGCGCCGACTTCACCTCGGGAGACGCCGACCTGGGTCGACGTTTTCTGGAGATGGTCGCGCCGCTGCGCTATCCGCCGGGTGGGATCGACGACACGCAGGTGCGCGAGATCCGCCGGATGAAGGCCAGGATCGAATCGGAGCGGCTGCCGCGCGGCGCCGACCCGACCACGCACACCAAACTCGGCCGGGGCGGCCTCGCCGACGTGGAGTGGGTCGTCCAACTGCTCCAGTTGCAACACGCGCACGAGGTGCCGTCGTTGCAGGTGACCGGTACCAGGCAGGGACTCGTCGCGGCGCGCGACGCGGGGCTGCTCGACGAGCACGACGCGGACGTGCTCGACGACGCGTGGGTGGAGGCCACCCGGGTGCGCAACGCGGTGATGATCGTGCGCGGCAAGTCCTCCGACAGCTTTCCCACGGACGTGCGCGAACTGGGCGGGGTGGCCCGGATGCTCGGACACCGGCCGGAGAGCGGCGGGGGGACCGGCAGCCTGATCGAGGAGTATCGGCGCGTGACGCGGCACGCGCGGGCCGTGGTGGACCGGGTGTTCTACGGCGAGGACGAGACGTCGACCGGTTCGCGCTGAGGCGGCGTGGCCTCGGTGCGCGGTGGCGGGGGACCGGTCGCCGCGGCGCGTGGGTCGTCGGGTGGGTAACGCGGGAAGCGGTAGGCCGATCGCGCGTTGAGCAGGCGCTGTAGGCCCAGCGCCGCCGCGAGGGTGATCCACCCGCCGACCGCGTCGAGCACGAAGTGGTTGCCGGTCGCCACGATCACGAACAGGGTCGTGAGCGGGTACAGCACGCCGAGCACCTTGACCCACAGCGGCCGCGCGAACATCACGATCGCCAGCGCGCACCACGTCGACCAGCCGATGTGCATCGACGGCATCGCGGCGTACTGGTTGGAGACGTTCTTCATGTCTCCCGATGCCATCGATCCCCACGTGTGATGCACCAACACGGTGTCGATGTAGCCCGCGCCCGGAAGCAGCCGGGGCGGTGCGAGCGCGAAGAAGAAGTAGCCGAACAGGGCCAGCCCGGTGGTCAGGAACAGCACCGTGCGCACGGCCCGATACCGCCCGGGGTGTCGGTGGTAGAGCCACACCAGCACACCGATCGTCACCACGAAGTGCAACGTCGCGTAGTAGTAGTTCATCGAGACGATCAACCACGACACGCCGTTCACGGCGTGGTTGACGCTGTGCTCGATGTCGATGTGCAGCGATTTTTCGAGATCGAGCAGGTCCCACGCGCGGTCGACCGCGGTCGACTGGCGCTCGGGGACGGCGTTGCGAACGAGTGAGTACACCCAGTAACCGAGTGCGATCAACGCGAGTTCGACCACGAATCGCGGTCTGCGCGGCGTGCTCAGATAGACACGCAAACGGTTCTTTCCAGGGGATCGTTGCATGGCTTTCCGCCCGGCTTCGTCGGTCACCTCGCGCCCCGACGGCGGCATGGTCTGTCGGCTCGGATTGCCCCCCATGAGGTCAAGTCTGCCAGAGCCCATCCTCCCTTCGATCACCCTGTGGGGCCATCGCGGACGTGTCGTCTCCCCCTCGCGGAGGACGTATCGGGCGTTCTGGGGACGGGTCGACGCCGCGTTTCGGGCGGGTACCGGGGATCGAGGCGGGCCGTCCCGAAGACGTGCGATTTCTCTCCTCCCACGGCGAGAGCCGCCCTCGGTTTCCCGGACGGGCGGCTCTCGCCGGGCACGAATGGCCCGGTGTTCCTCTTCTCGCGATTGCTCTCCGGTGCTTCGATCGGTTGTTTTCCCGCAGTGCGCCCGGTCGTTTTCCCGGGGTGCGCCGGTGTCGTCGGTCGGGGGCGGGACGTCAGGAGGCCGGGACGGACTCGGGGGCGGCCTCCGGGGTCTTGCGCAGGGTGACGAGGGCAAGCAGGGCGCCCGCGGCGGCGACGCCTGCGGCGCCGAGGAACGCGGCCGAGAAGCCGTCGGTCAGCGCGCTCGGGTCGCCGAGCTCGCGCGAGCCGTGCGCGGCGGCGAGCGCGGTCATCGCGGCCAGGCCCAGGGCCGAGCCGATCTGGTAGCTCGTGTTGACGATGCCGGAAGCCAAACCGCCTTCCTCGGGCCGGGCGCTGGAGATGGCGGTCCCGAGCGAGGGGATGAACGCGAGTGCCATGCCGATCGCGGCGAGCAGCGAGGCGGGCAGGACGTCGACCCAGTAGTTGCCGTCGGGGCGGGCGAAGGACAGCCAGACCATCCCGGCCGCGAGCGCGGCGAGTCCGGCGACGATGAGCGGGTTGGGGCCGAAGCGGGCGATCAGGCGCGGGGCGAGCAGGATCATCATGATCATGATCGCGACGGTCATCGGCAGCAGCGCCGAACCGGACGCGAACGCACCCAGGCCCAGGACCTGCTGTAGGTAGAGGTTGAGGAAGAACCACATCGGGATCCACGCGGCCGCCATCAGGAGCTGCGCGAGGTTGGCCCCGGCGAGGTTGGGGGTGCGCAGGATGCGCAGGGGCATCAGCGGCTCGGACTTCCTGGCCTGGACGGCCAGGAACACGGCGATCAGGGCGACGCCGGCGGCGAGGACGAGCAGGGTCTCGGCGGAGGCCCAGCCGGTTTCGGGGGCCCGGACGACGGCGTAGACGGTGGCGGCGAGTCCGCCGGTGGCCAGGATCGCGCCCAGGACGTCCACCGAGCCGCGGCGAGCGGCGGCGTCGGGCATCAGCGCCGGGGTGACGACGAGCGCGAGGATCGCGACCGGGATGTTGACGTAGAACACCCACGGCCAGCTCGCGTACTCGGTGATCACCCCGCCCAGGAACACGCCTGCGGTGCCGCCGGCCGGGGCCGCCGCGCCGTACAGCGCGAACGCCTTGGTCAACTCCTTGGGGTTGTTGCCGAACAGCATCATCAGCAGGGTCAGTGCCGACGGCGCGATCAGCGCCGCGCCGACGCCCTGCACGGCGCGTCCGGCGAGTTCGACCCACACCTCGTCGGCGAGCCCGGCGGCGAGCGATCCGGCGCCCAGGACGGCCCAGCCGACGCTGAACAGGCGCTTGGCGCCGAACAGGTCGGACAGACGTCCGCCGAGCAGGAGCAGGCCGCCGAAGGCGACCACGTAGGCGTTGAACACCCAGGACAGGTTCTCCTGCGAGAAGCCCAGATCGGTACGCATCTCGGGCAGGGCCACGCCGATGATCGACGTATCCATGATCACCATGAACTGGGCGAGCGCGATGAGCGCGAGCGCCGCCCATCGGCGCGGGTTGGGGGGTGCCTGGGTCTGGGACATCGTGATCACTCCATTGATACGGGTGGGGGGTACCGAGCGATCAGGAACATACCCCAGGGGGGTACGCATCGCCAAGGGTTGGCCATAAATACCCAAGGGGGGTATGTTGAGCGCGGTTCGCAGCACTTGTCGATGCCTGAGGAGGCACTCCATGAGCACGTCCACGCCCGCGTCCCCGCCCGCACCCACGCCCTCGACCGCGCCCTCGACCGCGCCCGTGGGCGCGTCCACGTCCGTGTACGCCGTTGCCGGCATGACCTGTGGCAGCTGCGTCTCGTCCGTCACGGCGCGAGTCGGCGCGCTTGCCGGGGTCGAGGAGGTCTCCGTCGACCTCGCGACCGGTGCGGTCACGCTCACCACCACACGCGCGGTGTCGGCGGACGAGGTCGGCGCGGCCGTCGCGGCGGCGGGCTACGAGGTCGTGTCGACCCCGCCGGCGGCCGGGTCGAGTTGCTGCGGCACATGCGGCTGATCCGTCGGACGAAAGGGCCCCGTCCGATCCCGATGTCGGGCGGGGCCCTTTCGGCGGTGCGCGGCCGGGCGCGTCCCGGCAGGTCCGGGTGGGTCTACGCGCGGCGCTGCGGCGCGACCGGAAGGGTTACGTCCGGATAACGAACCGGAGCTCGGACCGCCCTCTCGGGCGGGGAGTACACGCCCGACTTCCCCCTGACTTTCGCGGCAAATCAGACACTCTTCTTCATCCTTCCTTGATGAATCCGTTCGGTTGCAACGGCCGCATCACAAAAGCGCGATTCGGGTTTCGCACGATCTTTGCGACCTTCCGCGAAGCCCCCTATGTTCGCTGCTTCGCTTCGCCACGGACGGCGAAGCGGTGCGAAAAACCGGTGGAGGAGCTGAAGCGGTTTGCTGGAGGGCCATACGAGACGCCGAGTCGAGCGCGGTATATCCAGGCGCGGTCTGTTGCGAGGCGCGGGCGGTCTCGGCCTCGGCCTCGCCGTCGTCGGGGCCGCGAGTACCGCGTGCAGTCGCGTCGACCTGGGCGACGAACCGGACGGCGGGTCGCTGCTGGGGCGGCTGCGCGATCGCGGCGAGGTGCGGATCGGCTTCGCCAACGAAGCGCCGTACAGCTTCCTGGACAAGGACGCCAAGCTCACCGGCGAGGCCTCCGAAGTCGCCCGGACCGTCTTCGAGCGACTGGGCGTGAAGCGGATCCAACCCGTCCCCTCCGACTTCGGAGCGCTGATACCGGGCCTGCGGGCCGGACTGTTCGACATCGTCGGCGCCGGCATGTCGATCACCCCCAAACGCTGCGAACAGGTGCTCTTCACCGACCCCGAGTTCGACGCGGCCGAAGCGTTCCTGGTCCCGCGCGGAAACCCCAAGGGTCTCAAGACCATGGACGACGTGGTGCGCGATCAGAGCGTGCGCCTGGGAGTGCTGCTCGGCGCGGTCGAACTGGACGTCGCGACCAAGAGTGGTGTGCCCGACTCGCGGATCACCAAGTTCGCCGACCAACCCAGCGCCTTCGACGGCGCCAAGGTCGGCCGGGTCGACGCCGTCGCGCTCACCTCGATCTCGCTGCGCTGGGCGGTCAAGCAGCAGCCCGACGCCGGTCTGGAGGTCACCGAGCCGTATCGGCCCGTCGTCGACGGCGTGCAGGTCACCGCCGCCGCAGGCGGATTCGCCGTCACCCAGGATCAGACCGATTTCGTCGCCGCCTTCGACCGGGAGCTGCACAAGCTCCGCGACAGCGGTGAACTCCTGGCGCTGCAAAGGCCGTTCGGCTTCACCGAGACCGACGTACCGGCTCCGGACCTGACCGCGGCGAAGGTGTGCCAAGCGTGACGACCACGCGCACTACCCGACACCGTCAGGAGGTTTCCGCATGACGTCCGGACAGATCGGCCTGTTGCTCGACGGGGCCCTCAACACCATCTACCTCACCCTCGGCGGCGCCGCCGTCGGATTGCTCCTCGCGCTGGCCGCCGGGCTCGCCCGAAGCAGCGACAGCCGACTTCTGCGGGTGCTCGGCGGTTGCTACGTCGAGGTCTTCCGCGGCCTGCCGACTCTGGTGCTCGCGTTCTGGTTCGTGTTCGTGCTGCCCGCCATCGGCTGGCAGCTGGAACCGCTGTGGGCGGGCATGCTCGCGCTCGGCCTCAACATCGGCGCGTACGCCGCCGAGGTCGTGCGCGGCGCGATCAAGGCGGTACCGCCGGCCCAACTCGAAGCCGCGACCGCGCTCAACTTCACCCGCGCCCAACGAATCCGACGAGTGGTCCTGCCCCAGGCATACGTCGCGATGCTGCCCCCGCTGGGCAACAACCTGATCGAACTGCTCAAGATGTCCGCCGTGGTCTCGATCGTGTCGATTCCCGACCTGACCTTCAACGGCCAACTGATCCGGATGTCGTCGGGCGAGACGACCCTCGTGTTCACGGGCCTGCTGTTCGGCTACGGGCTGATCGCGCTCGTGCTGACGTCACTGATGCACGCCCTGGAGCGGCACGCCGCGCGCTCCCTCGGCCGTACCCCCGCGCCCGGCCCGCTGCGGCGCATCCTGCGACGAGCGGAGGCCGCCGCATGAGCTGGGACTGGCAATACGCGTGGGACATCGTCCCCGATCTGTGGGACGGCATGCTGGTCGCGCTCCAGGCGACCCTGTACGGCTACGTCCTGGCGCTGGTTTTGGGATTGGGGCTCGCGCTGCTGCGCCGCAGTCCCAGCCGTTGGGTATCGCTGCCGGTCGCGCTGATCTCCGAGCTGATCCGCTCGACGCCGCTGCTCGTGCAGTTGTTCTTCATGTTCTACGTGCTGCCGACGATCGGGATCACCTGGGAGCCGCTCACGGTGGGCGCGCTCACCCTGGGGATCCACTACGCCACGTACACGTCCGAGGTGTACCGCTCGGGCATCGAGGGCGTTCCGGTGGGGCAATGGGAGGCGGCGACCGCGCTGAACCTGCCGCGCCGGCGGGTGTGGACGTCGGTGATCCTGCCGCAGGCGGTGCCGCGAGTCGTGCCCGCGCTCGGCAACTACCTGATCTCGATGTTCAAGGACACCCCGCAACTGATCGCCATCACCGTGGTCGAGGTGTTCTCCACCGCGCGCGAACTCAACACGGAGACCTTCCGCACGCTTGAGCCGTTCACCGTCGCCGGCGTGTTCTACCTCGTCATCGCCCTGGTGATGTCCGGACTGCTCCGCCTGGTCGAGCGCCGTTTCGGGCGGGTGCGCGGCTAGACGGTTGCACTACCGGACACAGCCGCGCGAACCGCGCACGACCCTTCGACCGACGAGGACCCAGGAGGAAGCCACGATGACCGCGACCACGGCCGCGCCGCGCCCAGGCGGCACCGACGACGCGCCGACCACCGACTTCATCACCTTCGACAAGGTGGGCAAACGATTCGGCGACAACGTCGTGCTCGACGACCTGTGCTTCGGGGTCGCCCCCGGCGAGCGGGTCACGCTGATCGGGCCCAGCGGCTCGGGCAAGACCACCATCCTGCGGATGCTGATGACCCTGACCCGGCCGGACAGCGGCGTGATCGAGATCGGCGGCCGGCCGCTGTTCCACGAGCGGCGCGACGACGAACTGGTACCGGCCTCGGACAAGCACATCCGGGACATGCGCAGCCGGATCACGATGGTCTTCCAGCAGTTCAACCTCTTCCCCAACATGCGCGTGCTGCGCAACGTCACCGAGGCACCGATCCACGTGCACGGCGTCGCCAAGGACGAGGCCGAGGAGCGCGCCCGCGCGCTGCTCGAACTGGTGGGCCTGCGCGACAAGCTCGACGCCTACCCGGCCCAGCTCTCCGGCGGCCAGCAGCAACGCGTCGCGATCGCCCGCGCGTTGGCCGTCGAGCCGGACATCCTGCTGCTCGACGAGGTCACGTCGGCGCTCGACCCGGAGATCGCGGCCGAGGTGCTGGACGTGCTGCGCGAGGTCGCCCGCACGACGGACGTCACGATGCTGTGCGTCACCCACGCGATGCGCTTCGCGCGCGACGTCTCCAACCGGGTACTGATGTTCTCCGACGGTGGCATCGTCGAATCGGGCTCCCCGGAACAGCTCTTCGGCGACCCGCAACACGACCGCACCCGCCGCTTCCTCAGGTCGGTCCTCGACGAGGCGTGATTCGCGAGGTGCTCCCGGGCGACGCGCTCTCGGGCGACGTGTTCTCGGGCACGAGGCGCGGTGGGCGGCCGGCGAACCGGCGGGTCGGCGGGTCGGCGGGTCGGGGGGCCGGGGGGCCGAGGCCGGGCGGGCCCCCGGCGGCGTCGAGTCTCGGCCGGCGCGTGGCGAGGACGATCGGGGCCACGACTCGAAGCCCAGGCGTGACACGAGATCCCGACGGGCAACGACTCCCGGTGGACTACGTCTGGTACGCCGCCTACGGCTCCAACATGCACGGTGAGCGGTTCGACCACTACCTGCGCGGCGGCCGCCCGGAACACGGCGCCCGCACCTACCCGGGCTGCCGAGACCGCACCCCGCCCCGCCGGACGGCCCCGGTCCGCCTGCCGGGCCGTATGTACTTCGCCCTGGAATCCCTCGTCTGGACCGGCGGCCTCGCCCTGTACGACCCCCTGGACCCAGGCGAAACCCTGGCCCGCGCCTACCTGTTGACCACGGACCAGTTCACCGACGTGGCCGCCCAAGAGATGCACCGCCCCCCGGGCGCCGCCGTGAGCCTCACCGCGGCCATCGAACACGGCACCGCAACCCTCGGCCCGGGCCGCTACGAAACCCTGATCAGCCCGGGCCGCCTCGACGGCCACCCACTCCTCACCTTCACCGCCCCCTGGCGCAGCGAGACCACCGTATGGACCGCCCCCTCGGCCCCCTACCTACGCCACCTCGCCCAAGGCCTGATCGAAACCCACGCCCACACCCCAACCCAAGCCGCCACCTACCTGGCCACCCGCCCAGGCGCAGCCGGCACCTGGACCACCAACGCCATCGAGTCCCTACTCCCCACCACACGCACCACGTGACCTACCCATGGCGCACACGCTCCGGGGGACGCCGCGCATGCTGGAGAACGAGTCGGACTTGAGCTTGATGCGCGAAGTGATGATCGTGACTCCGGACACCTGGAACGAGGTGTCGGAGGATGCTCACCACATGGTCTTCGGCTATCTGATCAAGCGGATCAGGCCGGTTGGCCCGTTCGGGCTTCCGGATGCCGAACGTTTCAGCATCACCTGGCGCATCCCCGAGGCGCCTGCGGCGTAGTCGACGCGCTACCTGTCTGAGGGCTCAACGCGTGGGCGGCCGGCGACAGCGCCGATACAAAAGAAGAAAAGCCGTCGAAGAGAAAACCGGGGCCCGAACCGAAGGGGACCCGACCGGTGAGTGTCCGGTCGGGTCCCCTTCGCTGATTCGTTCAGCGCATCCGCAGGTCCGCCTGGATGGGCAGGTGGTCGCTCGACGTGCTGCCGAGGACCTTGGCGTCCGCCGCGGTCATCCCGCGCGTCATGATGTGGTCGATCGGAGCCATCGGGAACGACTCCGGCCAGGTGAAGCCCATGCCGGTGCCGGCCGCGTCCTGCGTGTCCCGCAGGAAGCGGGTGACCGGCCGCAGTGCCCGGTCGTCGGTGGTCCCGTTGAGGTCACCGACCAGGACGACGCGCGGATCGGTCTCGACCGCGAGGGCCTGCGACAGCCGGTCGATCGTGCGGTTGCGGTCCCCCGCGGAGAATCCGTCGGGCCCGAAACGCACCGACGCCAGGTGCGCGACGTACAGGGTGAACGTGCCCAGGGGGAACTCCACGCTGGTGCGCAGCGCCCGGGTGAAGCCCATCCCGACGTCGACCGGTTCGGCCTTGCCGAGCTTGAAGAGGGCCTTGCTCCACACCGCGACGGTGCCCTCGTGCTGCACGTTGGGATACAGCGTCTTGAACACGGCGTCGTACAGCTTCCACGCGCCCTCGGGCAGTTCCTCGAGCGCGATGATGTCGGCGTTCGACTTCAGCAGCGTGCGCGCGGTCCCCGCCGGGTCCGGGTTGCCCGCGTTGACGTTGTGGCTGACCACGCGCACGTCGTGCGGGCCGCCTCCGCCGCGGTCCGACAGGAAGAAGCCGCCGAACATGGTGACCCACACCAGGATCGGCAGCAGGGTCGCGGCGACGGCCGTCCAGGAGCGGCGGATTCCCGCGCAGATCAACAGCAGCGGGATCGTCAGCCCCGCCCACGGCAGGAACGTCTCGACGAAGCTGCCCCAGTTCCCCGGCGAATTGGGCACGAGCCGGTGGAACGCCAGCGGCAGGGTCGCGAGCACCGCGAACACCGCGATCACTCGTCCGCGCCGCCACGGTGGGGTGCGCCAGACGCGGATCGCACCGTCACGCAGGGATTGCCACGTCGGGCGTGACCCTCGCCGCGAACGACGACCGTGGCCGGCCGGCTGCGGCTCGGCTCCGGTGTCCGTCGTGGTGGGCCACGTCATGCTGCCTCCTGGTTTCCGGGGACGGGTCCCGTTCGTGCGCGACAACGTACGAACAAAACCCGCCTACGTCGAAACGGACGCCGGAAAGCGGGCGATAGGTTCCCTGTGCGCTCAGGAGCGGGCGCGAATCCCACCGAGCAGCGCGTCCGCGATCTGCCCCGGCAACTCCGGTTTCAGACTCGCGTCCTGCCGTACGAGCTTGCGCACCAGTATGGGCCCGGACACCAGATCCATGAGGACGTCCATCGGAAGATCCGAGCGCAGTTCGCCCGAATCGACGGCGCGTTGCAACAGGTCGCGCAACAGGGTGCGGCGCTTGTGGACGACGACCTCGTGATAGCGCCGATGCAGTTCCGGATGCTGCCGCATCTCGCCGGCCACCATGCCCATCAAGCCGTCGCCGCGCTTGTCTATGGCCTGGAGGCGAAGCGTTTCGAGCACCGTCACCAGGTCGTCGCGCAGCGAGACGCCCGCGAGCGTGGGCAGCGGCACCTCGGCGTACTCGACGGCGGCGACCACGAGCGCTTCCTTGCCGGGCCACCTGCGATAGATGGTGGCCTTGCCGACGCCCGCCTCGTGGGCCACCGCCTCGACGGAGATCGCGGCGATGCTGCGGTGCTCGTCGAGCAGCCGCAGCGTCGCCGTCAGAATCGCCCGCTCGGCCTCCTCGCTGCGCGGCCGACCGCGACGCGGCTTGTCCGGGTCCGCGAGCGGCGCCGGCGGTCGGTCGGCCGGCGTGCCGGTCGCGGATTCGGGGGTAGCAGGCTGCATGTCGTCAGACCTTCGCGGAGCGCTTTTCCTCTGCGGGCTTCGGTGAGTGTCCCGCTTCGGGAGCAGTCTGCCCGCCCGCCCGGCGCGGCATCCACATGAAGACCACGACCGCGCCGATCAGAGCGACCACCGCGGAGCCGATCGACGCGGCGTGCATCGCGTCGATGAATCCGTCCTTCGCCGGGTCCACCAGCCCCAGACCCTGCTCGCCGAGGCGGTGCGACAAGGACAGGGTCGCCTCGACCGAGTCGCCCGCGGGGCCCTTGGGCACGTTCGGCGGCAGCTTGTCGAGGTCGTCCGAGATCTTGTCGCGGTAGACCGAGGAGAGCACCGAGCCCAGGATCGCGACGCCGAGCGCGCCGCCGACCTGGCGCACCGTGTTGCTGACGGCGGAACCGGCTCCCGCCTTCTCCCGCGGGAGCGAGGCCATGATCGCGTTCGTCGCCGGCGGCATCACGTGCGCCATGCCCGCGCCCTGGAAGAAGAACACCACGCACAGGATCCAGATCGGCGACGTGCGGTCCATCGCCAAAAAGACCAGGAAGCTCAGGCCCACCACGACCATGCCGGTGGTGGTGACGGCGCGGACCCCGAAGCGCTTGACCATCACCGAGCTGCGCGCCGAGAACATCAGCTGCGCCACCGCGAGCGGGAGCAGCAACAGGCCGGTCTGCAGGGGCGAGTAGCCGCGCACGCTCTGCAGGTAGAAGGCCATGAAGAAGGTCACGCCCATGAGCGCGAAGAACACCAGGCCGATCGCACCGGCCGCGGCGGAGAAGGTGCGGTCCCGGAAGAAGCTCACGTCCAGGGCCGGGTGGTCGCTGCGCTGCTCGAACCACACGAAGAACACCAGGATCGCCAAGCCGACCGCGATCGTGCCCAGCACCTCGGGGCTGCTCCAACCGGCGTCGCCGCCGCGGATGATGCCGTACACGAGGGAGACCAGGCCCGCGATGGACAGCGCCACGCCGATCGGGTCGAGCCTGCCGGGGTTGGGGTCGCGCGAGTCCGGGACGAGCACCAGCATCGCCACGATGCCCACGACGACGATCGGCACGTTGATCAGGAAGACCGAGCCCCACCAGAAGTGGTCGAGCAGCACGCCGCCGGTGATCGGGCCGATCGCGATCGCGAGGCCGACCGCGCCGGACCAGATGCCGATCGCCTTGGGGCGCTCGTGTGGTTCGAACACGTTGCTGATGATCGACAGCGTCGCCGGCATCACGAACGCGCCGCCGAAGCCCATGACCGCACGCGCGGCGATGAGCTGTTCGGGGCTTTGCGAGTAGGCGGACAGCAGGGAGGCGATCCCGAAGATCACCATGCCGAACACGAGGGTGCGCTTGCGACCGAACCGGTCGCCCAGGATGCCTGCGGTGAACAGCAGCCCGGCGAAGACGAGGGTGTACGAGTTGATGGCCCACTGGAGCTGGCTCTGGGTGGCGCCCAGCCCCTTGTCGGGGTCGGCGATCGTCTTGATCGCGACGTTGAGGATGGAGTTGTCGAGGACGACGACCAGCAGGCTGATCACCATGACGCCGAGGATGGCCCAGCGTCGGCGATGTATGTGCTCGTCGACCGTGCGCGCGGGAGTGGCGTTGGCTGAAGACACGCGTGAGGCTCGATTCAGGCGACTCATATGACTTTCGTAACGCGTTCAGGCTAACGGATTTTACGAAACGATACCGTCTCGTATTGTAAAGCCTCGGCAAACGTCGCCCGCCACGATCAAGGCCGGGCCCCAGGAATCCGACTCCGGCCGGCTCTGTTGTCCTGTTACGACGCATGCCACCATGGCGTTGTCCGGGGACGCCGTCCGTGCGCCTCGAGATGGGGAGAACACCATGTCCACCAGCAAGTCCACTCCGTCGATAGCCACCCCCGCCGAGGGTCCGGGACTGACCCTGTACGGCGGCAACGGGACGGGGCGCCGGGTCACCGTGCGCGACCTGGCCCGGGCGAAGAAGGCCGGCGAGAGCTGGCCGATGCTCACCGCCTACGACGCGATGATCGCCTCCGTGTTCGACGAAGCGGGCATCCCCGTGTTGCTCGTCGGCGACTCGGCGGGCAACAACCACCTGGGCTACGACAGCACCGTCCCGGTCACCATGGACCAACTCGTGATGCTCACGAGCGCGGTCGTGCGCGGCACGCAACGCGCGCTGATCGTGTCCGACATGCCGTTCGGGTCCTACCAGGAGTCCCCCGAGCAGGCCCTGCGCAACGCCGCGCGCTTCCTCAAGGAGGCCGGCGCCGGCGCGGTCAAGTTGGAGGGCGGCAAACGCTCGGCGGCACAGGTCGAGACTCTGGTCGCGGCCGGCATCCCGGTGATGGCCCACCTCGGGCTCACCCCGCAGTCGGTACACGCCTTCGGCGGCTACCGCGTACAGGGGCGCGACGACGAGAGCGCCGAGCAGTTGATCACCGACGCCAAGACGATGCAGAGCGCGGGCGCCTTCGCGGTGGTCCTGGAGTGCGTACCCGAGGAACTGGCCGCGCGCGTGACCGAGTTGCTCGACATCCCCACGATCGGGATCGGCGCCGGCGCGCGATGTGACGCGCAGGTGCTCGTGTGGACCGACATGGCCGGCATGACCACCGGCCACACGCCCAAGTTCGTCAAGCAGTACGTCGACCTGCGCGCCGCACTGGGCAACGCGGCCAAGGAGTTCGCGGCCGACGTGGTCGGCGGTGCCTACCCGGCGCCGGAGCACGCGTTCCACTGAGTGTGACGCGAGGGCCGTACGATCGCGGGGGTTCGCGCTTTCGTACGGCCCTTTCGCGCACACCGGGAGCAGTTTCGTGACTTACCGAGAGCACGGCTACGGACGCCCTCGCGGTGCCCGCGACGCAGTGCGGCACGTCCGGCCGAGCCCGGTGTTCCTGGCCCTCGTCGTGGTGTGCGCGGTCTCCGGGTGGATCGCGTGGCACGGCGACGAGTCGGCCCGCACGCCCGTGTTCCTGATGGTGATCTCCGGTTGGCTGGTGTCGCTGTGCCTGCACGAGTTCGCGCACGCGTTCGCGGCGCTGGCCTCCGGTGACGACAGCGTCGTCGGCAAGGGCTATCTGACCCTGGATCCGCTCAAGTACAGCGACCCGCTGCTGTCGTTCGTGCTGCCGACGATTTTCGTGCTCCTGGGCGGGATCCCGCTCAGCGGCGGCGCGGTCTACCTCGATCGCGCGGCGATCCGCGGCCGGGTCCGCAACAGCCTCGTGTCGGCGGTGGGACCGCTGACCAACGCGGCCACAGCGCTCGTACTCGCGCTGATCCTGGCCTCCGGCGCGGTGGACGGCGCGAACACCCCGTTTCTGGCCGCGTTCTCCTTCCTGATTCAACTCCAGGTGATCGCGGCGGTGCTCAACCTGCTGCCGGTGCCCGGCCTGGACGGCTACGGCGTCGCGGAGCCGTGGCTGCCGTTCGGCTTCCGCAAGGCGGTCGCCCCCTACGCGCCCTACGCGATCCTGTTCCTGTTCGCGCTGTTGTGGTCGCCCAAGGTCAACCACCTCTTCTACGACGTGATCGACGAGATCACCGGCGCGCTCGACGTGTCGCCGTATCTCGCGAGCCTGGGCTACACGCTCTTCCGCTTCTGGACGTGACGACGCCACATCCGCGTGAGGGGGCCGGGTGAGCGCGGGGGCCGACTCTCGTCGGGCGTGAGCGGGTGCTGCGGGACCGCGTAGCGGTGGATGTAGGTACTCAGGAAGGCCTGCGCGGTCGCCGCGACCGGGATCGCGATCAGCGCCCCGGCCGCGCCGAGCAACGCGGCCCCGGCGATCACCGCGCCGAACGCGACCGCGGGGTGGATCTCGACCGTCTTCGCGGTGATCCTCGGGTGCAGCAGGTAGTTCTCGAACTGCTGGTACGCGGTCGCGAACACGACCACCCACACGGCGGCCCACGGGCTCACGGTGAGCGCGATCAACGCGGGCAACACGATCGCGATGTAGGTGCCCACCGTGGGCACGAACTGCGAGATCAGGCCCACCCACAGGGCGAGCGCGATCGCGTACGGCACGTCCAACACCAGGAACGCCGCGTAGTGCGCGATCGCCGAGATCAGCGCGAGGGCGGCCCGCGAATAGAGGTAACCGCCGGTCTTGGCGATCGCGATCTCCCACCCGCGCAGCACCTCGGCCTGGCGCTCGGGAGGCAACAGCGAACACACCGCGCGGCGCATCCGGGGTCCCTCGGCGGTGAAGTAGAACGTGAACAGCGCGATCGTGAAGAGTTGGAACAGGCCACCCAGGATCGCCGCGGAGAAGCCGAGCGCGTTGTCGGCGATCTTTTGCGCGTAGCCCTGCACGGTGCCGGAGTCCTTGAACACGTCGCCCTGGATCTTCTCGACCGTCAGTTCGGTGCCGAACGTGTCGTTGATCCACCCGACCAGACGGTCCAGGTAGTCGGGCAGGTTGTGCGCGAGCGCGACGATCTGGTCGACGAGCAGCGAGCCGACCACCGCGAGGAAGCCGGCGCACGCGAGGAAGGTGACCAGGAAGGCGATACCGGTCGCCGCGCCGCGCCGCATGCCGCGTTTGGCGAGCCGGTCCACGGCCGGCTCGAAGGCGAGCGCGAGGAAGAACGCGAGCAGCAGGTCGATCAGCAGCGTGCGCAGTTGCCCGAGCGTCCATTGCAGGAGCCAAAAGCCCGCGATCATCGCCAGGATCATGAACACCGCGCGCGGCAACCACGGCGGCATCCGGTCGCGAGAACTGATCCGTGCGGCGGCGGTGTCGGGTGTGGTCACAGGGAAAAGACTAGAGCGTCATGATTTGACCCATTCGCCCATCCCCGCTCGGCCGGGGTCGGCCGCCGGCCGCTTGGCGCAAGCTGGGCTCGTGGCCGGCGGGGCGGAGTTCGGCCTCTCGGCCGTCGGACCCAAGCCCGGCCTGGGCCGTTCGGCCGAGGTAGGGGCTATGGCCGCTTCGCCGGGGCCAGGTCCATCGCGGCGCACACCCCGCGCCAGACGTCCTTGGCCTCGATCCCGGCCGCCAGTGCCTCGTGCACCGTGCGGCCGCCCAGCTCGGTCATCACGTGGTCGCGGGCGAAGGACTCGGCGTACGAGTCGCCGAAGTGGGCGCGCATGCGTCGCCAGAAGTCGGTGAGTCCCATGCGGACCAGTATCCCCGTTCGAGCAAGGTGCCCCGCCGTGCCGGCGCGGCGGTTCGACACGAATGTCGGATCGACCCGGCAGCATGGGGGGTTATGCCGCACGACGACTCGACCTCGGCCCTCGCCGCGTTCTCTCCCGCCACCCGTGACTGGTTCACCGGCGCGTTCCACGCGCCCACCGCGGCCCAGGCGGGGGCCTGGCGGGCCATCGCCGAGGGCCGAGACGCCCTGGTGGTGGCGCCGACCGGATCGGGCAAGACGCTCGCGGCGTTCCTGTCCGCGCTGGATCGGCTCGCCGCCGAGCCTGTCCCGGCCGACCCGCGCCGCCGGTGTCGCGTGCTCTACATCTCACCGCTCAAGGCCCTCGCCGTGGACGTCGAGCGCAACCTGCGCAGCCCGCTCACCGGCATCCGGCAGGCGTCGGTGCGGATGGGCCTGCCCGAGCCCGAGGTCACCGTCGGCGTGCGCTCGGGCGACACCCCGCCGGCGGAGCGGCGCCGCTTCGCGACCAAGCCGCCCGACATCTTGATCACCACGCCCGAATCGTTGTTCCTGATCCTCACGTCGCAGGCCCGCGAGGCGCTGCGCGGCGTGGACACGGTGATCGTCGACGAGGTGCACGCGGTCGCGGGCACCAAGCGCGGCGCGCACCTGGCGCTGAGCCTGGAGCGCCTGGACGAGCTGCTGGACAAGCCCGCGCGGCGGATCGGCCTGTCGGCGACCGTGCGCCCGGTCGACGAGGTGGCCCGCTGGATGCGCTCGACGGGCGAGGTGAGCGTGGTGCAGCCGCCCGCGAGCAAGACCTTCGAGTTGTCCGTCGTGGTGCCCGTCGAGGACATGGGCGAGCTGGGCGGCGGCACCGGCGAGTTCGACGAGGCCGGCAACGAGCGCAAGAAGTCGGTGTGGCCGCACGTCGAGGAGCGGATCGTCGACCTGATCCAGGCCCACCGGTCCACGATCGTGTTCGCCAACTCGCGGCGCCTGGCCGAGCGGCTGTGCGGTCGGCTCAACGAGATCGCCTACGAGCGCGCCGGCGGCGAGCCGCTGCCCGAGGACGCGTCGCCGGCCGAGCTGATGGCACAGGCCGGCAGCGCCAAGGGCGCGCCGGCGGTGCTCGCGCGGGCCCACCACGGGTCGGTGTCCAAGGAGCAGCGTTCCCAGGTCGAGGAGGACCTCAAGGCCGGCCGGCTGCCGGCGGTGGTGGCCACCTCCAGCCTGGAGCTGGGCATCGACATGGGCGCGGTGGACCTCGTGATCCAGGTCGAGTCGCCGCCGTCGGTGGCCTCGGGGCTGCAGCGGGTGGGCCGGGCCGGGCACCAGGTGGGCGCGATCTCGCGCGGCGTGGTGTTCCCCAAGTTCCGCGGCGACCTCGTGCAGACCGCGGTGGTGACCGAGCGGATGCGCACCGGCGAGATCGAGGCGGTGCGTTCGCCACGCAATCCGCTGGACGTGCTCGCCCAGCAGATCGTCTCGATCGTGTCGATCGAGGACCGCGACGTGGAGGAGTTGCTCACCCTGGTGCGCCGGGCCGCGCCGTTCACCGCGCTGCCCAGGTCGGCCTACGAGGCCACGTTGGACATGCTCGCCGGTCGCTATCCCTCCGACGCGTTCGCCGAGTTGCGGCCGCGGCTGGTGTGGGACCGGGTGGGCGGCGTGCTGTCGGCCCGCCCGGGCGCGCAACGCCTCGCCGTGACCTCGGGAGGCACGATCCCCGACCGCGGCCTGTTCGGTGTGTTCCTGGTCTCCGGCGAGGCGAAGTCGCGCGTCGGCGAGTTGGACGAGGAGATGGTCTACGAGTCGCGTGCGGGCGACGTGTTCACCCTGGGCACGTCCTCGTGGCGGATCGAGGACATCACCCACGACAAGGTGCTCGTCTCGCCCGCGCCCGGGGTGCCGGGCAAGCTGCCGTTCTGGCACGGCGACGCACTCGGTCGTCCGGTCGAACTCGGCCGCGCGCTGGGCGCGTTCGTGCGCGAGGTGGCGGCGCTGCCGGCCGACGCGGCGCGGG
>NZ_WWJX01000026.1 GCF_009865215.1 Streptomyces sp. SID3343 | reverse complement strand
CGGCTGCGGCTGCGGCTGCGCTCGATGTGCGGACCCGCCCCTACGGCACACTCGTCGAGCGTGACGCGATCGATCACGGCGACGCCTCGGGGGGACGGCCCCCTGAGGGCGCCTGACGGTCCCGTTCGGAGGGGGAGCCGAAGATGCGGGACGACATGGGTACGGACGTGCCGGTGCCCGAGGCGGTGCGGCGGGTGGTCTCGCTCGTGCCCTCGCTCACCGAGGCGGTCGCGGCCGGCGGACGCGAACTCCTGGTGGGCGCCACCGAGTGGTGCACCCATCCGGCCGACCTGGACGTGCGCCGGGTGCGCGGAACCAAGAATCCCGACGTCGAGGCGATCGTCACGCTGGCCCCCGACCTGGTGATCGCCAACGAGGAGGAGAACCGCGCACCCGACGTGGCCGCACTGCGAGCCGCCGGGGTCGCGGTATGGGTCACCCGAATCCGTACCCTCGACGAGGCGTTCGCGTCGCTCGACCGTCTCCTGGTCGACGCGTGCGGCCTGGCCTCGCCGGCGTGGCTCGCCGCCGCGCGGGACGCGTGGGCCGGCGTACTCCCGCCTGCCCGACCGCGCCGCGCGATCATCCCGGTGTGGCGCCGCCCGT
>NZ_WWJX01000217.1 GCF_009865215.1 Streptomyces sp. SID3343 | reverse complement strand
CCCAACCCCCAACCCCACAACCCCAACCACCGCCCCGCGTGGCTCCGTGCCGCCACCCCCACTCCGCGCCACAATTCGCAAAACGGCGGAGGAGGCGCGGTGTTCACAGATGCCGGTTTCGAGGACGAGGCCCTGTTCACGGTCCGCCCACACTGGAAGCACCTGATCCGCCCGGTCGCGATCCTGTTCGGCGTCACCGCGGTCACCGGCTTCATGGCCGCCCTCGCCCCGCCGGGAGCCGCCGGCGGTTGGCTGCAACCCGTGGTGCTCCTGGCCGGCCTGGTGGCGCTGCTCCGCTGGAGCGTCACCCCCTGGCTGGCGTGGCTCGGCACCCTGTACGCCGTGTCCGCCGACCGCCTCACCCTGCGCACCGGCACGCTGACCCACGAGGTCCGCGTGGTCCCCTTCGTGCGTGTGTCCGACGTATTCGTCGAGCACGAATCGCTGATCGACCGGATGCTCGGCGCCGGCACCCTCGTGCTGGTCCCCGTATCGGATCGCGATCGGCTCGAACTGCCCGGTCTGCCGCACGCCGCGCGGCTGCAAAGCGAGCTCATGGTCCTGGTCGAACGGGCCGCGAGCGGTCGCGAGAATCGGCTCACGGTGGCCGACCCGGAACCTTTGTGACACCCGACACGTAGTGTGGCTTCGACGAGATCCATCCTTCGCACCCCCGGTGGAGCCACATGCCCGAGGAACGGACCCGCGTGGAGACCGGCGCGGGCGCCGGAATCGAAGCGGCCGATCAGCACCCCCTGCCCGACCTGGCCGACGTCGAGGCCGTCAACAGCACGATCGCCGACGTCGAGCAGGTCGTCCTCGGGGCGCCCCGCCGCTACACGTCCGGTCAGGTCGCCGATCTGGTCGGCGTACCGCTCGACGAGGCCCGCAAGCTGTGGCGCGGCCTGGGCTTCGCCGACTTCGGGCCGGCCCGCGCGTTCACCGACGCCGACGTCGAGGCGCTCAAGCACCTCCAGGACCTGACCGACTCCGGACTGCTGCCCGCCCCCGTTGCGGCCCAGTTCGTCCGCTCGGTCGGCCAGACCATGGCGCGCTTCGCCGAGTGGCAGACCGAGGCGTGGGTGGAATACATCGGCAACGAGCTCACCGGGAGCCGCTCCGAGGCGGCGGTCACGGCGGCCGGCGATGTCATGCTCGAACTCGAACCACTGGTCATCTACGCCTGGCGCCGGCACCTCGCCGCCGCCAGTTCGCGCGCGATGCAGGGCCTCGCCGACAGCCAGACCGTGGGCCAGTCGCTCGCCGTCGGCTTCGCCGACCTGGTCGGCTTCACCCGCCTGTCGCGCAACCTGGAGGAGGCCGAGCTCGGCCGCCTCGTGCAGACCTTCGAGGACACCGCCGTCGACGTCATCGCCGAGCAGGGCGGGCGCCTGGTCAAGACGCTCGGCGACGAGGTGTTGTTCGTGACGTTCTCGCCGGACTCGGCGGTCGAACTGGGGCTGCGCCTGGTCGAGGCGATGGCCCAGGAGGAGATCCTGCCCGCGCTGCGGGTGGGGATCGCGTACGGCCACGTGCTGTCCCGGATGGGCGACGTGTTCGGTACGACCGTCAACCTCGCCAGCAGGCTCACCGCGCTCAGCCCCAAGGACGCCGTGGTGGTCGATCGCGAGCTGGCCGCGGCCCTGGAGGGCGACGACCGCTTCGAGCTGCACCCGATGTGGCGCCGCCCGGTGCGCGGCTTGGGCCTGGTCGAACCGTGGACCGTGTGCCGCCCCGGCGCACCCGTACCGCAGTAGCGACACGCCCCCGACGGCAAGAGCGCGCTCGACCGGTCACGCGAAGGCTGCTCGACCGGTCAGGCGAAGGCCGCCCGCAGGGTGCGCAGCGCCGGGCGCATGACGCCGTGTTCGAGGGCGCGCAGGGCCGGGAGTTGTTCGTCCGGCGAGCTGTCGAACCGTACCGACCACGCGACCAGACACATCGTGCCGCCGGCGATCGACTCCACGCTCAGCCGGCCGACGAGGGGCGTGCCGTCGAGGACCTCGTACGCGTAGTACTGCGGAGTGTGGCCGGTCGAGGCGTGGTCGTGCGCGAGCAGCCGTTCGCGCACGGTCGACCCGTCGGGGCCGCGAACCACCCGCTCGTCCTTGGTGTGTTCCTCGACCGGCCACGGGTACCACGCGGACGGGTCCTCGAAATCCCCGACGACCTCCCAGACCCGGGCGGCCGGTATGTCGATCGCGGCGATGACGGAAAGAGTGGGCACGCGTCGCTCCTTCGAATCAGTGCCCGAGACCGTACTCCCCCCACCGACTTCCCGGGACCCCTCGACGGTGCGTGCGGTGGGCCCACGGGCCGGTCCGAAACCGCCGCCGAAGGCAAAACCGCAGCCTGTCCCCCCAAGGGAAGCCGCGGTAGCGGCGCGAACGAAAAGCACCCGCCCCACGCACCTCCGGGCCCCCGCGCGACGACCCGCACACGCGGCGTTGCGAGTACGGGACACAGGAGTAATGTGCCCAGGACGCGAAGACGGGGTATACAAGCGCTTCGCTCATGAGAGCGGGCCGCGGGGCCCGTACGCGAGGGCTCGGGCCACGCTCGTGGACTGCCCGGGACCCACATCAGGAACGCACGCGAACAGCGACCCGTTGAGGTGGCGGCATGACGCGGGTGCACGTTGCCGTTAATCGGGCAATACATGACATATCCTCTGGGGACTCTGGTGGATTGGGGGTGGGGAAAGTAGTTCCGCGACCCGATGCCGACCCGCCCGGAAACGTACCGGACCACGGCGATGCCCGCGACGTGCCCGGCGATCTGCCCGGGGCACCGGGCGACACGTGTCCGGACCCGGTCGCCCTCGTCGAGGGCCCCGATGCCGCGCGCAGGCTGCACGCGATCATCCACCTCGCCAAGACGCTCGCCACCACGCACCACTTCTCCGAGGTGGTGCACGCCTCCGCGACCCAGGCCCGGCTCGCGATGGGCGCCGCGCACGCGTCGATCTCGGTGTGGGAGCGCGACTCCGGACGCCTGCGGGTCCTGGTCAACGACGGCGAACTCGCCGAGGGCGAGGAACCGCATCCGGACGCCGAGACGTACGCCGTCACCGACTTCCCCGAGATCATCGAGTCGGACGCATGGCCGACCACGTGGTCGCGCTGCGTCGACGACCCCGAGCACGAGCGCGACCCCGAGCGGGTCGCGGCGATGCTGCGCCGGGGGCGGCACGACTGCATGGTGGCGCCGATCATGGTCGAGGGTCGGGTGTGGGGCGAGCTGTACCTCGCCCGCCGATCCGACCAGCCGCGCTTCGAGCCCGTCGACGCCGAGTTCGCGGGCGTGCTCGCCGCGCAGATCTCCGCCGGGCTCGCGCAGGCCGAACACTTCGAGCGGATCGAGAAGCTCGCCTTCACCGACCCGCTGACGGGCCTGGCCAATCGCCGGGCGATCGACGCCCGGCTCGACGAGGCGATGGCCCGGCACTATCGCGACGGGTCGGTGGTCAGCCTGATCGTGTGCGACGTCAACGGCCTCAAGCGGCTCAACGACGAGCGCGGTCACGACGTGGGCGACCGCCTCCTGGAGCGCTTCGCCGACCAACTCTCCGCGTGCGGCGCGATGCTGCCCGGCGCGATGGCCGCGCGGCTCGGCGGCGACGAGTTCTGTGTGTTGGCCGAGGGCATCCCGCCCGACGACGTGGTCGTGGTCGCCGAGGAACTGTGCCGACGCGCGCTGCGCATGCACGACGGCGAGGGCGTCGCGTGCGGCGTTGCCTCCACCGGCGACCCGGTCGGCCCGGTGACCAGCGCCGACCGCCTGTTCCGGCTCGCCGACGCGGCGCAGTATCGCGCCAAGGGCTCCCGCTCGACCCGCCCGGTCGTGGCCGGCCGCGGCCAGCAGCCCGACCCCACCCTGAGCCTGGCCCGCGAGGCCCAGGAGGAGGCCGACAGCCCCGGCCCGCACCGCGACCGCCGCCGCTTCCGCGGCGCACTGCACAACGCGGAACCGGGCCGACTGCTCGCGGCGGTCCTCGCCGTGCTCGACGAGCGCGAACCCAAGAGCGTGCATCGCGCGGACACCCTCGGCCGGCTGGAGATCGTCGCCGACACCTTCGCGCGGATGCTCGACGGTGTCGCGTGGTGGGTGTCCTACCTGCCGCCGGGCGGCCGAGTGCTGCGCACGGTGCGCTACTCCATCCACCGACTCACCGGCGTCCAGAGCCGATCCGGCTCACGCTACGAATCGGTCGTCGCCGAATACGACCTCGCCCACTACCCCGCCACCGCCGACGCGGTCCAAGGCGGCAGCTTCGTCGCCGAACTCGGCGACCCGGGCACCGACCCGGCCGAGGAGGACCTGCTCCTGGTCGGCGGCTACAAGGCCATGGTCGCCGCAGGTGGCGGCAACGCGGCAGGCGGCTGGCTGGTCGAGATCTACGCCGACGACCTGAGCCTGAGCGTCACGGGCCTGGCCCCGGTCCTACGCGCGTTGGTAGCGGTGGCCCTGACGGGCGGCGCGTCCCTACCGGACTGAGCCCGACACCCGGAGCACAGCCGATCCCCCTCTCGGAGCAGGGCCACCGGCTTCCCGGGCTCGTCCGGCCAAACAGTGTTCGCACCGGCCGTCACAGCCGGCCCATGACGCCCCACCCCCGGGCCGACCGTCTGCGATCCACTGCGCCGCGACGCCCTCGATCGGTCCCGCGCGACCGCATGAAGGACACCGGACCAACGACGAACCGGCCCACCGCCTCGCCCGAGGACACCACGCGCAGCCGGACATACCCGACGGATCGAGGGCCTGCGGTGTCTTCGCCCGGCACGGACTCGGCGGCGGGAGGTGGGAGGTGGGAAGCGCGTTTGCCGCCGCCGACCCGGAGGCTCGGCCTGTCGGGCCGTGCGACCGGGCCGGAAGCAGGTCAGACGACGATGACCCGGCGCCCGCGCGTGTGGCCGGCGTGGCTGTCGGCGTGGGCTGCCGCGGCCTCGGTGAGGGTGTACGACTTCTCGACCGGGATGTGGAGCTTTCCCCGGGTGATGAGGTCGACGGCCTCGGTGAGTGCGTCCGGCACGCTGCCGGCGACACCGGAGAATCGGACGCCGAGCTTGGGTGCGTCCAGGTCGGCGATGGAGATCACCTTGTGCGGATCCCCGGTCAGTTCGACGAGTTCGCGGATCACGTCCGAGCCGGCCAGATCGAGGGCCGCGTCGACCCGGCCGAGTTGCCGTACCCGCTCGACCCAGCCCTCGCCGTACGTCGTGGCGACGGCGCCCAGGCTGCGCAGGTAGTCCTGGTTCGCGGCCCCGGCCGTACCGATCACCGTGACGTTGCGGTCGCGGGCGATCTGCAGCACGGCGGATCCGACTCCCCCGGACGCACCGCTGACCAGCAGCGTCTGTCCGGGTCGCACGCCGACCTCGCGGATGATGCGCAGCGCGGTCTCCACCACGGAGGGGTAGCCGGCCGCCTCTTCGAACGTCAGGCCCTCGGGTATCAAGGCCCAGGCCGACAGCACCGCGAACTCGGCGTAGGTGCTTGCGCCTTCGCCGAACACCCGGTCGCCGACCTCGACCCCTTCGACGCCCTCGCCGACCTCGTCCACCACCCCCGAGGCGTCCAGTCCGACCCCGGAGGGCAACCGGGTCGGGTGGGCCCCCAGGACCTGGCCTTCACGAACCCGCCAGTCGACGGGGTTCACGCCCGCCGCCCGCACGGCGATGCGTACCTGACCGGGGCCCGCGTGGGGCTCCTCGGCGTCTATGAGTTGCAGAACGTCCGGACCGCCGAACTCGGCGAAGCTCACTTTCTTCATACCGAAGACCGTAGCACTAACCGTTAGTGTTTCCGAACGGCTGCGGCTTTGTACCTGATAGCATCAAGGCATGACCGTGCCGACCGGCCGCCGTGAGCGCAAGAAGGCCGCGACCCGCCAGAACATCGCCGACACCGCCCTGCGGCTCTTTCTGGAACGCGGATACGACGCGGTGGGCATCCGTGAGGTGGCCGCCGAGGCCGACGTGGCCGTCACCACGCTCTTCGCCCACTTCGCCTCCAAAGAGGCGCTGGTGTTCGAACAGGACGAGGACTTCGAGCACCGCCTCGCGCACGCGGTCGCCCGCCGGGCGCCGGACGAGCCGCTCATCCCCGCGCTGCGCCACGAGATGCTGGCCCTGGTGCGGCATTGCACGGCGGACGGTGCCGTGCCGATCTGGCGCATGATCGACGAAACGCCCGCCCTGCGGGAGTACGAGGAATCGATGAGGCTGCGCCACGCGGAGTCGCTGGCGAGGGCCATCGCCGCCGATCTCGATCTGTCACCGATTCCTCCGGCCTGCCGGGCGATCGCCAGGTTCGTGGTCGACGCCCATTCGCTGGCCCGTGAGGCGGCCGATCCGGATGCCGCGGTGGACGAGATCTTCCGCATGATCGAGGCGGCCTGGGCGGTTGCCCGCCCCTCCTGACGTGCGCGGGAACCGTCGAGGCGGCGCCGGCCCGCGGTGCGGCGGATCGCAGCCGAGGGGGGAAAGCCGACCAAGGCCATCCGGGCCGGTACGACCGGCATGTCGGGCGTGCCCCGGCGTCGTGCCGGGCGCGCAGACAGGCGGCGGCCGTCACCGAGTCGGTGCTGGTCGAGCGGTTGGTCGCAGGTGCCAAGGTGGCCGACTTGCGGCGCCGGTCGGGCTAGTTCGGCGTCTCGTGCCTCGCGGTCGCCACGCGCTCCTGGTGGCTGTACACGTTCGCCGATCGGCCGCGCAGGAAGCCGACCAGGGTGACGCCCGCGTCCGCGGCCAGGTCCACCGCGAGGCCCGATGGGGCGGAGACCGCGGCCATCATCGGGATACCCGCCATCGCCGCCTTCTGGGTCAGCTCGAACGAGGCTCGTCCACTGACCATCAGGACGTGCCCGGTCAGCGGCAGCAACCCCTCGCGCAGCGCCCAGCCCACGACCTTGTCCACCGCGTTGTGCCGGCCCACGTCCTCGCGCACGCAGACCATGTCGCCGTCGGCGGTGAACAGGCCCGCCGCGTGCAGGCCGCCCGTGCTGGCGAAGACCTTCTGGGCCGCCCGCAGCCGGTCCGGCAGCGCGTACAGCACCTCGGCGTCGACTCGGACCGGGTCCGCGCGCACGTCGAAGCGCGACATCTTCCGCAGCCCGTCGATGCCGGTGCTGCCGCAGATCCCGCACGCGCTCGACGTCCACACGCCGCGCATCAACCCCGGATCGGGGGCGGGGACGTGCGGGGCGAGAACCGCGTCGACCACGTTGTAGGTGTTGTGGCCCTCTTCGTCGGTGCCCGCGCAGTAGCGCATCGCGTTCAGGTCCTCGGCCGCGGCGACCACGCCCTCCGCCGCCAAAAAGCCCGCCACCAGGTCGAAGTCGTGGCCCGGCGTGCGCATCGTGACGGTGATCGTGCGACCGCCGATACGGATGTCGAGCGGCTCCTCGGCGACGAGCGTGTCCGTGCGGAGTACGGCGGGGGTGTCGCCGTCCAGACGCAGGATCTTGTGGCGAGAGGTGACTCGACCCACGGCACTGCCTTTCCGTACGTTCTTGACGCTGTTGCGCTTGCTTCGGCCGCTCGAACCGCAGCCGCCTCCCTCGAACGGTAGCCGCACTGGCTTTGTCGAAATCCATGCACATAATGTTCGAGTGAATAACGATCTGCACGCCACTCCCGCTGTAGTCCTGGTCGGCGAAGCCGGCATGTCCCCGCGTGACGTCCTCGCGGTGGCCCGCGCCGGTGCCCGCGTCGAACTGTCCGAGACCGCGATCAAGGCGATGGCGACGTCGCGCGCGGTCGTCGACGCCCTCGCCGCCCGCACCGAGCCGGTGTACGGGGTGTCCACCGGATTCGGCGCGCTCGCCGTCCGGCACATCAGCCCCGAACTGCGTACGCGCCTTCAGCACTCGCTCGTGCGCTCGCACGCGGCGGGCATGGGGGCGCAGGTGGAGACCGAGGTCGTGCGCGCGCTCATGCTGCTGCGGCTGAAGACGCTGTGCTCGGGTCACACCGGGGTGCGGCCGATAGTCGCGCAGACCATGGCCGCGCTGCTCAACGCCCACATCACCCCGGTCGTACGCGAGTTCGGCTCGCTCGGGTGCAGCGGCGACCTCGCGCCGCTCGCGCACTGCGCGCTCGTCCTCACCGGCGAGGGCGAGGCCGCGGGCCCCGACGGCGTGGCGCGACCCGGCGCCGAACTGCTCGCCGAGGCCGGCATCGCCCCGGTGGAGCTCAAGGAGAAGGAGGGCCTGGCCCTCATCAACGGCACCGACGGCATGCTCGGCATGCTGCTGATGGCCGGGGCCGACCTCGCCCGCCTGTTCACCACCGCCGACATCACCGCCGCGATGACGATGGAGGCCCTGCTCGGCACCTCCCGCGTCCTGGACCCCGCGCTGCACGCGATCCGCCCGCACCCGGGTCAGGCCGCGAGCGCCGCCAACATGCTGCGCGTGCTCGAAGGCTCCGCGCTGACCGGCCACCACCAGGACGCCGCGCCGCGCGTCCAGGACGCCTATTCGGTGCGCTGCGCGCCGCAGGTCGCCGGGGCCGGCCGCGACACCCTCGCCCACGCGCTCACGGTCGCGGACCGCGAACTGGCCGCCGCCGTCGACAACCCGGTCATCCTGGAGGACGGCCGGATCGAGTCCAACGGCAACTTCCACGGCGCGCCCGTCGGTTACGTGCTCGACTTCCTCGCGGTCGCGGTGGCCGACCTCGGCTCGATCGCCGAGCGGCGTACCGACCGCCTGCTCGACCCGTCCCGTTCGCACGGCCTGCCCGCGTTTCTCGCGGACGACCCGGGCGTCGACTCGGGACTGATGATCGCGCAGTACACGCAGGCCGCGCTCGTGTCCGAGTGCAAGCGGCTCGCGATGCCCGCGTCCGCCGACTCGATTCCCAGTTCGGCGATGCAGGAGGACCATGTCTCGATGGGCTGGAGCGCGGCCCGCAAGCTGCGCACCTCGATCGACAACCTGACCCGCATCCTGGCGATCGAGCTGACCACGGCCGCCCGCGCCCTGGACATGCGCGTCGCCGCGGGCCTGGGTACCCCCGCCCCCGCCACGGCCGCGGTGATCGCGGCGCTGCGCGCGGCCGGCTCCGAGGGTGTCGGCCCGGACCGCTTCCTGGCTCCCGACCTGGCCGCCGCGGAGGAGTTCGTGCGCACCGGCGGCGTCGTCGAGGCCGCCGTCTCGACAGCCGGCCAACTGGCCTGACGTTTCATCAGGTTTGGCAGGATAACCTCTTCGGTCCGTCGCCCGGCGGACCGAAGAGGCGTCCGACAGGCCGGCCCGGACCGATCTCGATCGGCCCTCGCCGGCCGGCACCGAATCCCGGCAACACCCGGCAACACCCGGCAACATCCGGCACACCCATCGACATCCGTCGACAGCCATCAGCACCCATCAGCCCTGTTCAGCGTTCAGCAAGGAGATGCGACCGAGTGGGCGACACCGACGCGAGTCCTTCCGCCCGCCTGCTCGCACTGTTCGAGCGGCACCGACTCACCCCCACCCAGCGCCGCATCGCGCACTGCCTGGTGCGCCACGCCGGCGAGGCGGTGTTCCTGTCCAGCGTCGAGGTCGCGCAGCTCGCCGGGGTCAGTCAGCCGTCGGTGACCCGGTTCGCCGTCGCGCTCGGCTTCGACGGCTATCCCGCGCTGCGCCGACACCTGCGCGAGCTGGGGCTGCCGACCACGCCCGAGTCGGCCACCGAGGTGGACCGCAACGAGTACGTCGGCGCCGTGCACGCCGAGATCGCCAACCTCACCCGGCTCGCCGAGCAACTCGCCGACCCGGGCCCGATCGCCCGCGCCGCCGCGCTGCTCGCACCGTCGCGCCCGCTCGTCGTGCTCGGCCTGCGGACCGGCATGGCGCCCGCGCGCGGGTTCGGCTACTTCGCGGCCAAGGTGTTGCCCGAGGTGCGGGTGATCGACGAGGGCGGCTCGCAGCTCGTGGACCGGCTCGACCAGGCCCGCGCGGCCGGCGCGACGGCCTTGCTGTGCTTCGCGCTGCCGCGCTACCCACGCGAGTTGACGGAGGGGCTCAAGGTCGCCCGGGAGTTCGGCTTCGACATCGTGACGGTCACCGACAGTCCGTTCGCGCCCCCGGCGGTGCTGTCCGACGCGGTCCTGCCGGCCGGCGTCGGTTCACAGCTGGTCTTCGACTCGTACGGCGCGCCGATCCTGATGGGCCAGATCCTGCTCCAGGCCATGTGCGACATCGCCCCGGCGACGGCCCAGGCCCGCCTGGAGGAATTCGAACGCCAGGCCGGCGAACGCGGCCTCTTCGACGCCTGACGACGGCCGTACGCCCACCCTGGCTGTATTGCCCATCGCTACACCCGATCGACGGCCGTACGCCCCGACACCCGCCCGCCGCCGGCGCCTACCGCTCAGACCCCGGATGCGGCGAAACCGGCTGCTCCGAGGCCGCATCCGCCTCCCCCCGACGACGCCGGGCCGGCCGGACCGGCCGCATCGACGACGCCGCGAGCGCCGCGACCGCCCCCGCCGCCGCCGCGCCGGCCGCGATCAGCGACGTGTCCCGGTAGCGCGGACTGCTCAGCAGGAACCCGCCCACGCACAACAGCGCGCCGATCAGCACGACCAGCGCCACCACGCCCGGTTCGCGCCCGCGTCCGCGCGCGAGCATGACCAGACTCGCGAACGCCACGAACGCGCCCAGTGCCGTCAGCATCCAGAGCACCTGCTGCAAATCCATGGCACCCGGCTACCCGAGCGCTGCCCCCGGTGATCGCGGATCACGGCAAAAGACGCCGAATGGTCCACGTCACGACGGTTCCCCGGCCCCGACTCTTGGCCGAACCCGAGAGAACAGATAGATTCACTCTCGAAGCTGTTGAATGTTTCCATACAGAGACGCGAATACAGGAGAAGGGGCGCCGCCATGTCGGACACCTCCGCAGGACCGCGCGAGATTCGCGCGTCGCGCGGTACGACCTTGACCACTCGGGGCTGGCAGCAGGAGGGCGCCCTGCGGATGCTCATGAACAACCTCGATCCCGAGGTGGCCGAGCACCCCGACAAGCTCGTCGTGTACGGCGGCACCGGCAAGGCCGCGCGCGACTGGCGCTCCTTCGAGGCGATCACGCGCACGCTCACCACGCTGGGGCAGGACGAGACGCTGCTCGTCCAGTCGGGTCGCCCCGTCGGTGTCATGCAGACCCACGAGTGGGCCCCGCGGGTGCTGATCGCCAACTCCAACCTGGTGCCCGACTGGGCCAACTGGGAGGAGTTTCGCCGGCTGGAGTCGGCGGGCCTGACCATGTACGGCCAGATGACCGCCGGGTCGTGGATCTACATCGGCACGCAGGGCATCCTCCAGGGCACCTACGAGACCTTCGCCGCCGTCGCCGCCAAGCGTTTCAACGGCACGCTGGAAGGCACGATCACGCTGACCGCCGGGCTCGGCGGCATGGGCGGCGCGCAGCCGCTCGCGGTGACCATGAACGGCGGCGTGGTGATCTGTATCGACTGCGACCCGTCGCGGATCGACCGCCGGATCGAGCACGGCTACTGCGACGTGCGCGTGGAGAGCCTCAAGGCCGCCCTCGACCTCGCCGTCGAGGCCCGCGACGCCCGTCGCCCGCTGTCGATCGGCCTGCTCGGCAACGCCGCCGAACTGGTCCCGCAGCTGCTCGCGATGGACGCGCCGATCGACATCGTCACCGACCAGACCTCGGCCCACGACCCGCTCGCCTACCTGCCCGTCGGCGTCGAGTTCGACGACATGGCGGAGTACGCACGGACCAAGCCCGCCGAGTTCACCGACCGCGCACGCGAGTCGATGGCCCGCCACGTCGAGGCGATGGTCGGCTTCCAGGACAAGGGCGCCGAGGTCTTCGACTACGGCAACTCGATCCGCGGTGAGGCCCAACTCGCCGGCTATTCCCGGGCGTTCGACTTCCCCGGCTTCGTGCCCGCGTATATCCGGCCGCTGTTCTGCGAGGGCAAGGGCCCGTTCCGCTGGGCCGCGCTCTCCGGTGAGGCGAGTGACATCGCCAAGACCGACAAGGCCGTGCTCGACCTGTTCCCCGAGAACGAGTCGCTGGCCCGTTGGATCAAACTCGCGCAGGAAAAGGTGCACTTCCAGGGACTGCCGGCGCGGATCTGCTGGCTGGGCTACGGCGAGCGCGACAAGGCCGGCGCGAAGTTCAACGACATGGTCGCCTCGGGAGAGCTGGCCGCGCCGATCGTGATCGGCCGCGACCACCTGGACTGCGGTTCGGTGGCCAGCCCGTACCGCGAGACCGAGGCCATGCTCGACGGCTCCGACGCGATCGCCGACTGGCCGCTGCTCAACGCGATGGTCAACGTCGCCTCGGGCGCCTCGTGGGTGTCCATCCACCACGGCGGCGGGGTGGGCATCGGCCGCTCGATCCACGCCGGTCAGGTCACCGTCGCCGACGGCACCGCGCTCGCGGGCGAGAAGATCCGCCGCGTGCTCACCAACGACCCGGGCATGGGCGTGATCCGGCACGTGGACGCCGGCTACGACTCGGCCGTCGAGGTCGCGGCCGAGCGCGGAGTGCGGGTGCCGATGCGGGAAGGCGACGCGTGAGTACCGGATTCGAGGCGATGTGGCGCGACCTGCTCCCCGTGGGTCGCGCCGCCGGCGGCGGCTACCGGCGCTTTGCGTGGACCGCGGCAGACACCGAGTGCCGCACCTGGTTTCGCGAACAGGCCGAGGAACGCGGCCTGGTGTACGAGCAGGACCGCAACGGCAACCAGTGGGCGTGGACCGGGCCCGGCAACGACGCCGTGGTCATCGGCAGCCACCTCGACTCGGTGCCCGACGGGGGTGCGTTCGACGGACCGCTCGGCGTGGTCTCCTCGTTCGCGGCCCTGGACCTGCTGCGCGACCGCGGCACCCACCTGGGCCGCCCGCTCGCCGTCGTCAACTTCGGCGACGAGGAGGGCGCCCGGTTCAACGTCGCGTGCGTCGGATCGCGTCTGTCCGCAGGGGTGCTGACGCCGGATCAGGCCCGCGAACTGCGGGACGGCGACGGGGTGTTCCTCGGCGACGCGATGGAGCGCGCCGGGCACGACCCGGCCGCGATCGGCGCCGACCCCGAACGGCTCGCGCGCATAGGCGCGTTCGTCGAGCTGCACGTCGAGCAGGGCCGCGATCTCGTGCACCGCGAGCGTGCGGTCGGCGTGGCGTCGGCGATCTGGCCGCACGGGCGGTGGCGGTTCGACTTCAGCGGCGAGGCCAACCACGCCGGCACCACGCGCCTGGCGGACCGGCACGACCCGATGCTCACCTACGCCAACACCGTGCTCGCGGCCCGCAAGCAGGCCCGGCTCGCGGGCGCGCTCGCGACCTTCGGCAAGGTCGACGCGCAGCCCGGCGCGGCCAACGCGATCGCGTCCCTGGTGCGCGGCTGGCTCGACTCGCGGGCCGCCGACGAGGCGACCCTCGAGGACCTGGTCGCCGCGATCACCCGGTCGGCGACCGAGCGCGGCGGCCGGGACGGTGTCGAGGTCGACGTCGTCCGCGAGTCGTACACGCCCGTCGTCGAGTTCGAGGGCACCCTGCGCGACCGGATCGCCAAACACCTGGGCGGCGCCCCGATCCTGCCCACCGGCGCCGGCCACGACGCGGGCATCCTGTCCGCGCGGGTGCCCACCGCGATGCTGTTCGTGCGCAACCCCACGGGCGTGTCGCACTCGCCGGCCGAGTCGGCCGAGATGGTGGACTGCCTTGCGGGCGTCGAGGCGCTCGCCGACGTGGTGGCCGACCTGATGAGCGAGGAGCGCGCGTGAGCGACGACCGACACCGGTCCGAGGACGGGTCCGAGACCCGGTCCGAAGACCGCTCCGACACCCGGTCCGAGTTCTGGTGCGAGCTCGTGCACACCCGCACCGGCATCGAGCGCGACGTCGTCCTGACCATCGCCGACGGCCGGATCGAGACGCTCACTCCCGACCGTCCGGTCCCGGCCGGCGCGAGCGTCCTGCCCGGCCTGACCGTCCCGGGCCTGGCCAACGCCCACTCGCACGCGTTCCACCGCGCGCTGCGCGGCCGTACCCAGGCGGGCGCCGGCACCTTCTGGACGTGGCGCGACCGGATGTACCAGGCCGCCGGCCGGCTCGACCCCGACACCTACCTCGCCCTCGCGCGGGCGGTGTACGCGGAGATGGCCCTCGCCGGGATCACCTCGGTGGGCGAGTTCCACTACCTCCACCACGGGCCCGACGGCACGCCGTACGACGACCCCAACGCGATGGGCCACGCACTGATCGAGGCGGCCCGACAGGCCGGGATCAGGATGACCCTCCTGGACACGTGCTACCTGCGCGGCGGCCTCGCGGCCGACGGCTACCAGCCGCTCGCCGGCGTCCAACGCCGCTTCGGCGACAAGACGTCCGACGCCTGGTACGAGCGCTGGTCGACGCTGCGCGGCGACGAGAACACCAGGATCGGCGCGGCGGTGCACTCGGTCCGGGCGTTCTCCGAGAAGGACGACTACGCGACCTGGACCGCCCGCACCAAGGGTGTGCCGATCCACGTGCACCTGTCCGAGCAGCCCGCCGAGAACGCGGCCTGCGTAGCCCGTCACGGGCTGACGCCGACCGCCCTGCTCGACTCGTACGGGTTCTGGACCGAGCACGCGACGGCGGTACACGCCACCCACCTGACCGATGCCGACGTGGCCACGCTCGGCCGCACCGGCGCGGGCGTGTGTCTGTGCCCGACCACCGAGCGCGACCTCGCCGACGGCATCGGGCCGGCCGGCGAACTCGCCCGCGCGGGCGTGCCGTTGTCACTGGGCAGCGACAGTCAGGCGGTGATCGACCTGCTGGAGGAGGCCCGCGCGGTCGAACTCGACGAACGCCTGCGCACCGGCCGCCGCGGCCACTTCACGTCGGCCGCGCTGCTCGCGTACGCGACGGCCACCGGCCACCGCGCCCTGGGATGGTCGGACGCGGGCCGGATCGAACCCGGCGCGCTCGCCGACCTGACCACGATCGGGCTCGACTCGGTCCGCATGGCGGGCACCGTCCCGCGCCTGGCCACCGAATCCGCCGTCTTCGCCGCCACCGCGACCGACGTCACCCACGTCATGGTCGCGGGCCGCACCATCGTCGCCGACGGCGTACACCAACTGGTCGAAGCGGTACCCCAGAGCCTGAACGCGTCCGTCCAGGCCCTGTTCGGCACGTAGTCGCCGGCAAGGTTGTCGTGGGCGCCGCACAGTCTTTCGGCCGCCCACGGTTTCGAGACCGGCACAGCAACGATCTCGCAGGCGTGGACGTCGATCCGCCGGATCGGCGTCCACGACCGCGACATCACGACGGAAGGGATGTGCCGGCGTGGCCACCACGCTCGTCACCGGGATCGGATCGCTCGTCACCAACGACTCGGCGCTCGGCGCCGGGCCGCTCGGGGTGATCGAGCAGGCCGCGGTCGTGATCGACGACGATCGGATCGCGTGGGTGGGGGCCGCCGCCGAGGCGCCCGCCGCGGACACGCGCTACGACGCCGGTGGGCGCGCGGTGTTTCCCGGGTTCGTGGACTCGCACTCGCATCTGGTGTTCGCGGGGGATCGGACCGCCGAGTTCGACGCGCGGATGTCGGGCCAGGCGTATCGGGCCGGCGGCATCCGTACCACCGTCGCCGCCACCCGGGCCGCGAGCGACGAGCGGCTCGCGGACAACGCGGCCGCGCTGATCGCCGAGGCCGCCCGGCAGGGCACGACCACGATCGAGATCAAGTCCGGCTACGGCCTCACCGTCGAGGACGAGGAGCGGGCGCTGCGGATCGCGGCGCGGTTCACGCCCGAGGTCACCTACCTGGGCGCGCACATCGTCGCGCCCGAGTACGCCGAGGACCCCGCCGGCTACGTCGACCTGGTCACCGGGCCGATGCTCGACGCGTGCGCGCCGCATGCCCGCTGGGTCGACGTGTTCTGCGAGCGCGGTGCGTTCGACGGCGACCAGGCCCGCGCGATCCTGCGGGCCGGCATCGGCAAGGGGCTGATCCCGCGCGTACACGCCAACCAGCTCGGTCCCGGCCCCGGCGTACAACTCGCCGTCGAACTCGGCGCGGCCTCGGCCGACCACTGCACGTACCTCACCGATGCCGACGTCGACGCGCTCGCGTCCGGCGACACGGTGGCCACGCTGCTCCCGGGCGCCGAGTTCTCCACGCGCGCCGTGTACCCCGACGCCCGGCGCCTGTTCGCCGCCGGCGTCGACGTCGCGCTGTCCACCGACTGCAATCCCGGCTCCAGCTTCACCACGTCGATGCCGTTCTGCATCGCGCTCGCCGTGCGTGACATGGGTATGACGCCGGACCAGGCCCTGCACGCCGCGACCGCAGGCGGCGCCCGCGCGCTGCGGCGCGACGACGTGGGGGTGCTGCGCCCGGGCGCCCGCGCCGACCTCGTCGAACTCGACGCCCCCTCGCACGTCCATCTCGCCTACCGGCCGGGTGTACCGCTCGTGCGCACGGTGTGGCGGGCCGGAGTGGTGGTCTGACAGAGCGGCAGATATCACCCGGTCCGCGTTACGGACCCCCTCTGTCGCGACCCGCCGCGCTCGTGGATACTCCCCGGTAACTCTCTCAACCAGAAGCGTGGCCGGGACCTTCGAGCAGCGGGCCCGGACATGCGCAGACGGAAGGAGCGCCCGCCCATGGGCCGCCTCGCACAGACCGATGGACTCACCGACGTCCAGCGGGAGATCCTCGCCACGGTCCGCACGTTCGTGGACAAGGAGATCATCCCGGTCGCGACCGAGCTGGAGCACAAGGACGAGTACCCGGCGGAGATCGTCGAGGGCATGAAGGCCATGGGCCTGTTCGGCCTGATGATCCCCGAGGAGTACGGCGGCCTCGGCGAGTCGCTGCTGACCTACGCGCTCGTGGTCGAGGAGATCGCGCGCGGCTGGATGAGCGTGTCGGGGATCATCAACACGCACTTCATCGTCGCGTACATGATCAAGCAGCACGGTACGGACGAGCAGAAGGCGTACTACCTGCCGAAGATGGCCGAAGGCGAGATCCGCGGCGCGTTCTCGATGTCGGAACCGCACTGCGGATCCGACGTCTCGGCGATCAAGACCAAGGCCGTGCCCGACGGCGAGTTCTACGTCCTCAACGGCCAGAAGATGTGGCTCACCAACGGCGGCAGCGCCAACCTGGTCGCGGTGCTCACCAAGACCGAGCTGGGCGAGGAGTCGGTCTACCGGAACATGACCACGTTCCTGATCGACAAGGAGTCCGGCTTCGGCGAGACGCGCCCGGGCCTGACCATCCCCGGCAAGATCGAGAAGATGGGCTACAAGGGCGTCGACACCACCGAGATGGTGTTCGACGGCTGTCGGGTGCCGGCCGATCGGATCCTGGGCGGGGTGCCCGGCAAGGGCTTCTACCAGATGATGGACGGCGTCGAGGTCGGCCGGGTCAACGTGGCCGCGCGCGGCTGCGGGGTCGCGCAGCGCGCGTTCGAGCTGGGCATCCGCTACGCGCAGCAGCGCGAGACCTTCGGCAAGCCGCTGACCGGGCATCAGGCGATCCAGTTCAAGCTCGCCGAGATGGCCACCAAGGTCGAGGCCGCGCACCAGATGATGATCATGGCGGCGCGCAAGAAGGACGCGGGCGAGCGCAACGACGTCGAGGCGGGGATGGCCAAGTACCTGGCCTCGGAGTACTGCAAGGAGGTCGTCGAGGACTCGTTCCGCATCCACGGCGGCTACGGCTTCTCGAAGGAGTTCGAGATCGAACGCCTGTACCGCGAGGCCCCCATGCTGTTGATCGGCGAGGGCACCGCCGAGATCCAGAAGATGATCATCGGCCGCCGACTGATCGAGGACTACAAGCTCAAGGGCTGACCCGATCGGACCCCCGCGCACCCATACCGCGACCCGCACCCGCACCCGCACCCCGTCCTCGGTTCGCCGGCGACGGGGTGCGTCGGTTCGCCCGCGTCCGCGACGCGGCCAACCGGGTCCGGTATCCGCCCCGTCGCCCGTCGCGGCCGCGTCGGTGCGGTCCGTGAGCGCCCGGGCGACCCATGATGGCGGCACGCGCAACCGCCATCGACGGGGAGCCCACCTTGGCCGCAGCACGCTCCGCACCCGTACCTCCCGGAGAATTCGTCCGCGTCGACGGAACCGCCCTGCACGTGGTCACCGAGGGCAGCGGACCCGTCGTGATCTGCACGAGCGGACTCGGCGGCGCGTGGTTCGACTGGGACCTCGTCACGACCCGGCTCGCCCCCGACTGCACGGTGGTTCGCTTCGACCGCCCCGGCCTGGGCTACTCACAGCCCGATCGCCGCCCGCCCACGCTCGCGCGCGAGGCCGACCGGATCGCGGCCCTCGCCGACGCCCTCGCGCTGCCCGGCCCCTACGTCGTGCTCGCGCACTCGCTCGGCGCGTTCCACGCCGAGGGTTTCGCGCGAATGTTCCCCGAACGCGTCGCGGGCCTGGTCCTGGTGGACCCGAGCAACGAGGAGAGGCCGCGCCCGCGCCCCGCCCGCCCGACCCGGGTACGGGCGGCCAGGGTCGGCGGGGGAGCGATTCGCGCGAGCGGCCTGAGCCGCCCGATGGGTCCGTGGGTTCGCCGGTCGGTCCTGTTCACCCACTCGCGTCGGCACCGCGACGTGGCCGACGCCCGCTGGGTGCGCGGCGCGTTCGGCTCCGGCCGGTTCTTCGCCGCCGCGCTGACCGAGAACACCACCTACCTCGACGTCGCCGCCGAACTGGCCGACCTGCGCCGGGCCGCGCCGCTGCCCGACGTGCCGTTGCGGGTACTGGCCGCCGCGGGCGGCTACGAGAGCCTGGCCGCGCGGGCTCGATGGGTGCGCGCGCTGCGCACGCTCGCGAACCTGTCGCCGCAGGGGCGGTGCGACGTACTGGACGACTCCGCGCACTTCGTGATGCTCGACCGACCGGACGCGGTGGCCGACGCCGTGCGCGAGGTGCTGGCGGCCCGGGCGGCCCGCTGATCATCCGATCGGTCACGTGTTGTCACCTTTGCCCCGGGTACACGCTCCGCGTCGAACAAGCAGACGGCATCGATGTGAGGCGGCACCACCATGTTCGGTTCGCAGAACCTCCCTCCCGGCGCGGGCGCGCCCGGCCCCGACACCGCCAACACCGGTGAGGTCATCGCCTCCTACACGGCCTACGCCGGTGCCCAGCGGGCCGTCGACTACCTCTCCGACAACGAGTTCCCGGTCGAGAACACCGCGATCGTCGGCGCCGACCTGCGGATGGTCGAGAACGTGCTCGGGCGGCTCACCGCAGGCAAGGCGGCGGCGTCCGGCGCGGCCAGTGGGGCGTGGTTCGGCCTGATGATCGGCCTGTTCCTGGGCATCTTCGCGGTTCGTGCGCACAGTTGGCTGTGGCTCGTGCTGTGGGGCCTGATCTGGGGCATCGCGGCGGGTGCGCTGTTCGGGTGGTTGGGCTACCGGGCGATGGGCGGACGGCGCGACTTCATCTCCACGAGCCAGATCGTCGCGTCACGCTACGACGTCGTCGTCCGCCCCGATTTGGCGGAACGGGCCCGCAACCTGGTGGGGCGACTGGAGCTCTGATTTTCTAGAAGCCGGCTCGCGAAGCACCACTGTTTTTTAGAAGCCGGCTCGCGAAGCACCACT
>NZ_WWJX01000216.1 GCF_009865215.1 Streptomyces sp. SID3343 | reverse complement strand
ACCGGGGCGGGCCGTGGGTCGCGGGCGGCGGGCACGGCCGGCCTCGGGGCCTCGGCGGGCCTGGGCGGTGGGAGCGCGGCCAGGGCGAGGGCGCTGTCGATTCGGGCGACCACGTCGGCGGGCATCGGCTCGACGGGCTGCGCGCCGAGCAGTTCGCGGATCTCCGCGAGCGCGTCCCGGGTGTCCCGGCACTCGGCGCACCCGGCGAGGTGTGGGGTGAGGTCGGCTTCGCGCTCGGTGGGCAGCAGCCCCTCGACGAGGTCGGACAGTATGTCGACGTCGATGTGTTCGCCGTGTTCGCTCATCGGGTGCCACCTCCCTCCACGTTCGTGCCACCGGCTTCGGGGGCCGGGCCCTCGTCGATCGGGCGCTCGTCCGTCGATGGGACGGATGGTCCGGGCGGCGGGTTCCCGCGGGGTCCGCCCGCTTCGCGCAGATGGCGCACGAGCGGCAGCAGCTTGGCCCGGCCGCGCGCGCATCGACTCTTGATCGTGCCGGACGCGACCTGCAGGATCCGCGCGGCCTCGTCGACGGGATAGCCCTCCATGTCGACCAGGACGAGCGCGGCCCGTTGCTCCGCCGACAGCGTCGCGAGCGCGGCCAGCACGGTCGCCCGGGTCTCGCCGCGGATCGCGGGATCGTCCTGGGCGGGCGCGGGCAGCCGTTGGTCGAGGTCCTCGGGCAGTGGTACGGCCGGCCGGGCGGCCTTGCGCCGGGCCCGGTCCAGGCACGCGTTGACCACGATCCGGTGCAGCCACGTCGTGACGGCCGAACGGCCCTCGAAGCGTCCTGCCGCTCGATAGGCGGATACGAGGGCGTCCTGGAGGGCGTCAGCGGCTTCCTCGCGGTCGCCCAGGGTGCGCAGGGCCACCGCCCACAGCCGGTCGCGGTGTCGGCGGACGACTTCGCCGAACGCGTTCGGGTCGCCCCCGGCGTGCCGGGCGAGCAGGTCCGCGTCGGTCACGTCGGCATAGGCCGATCCGACCTGCTCCGAGCTCACCGCCACGCTCCCCCTCCCGTTGGGCTCCGGGTCATCCTGGCATGGCGGCGGTGCCGGGTGGAGAGGGGTTCGCCTCGATCATCCGGAGGCGAAACCGACCTCGCGCCAGGCGTTCTGGTAGCCCGAGGTGTGGACCTCGTACCCCTTGTAGTTGCCCCGCGACACCTTCGGATTCTCGGTCATCACCAAGAGCACGAAACGGGCCTTGGCCGGCTTGTCGGCAGTGATCGTGAGCGTCGCGCCGTCCGTCGACGCCTTGGCCATGTCGACGGTGAAGGCGCTCTCGCTGTTCGGCATCGACGTCGTGCCCGGTGGGGCGGCCTTGAGTGCGATCGTGGTGCGCTTGCCATCGTGGCCGAGGACCACCGTCGCGGTCTTCACGTCCTGTTCGGTGCCGAGGTCGTACGCGATCCCGTAGCCCTTGCGCCCCGCGTAGTCGATCGGCGGGCCGTCCAGAAACATTCCGGTGGACCACACCGTCTCGGGATCGCCGTCGATCGTGTCGCCCGCCTTCTCGGGCTTCACCGGCTCGCGACCGATGCCGATCTCCTTCGCTCCCTTGGCGCGGATCGGCAACGGTGCGGGCGGCGCGACCGAGGCAGCCGGCCCCGACGTCGGATGCGACTGCGACTCCAGCGGACCCTTCTTCTCCTCGCCCTGGTCACTCGCGTGGCTCGCGATCTGCCACGTCACCAGCACGATCGCCAAGACCACGATCACCGCGACCACGGCCTTGACCGTCGCGCCGAACCGGCCGCCGAGCGGGGGCGGCGGCGTGATCGTCGGACGGGTCGGCGGGCGCGTACCGCCGGAGTGGCCACCGGTCGAGTAGATCGGCCGGGTCGGCGTGGGCGTGTAGGAGGGATAGTCCGGCGCCGGGCCACCGACGATCTCGTCGGGTTCGGGCGGCAGGATCTCCGGCATCGCGGAGATGGCCGCCGACAGTTCACCGGGTGTTCCGAACGCCGGTTCGTGCTTGGCCTCGTGGCCCAACGCGCGCATCGTCAGCGCGGCGAGCGCGTCGTCGACGCCGGCCCGGATCTGGCCGGGCGCGCACAGCCTGCCGCTCGTGAACGGCGCGGCCTGGAGGCCGTATTCGGCGCCGGTGGGCCAACGCCGGGTCAGCGCCGCGTACATCAGCGCGCCGACCGCCTGCACGTCGTCGCGGGCCGCGTCGGTCGTGTCGTGTCCGTAGAGGGCGGCCTCGACCGCCAGACCGACGATCTTGTACTGGCCGGTGTGCATGCGCAGCACGTTCTCGGGTGTCAGCCGCAGGTGCGACAGCCCGGCCCGGTGCGCGACCGACATCGCCTGGGCGACGGCACCGGCGAGTTCGTACACCTCGTGCCGGGGCAGCGGCGCGCTCTCGAAGACCTTGGTGAGGTTGTCGGCGTCGGGCAGCCACTCCTTCACCACGTAGATCAGGCCGTCCTGCTCGGCGCAGTCCAGGACCTGGACGAAGCGTGGGTCGCCCATCAGCGCGGCGGCGCGTGCCGCGGCGATGACCGCTCGGCCGTGCTCGCCGCCCGCGGGGACGATGTGCACGCCCACGGCGCGCCGGAGCTTCTCGTCGACGGCGCGCCAGGTTTCGCTGCGGCCGTTCTGCGACAGGCGGTGTTCGAGGCGGTAGCGGGCGGCCAGGCGGGTGCCTCGGCTCACCCGCAAAGGCGTGGGTTCCGGTTCCGCTTCGGGCGCGGCCGGTCGGATCTCGGGCTTGGCGGCGTCGCCCTCGCCGGATTCGTCGACCGGGCTCTTCGGGGCGTCGGCCTTCGGAGCGCCCGACGGTGCGGCGTCCGACGACGCCGCGGCAGCCTTCGAGGTGCCGGGCTCATCCGTATCGCCTTTGCCGGCAACGGACTTCGCCTCGGTGGGGGCGTTCTCCACCGGTGCGTTGTCGGCCTCGGGGGCGTCGCCGTCACCGTCTGGCTCGGCGTCGGATTCCGCGTCGAGGGAGACGATTTCGGAAGTCGCGCTCTCGGGAGGTTCGGGCTCGCTGCCGATGGGCAGGACCGTGGTGGTACTCGCGGAGACCTTGGCGTCCGAGCCGTCCGAATTATCCGACACTGCGTCAGATGCCTTGCCCGATACGGGATCCGGGTCGTCGGTCGCCAAGTCGACGGATCCTGCGGTTCGGTCCGTCACCTCGGCCTCATCCTCCTCGTCGGCAAGCTCATCGTAGAGGTGAGCCGTTGCGGACCGTCGGCCAGGGACGGCCTGTACACAACGTGAGACTCCCCAACCCCGTCGAGGGTTGCGCCCTCGCGGTGATCAAGGTGAGGACCGACCCCGGCGTATCGGGAGCTTTACCCCTGATCCGTCGTGCGGCACACACGTCATCGCCCATGGTGGTACATCCCACAGGGTCCCGCTTGCCGAATTCACCGGCGAAACGCGCTCCGGATGCCGCTTTCCCGGAGCGCGTCGCGGCGTCAGCGGCCGAGTCGGCCCTTGATCATGCCCGTCATCGCGCTCATCTCCTCGACCCGCATGCGGTTGGCCGCGATGAAGAACACGACGAACATCGTCACCATCCCCGCGCCCACCGCGATGGCGGATCCGCCCATGCCCACCCCGAAGTGACCCGTGCACAGCCGGGCCACCAGGAACGCCGCCGTGCCACCGAAGGCCGCCGCGATCAACAGGCGGGTGTACGTCCGGGTGACCCGACGGCCGTCGAGGTCCCCGAGTCGTTTCTTGAGTCGCTGTGCGGCCAGCACGACGCCCACGAGGTAGGCCAGGCTGTATCCGCCCGCGATGCCGACACCGGCCCACTTCGTCGGCAGCGCGACGAACGCCAGCCCCGCGAAAGCCGCTTGGGCGCCCGCGATCCACACCGTGTTGAGGAAGGGTGTTCGGGTGTCCTCGTACACATAGAAGCCTCGCAACAGCACATATTGCGCCGAGTACGGGATCAACCCCAGACCGAGTGCCATCAGCATGTAGCCGATCCAGTGCGCGCTCTGCACACCCGTCGGCGCGAAGATGAAGCCGCCGATGTCGCGACCCAGGGCCACGAAGATCGCCGCACACGGGATCATCGCGACCGCCGACAATCGCAGCCCGGACGAGATGTCGCCGCGCACGCTCGCCATGTCGCCGTCGACCGCCGCGCGGCTCATCCTCGGCAGCATCGCGGTCATCACCGACACGGTGATCACCGCCTGCGGGAGCTGCCAGATCAGCAACGCGCTGCTGTACGCGGTGAAGCCCACGCCGAAGTGGATGTTCTCGTTGCGCGCGTTGGTGTCGATCGCGGTCGCGAGCTGGGTCACCACGAGGTAGCCGGCCTGGTTCGCGAGCACGAACAGGAACGTCCACTTCGCGAGCCCCAGCGCCTTGCCCATCCCGGAGCCGCGGAAGTCGAAGCGTGGTCGGAAGCGGAACCGGGCCGCCTTGAGATACGGGACCATCGCCATCGACTGCACGACCATGCCCAACAGCGTGCCGAGTCCGAGCAGCCGGACCTCGTCGGGGGTGATGGTGTCCGAGGTCTGCCCGATGTTCTCCTGGGTTCCGGCGACCCAGATGTAGAGCCCGAACGTCGCGATGATGACGATGTTGTTGAGGACCGGGGTCCACATCATCGGGCCGTAGCGTTCTCGCGCGTTGAGGATCTGGCCGAACAGCACGTGCAGGCCCATGAAGAAGATGATGGGCAGGCAGTAGCGCGCGAAGGTGATCGCGAGTTCGTAGTCCTGGTGGTACTTGGCGAGCGAGTTGGCGAAGGCCCGAATCAGCAGTGGCGCACCGAACCAGGCCAGCACCACCAGCCCGAAGAGCGCGGTCATCACCAGGGTGAGCAGGCGGTTCGCGTACGCCTCGCCACCGTCGTCGTCCTGGCGCATCGCGCGCACGAGTTGCGGCACGAAGACCGCGTTCAGCGCGCCGCCGCCGACCAGGATGTACAGCAGCGTGGGCATCGTGTTGGCGACGTTGTACGTGTTCGCCAGGACCGCCGTGCCCAGGGCCGCGGCGGCGACGAGGTTACGGGCGAAGCCCGTCACGCGGGACACGATCGTGCCCGCGGCCATGACGGCGGACGATCGCATTATCCCGCCGAGCTTGCTGCCCTTCTTGCCCTCGCCGCCCACCGGGATGCCGGCCATGCGCTCTTCGGCGCCGGAGCCGGGCATCCGATAGACGGGAGAGGTGGAGGGGTTCAGCGGAACCGGCGGGGCGTCGAGGACCGAGCTCGCGGACATCGACGCGGCGGCCGCCTCGGCCCGGTGCTGGGTTTCGTAGCGCTGATAGGCCTCGGTGTAGGAGGGCATGCCCGCGATGTCGCCGGCGAGGCCGAGGTTGATGCCCGTCAGCGTCTGGTCCATCAACCAGCCGCCGGGGCGCTCGTAGTCGCCCCAGCCGCCCTGGGCCTGCTGGGGGGTCTGTTGGGGGGCCTGCTGCTGTTGGGGCGGCGGAGGCGCGTACTGCGGTTGTTGTTGCGCGTAGTTCTGCGCCGGCGGCGGCGGTTGCGCCGGGGGGTATCGGTTGTCCGAGTCGTATCCGCCGCCCCCGCCCCCGTAGTTCTGCGGCGGATCGGTGTAGCCCGGCTCCTCCGGCGTGAAGATCTCGTTCACGCCGACATAGGGCTCCTGGGCGGCCGGCAGCTCGTCTCGAAACCACGCCGCGCCGCTGTCCTGCCCGGGTGGCTGCCGGTCCTGATGGGCCGGTTGCTCGGGCTGGTGGTGCTGCGCGTACGGGTCGTAGGCACCCGCGCCGTACTGGTCGGGATACGCCTGCCCGGGGCCCGCGCCGTAGCCGCCCTGGCTTTGATAACCCTGGCCCTGATAGCCCTGATCCTGGTGGGCGGGCTCACCGTAACTCGGCTCGCCGCCGTAGTTCGGCTGGGCGTTCGGGTCCTGGTAGCCGTCGCCCGGCTGCGCGTACGGATCCGCGGGCTGCTGCGCGTACGGATCGGGCGGTTGCTGCGCGTACGGGTCGGCAGGCTGTCCGTAGGGATCGACGTACTGCTGCAGATACGGATCGGCGGGCGGACGACCCCGATAGGGATCGTCGTGCGCGCCGTCGTCGGGCTCGGCGGAGCCGCCGGTGTACGGCTGACGTTCGTCGCTCCGGTCGCTCATGCGGGCGGGCCCTCGTCTTCTCGGTCAGGTTGAGTGTCCGGTGCCCACTTTCTCATTCGGGGCGGTCGGTCGTGGATCCCGATGGCGTGTGTCCTCGCGGGTCGGCCGGATCCGGCGGTCCGTTCCCGCCGGCGCGGGTCGGCATGGGTGGCTCCGGAGACCGGGTGGACGACGGTTTCAGCGGATCTGCGGTGGAGTCGTCCGCGTCGGGGGTCCACGGCGCGTCGTCGCGGACCTCACCGTCCTCGCCGTCCCCGTCCGCGGCAAGAGCGGCCTCGCGGCGCCTGCGCAGGAACGCGCGCACCGAGAACACCGCGAGCAGGAAGGCGAGCACGCCGATGATCCACCGGGTGAGGCCGTCGATCGTGGTCGTGTTGACGAAGAACGACTCGGGTGCCTTGAACTGACGACCGTCCGGGGCAAGCAGCTTGATGTCCACCAGGACCTTGCCGTTCGCGGCCGATTCCGCGGAGGTCTTGAACATCTGGGTGCGGCCGGCCGGCACGGTCGTGACCATCGGTTGGCCCAGCTTGAGCCGGTTGGGCTGGTGTGAGGTCAACTCGATCGTGATGTTGATCGGTTGCTGGAGGCCGTTGACCACGGTGATCGGGATGTTGCCCGCGTCGCCGGACAGGGTGACCCCGGTCTTGCGGACCACGTACACCAGGGACTGGAGTTCGCGCAGACTGCGGGTGACGCCGAGTCGATAGCGCTCGGCGGCCTGCGGGTCGCCGCGCCACTGCGTGGACAGCAGGCGCAGCACGGCGGGATCGAACGGGCCGGTCACTCGCTCGGGAATGGTCAGGATCGCGGCGAACGTGTGCGTCGATTCGGACAGGTTGCGGGTGTCCGTCAAAAACCGCCCGGACGGCTCGCTCGCGCGCACCTCGTGGGGATACTCGGCGAGCTTGCGCGCGGTGGGCGTGGCGGGCGCGCCGGCGACCTCGGCCAACGACGCGCTGTTGGTCCAGTCGTTCGAGTCCTTCAGCACCTTCTTGAGGATGTCGACGAGCGACGCGTCCGTCGTGCGCGGCGGCGCGATCACCAGGCCGCGGTTGGGCCGCTGGTTGTCCAGCGAGATCGTCAGCAGTTCGGCCGTCAGCCGCTGGGTCAGCAGCGCCTTTTGCCCCGGCGCCCTGGTGTCGGTTCGGATCAGCGCGTCGATGGTCGGGTCGGTGACGAGCGCGGTGCCCTGCCCGTCGGTGCCGGGAAGGGTCGCTTTGGCGGTCGGCGTGTGGTTCAACTGCCGGGTCGGCGGCAGGCTCCGGCCGGAGGTGAGCACGGTGTTCGTGCCCATGCCCTGGGTGAGCGCGATGATCGCCTCGTCGAGGGCGCCGTCCGCGGGCCACGCGACGTCCGTGCGCACGGGGCTGTTGGGCAGCGTCTGTTGCAGTACCTCGGCCGACTCGCGGCGCGCCTCGGTCAGTTCGGGGCGGAGGTCGATTTTTCCGGAGCCGGCGAGCCCGTGCGCGACGAGTGCGAGGTCGGTGTCGCCGTAGGGCAGGCCGATCACCGGCTGGGCGCCGAGCAGGGTCTTGAGCCGGTCCAGCCAGGCCGCGGCGGTGGCGCCGCCGCCACCGGGCAGCGTGTTCCCGATCTCGTTGGGAGTCGCCTTGGCGGTGTCCTCCGGCTTGGCGTCCTTGGTGTCGCGCTTCTTCTTCGGCACGTCCGGATCGAGGCTGCCGGGCGGCGCGACGCGGTAACCGCCGGCCATGTCCCGGGCGGCGTCGATCAGTTCGGGGTCGATCGCCCAGTCGGCCTTGAAGCCCTCGGTCGCGTTCACGAGGTCGTACAGTCGCCCGCCCGGAGCCAACGACCGGGCCAGATCGTCGTCTCGGAACACCGGGGTCTGCGAGTTGTCGCCGATGGTCGTACCGTCGCGATGCGGGCGGTCCACCAGCGGCAGGACCGTGGCGACCTGAAGCGGGGAAAGATCGTCCTTGACCTTGGCGAGGGTGGGTACCCAGGGCAGGAAGGTGCGGGTCACCCCGAGCGACCTGGTGCCGCTCCTGGCCTCGACCGCGAGCGCGTACACGCCGGCCTTGTTGGGGTTGAAGGCGGGCTGCTTGGCCTTGATCGTTATGGACCACGGCGCGGTCGCGCCCGGGGCCAGGTTGCGCACGGTGACGGCCGTCCCCTGAGGCTGGCCGGTCGACGCGTTCTCGTCCTGGCTGCTCAGGCTGTCGCGGAAGATCATCGGCTGATCGCGCAGCCGCACCGAGACGTCGGCCTGGTCGATCGCCTTGGCGCTCTTGTTGAGGACGGAACCTGTGAGCTTGACGTCCTGGCCGGCCGGCCTCGCGACAGCGGGACTCACGTCGTCGACGATCACCTGTACGTCCGACCCCTCGGCGGCCGACGCGGGCGGCGCGGGCAGCCACGGCGACAGCGCGAACAGGCTCGCGGTCAGGAGCAGGATCACCACAAGCGCACGGCCGCGGACCACGACGACTCCTTGCCCGACATCGGGCCGGCCACCGCTCACGCGCTGTCCGCCCACAACTCCGGGGCGAGCGTCACCAACCGCCGCTCGTCGGGATACGCGAGCCGCGCGGAAAGCGCCCCGAGCGGAACCCAAGCCACCGCTTCGACCTCGATGTCGTCGTCCGACAGATCTCCGCCCGCCGCTTCCATGAGGTAGTGGTGAACGGTTTTGTGCACACGCCGATCCGGCGCGGTGAACCAGTAGTCGATCACGCCCAGCGGAGCCAGGATCCGACCCACGATTCCGGTCTCCTCCTCGACCTCGCGCAGCGCCGCCTCGACCGGGCCCTCGCCGTCCTCGATGTGCCCCTTGGGCAGCGACCACAGCAGCCGTCCGCGTCGATCCCGGCGGGCGATCAACGCGGCGCGCAGCGTGAGCCGATCGACGACCAGACCACCCGCCGAAGTCTCCTCGGCCACTTGCAACCGACGGCGCGGCGGCGTGGTCTCGGAAGGCATCCGCCAAGCTTAGTGCGACATGCGCCACGCCAGAACGCCATGATCACTCCATCGCGCCGACCGCGGAAAGATAATCCGCGCGAGTCGTACGGCATCGACCCGTAACCTTGTCTCCCGTGCCGAACGCGAAGAACACACCCCACCCGGACGATCCGCCGATCCTCGGCGAACTCAGCGCCGTACAACGCCGCGCCGTCGACGAACTCCTGCGCGTCGCGCCCGTGGCCGACGACCTCGCCCGCCGCTTCGAGGCGGCCGGTCACGCCCTCGCGCTGGTCGGCGGCTCGGTGCGCGACGCCCTGCTCGGGCGGCTCGGCAACGACCTCGACTTCACCACCGACGCCCGCCCGGAACAGGTCCTCGCGATCGTGCGCCCGTGGGCCGACGCGGTGTGGGACGTGGGCATCGCGTTCGGCACGGTCGGATGCCGCAAGCAGGTCGCGGACTCTCCCGACTACCAGATCGAGATCACCACCTACCGCTCCGAGGCCTACGACCGCACGTCGCGCAAGCCGGAGGTCTCCTACGGCGACTCGATCGAGGACGACCTGGTCCGTCGCGACTTCACCGTCAACGCGATGGCGGTCGCGCTGCCCGGGATCACCTTCGTCGACCCGCACGGCGGCCTGGAGGACCTCGCGGCGCACGTGCTGCGTACCCCGGGCACGCCGCAGGCGTCGTTCGGCGACGACCCGTTGCGGATGATGCGGGCGGCGCGGTTCGCCGCGCAGCTCGACTTCGAGGTCGAGCCCGAGGTCGTCGCGGCGATGAAGGACATGGCCGAGCGGATCGAGATCGTCTCCGCTGAGCGGGTGCGCGACGAGTTGAACAAGCTCGTCGGGTCGGACCACCCGCGCAAGGGCCTGGAACTGCTCGTCGAGACGGGCCTCGCCGAGCGGGTGCTGCCCGAGCTGCCGACGCTGCGCCTGGAGGTGGACGAGCACCACCGGCACAAGGACGTGTACGAGCACACGCTGATCGTGCTCGAACAGGCGATGGCCCTGGAGGCACCGGGCGAGCCCGACCTGGTGCTGCGTCTGGCGGCGCTCCTGCACGACATCGGCAAGCCTCGGACGCGGCGCTTCGAGGCCGACGGGCGGGTCTCTTTCCATCACCACGAGATGGTCGGCGCGCACATGACGCGCAAGCGACTCAAGGCACTGAAGTATCCCAAGGACGTCATCGACGACGTCACGCGCCTGGTCGAGCTGCACCTGCGCTTTCACGGCTACGGCACGGGCGAGTGGACCGACTCGGCGGTGCGCCGCTACGTGCGCGACGCGGGCCCGCTGCTTGATCGGCTGCACAAGCTGACCCGCTCCGACTGCACGACGCGCAACAAGCGCAAGGCGACTACGCTCGCTCGGGCCTACGACGGCCTGGAGGAGCGGATCGCCCAGTTGCAGGGCCAGGAGGAGTTGGACTCGATCCGCCCCGATCTGGACGGCAACGAGATCATGACACTGCTCGACGTCCCGCCCGGCCCGCTGGTGGGCAAGGCGTATCGGCACATGCTGGAGATACGGCTCGAACACGGACCGATGGAGCACGACGCGGCGGTCGCGGCGTTGCGCGAGTGGTGGGCGGCGAACGCGGGGGCGTGAGCGGACGCGGCAAGCGTGAGGCCCGCCGGGTGGGACTACCGGCGGGCCTCACGCTTTCGTCCGTGTGCCTGGATCGAGGGGTGGTGGGTCACCCGACTACTTGCTACTCGCCTGCCAGCTTCTTGAGTTCTTCCTCGGTGACGTCGCCGTCGGCGACAGCCTTTTGATAGATGGCGATCATCTCAGGGGTGAACGAGCTGGCGCCGGAGATCCCCTTGAAGGAGGCGGGGGTCGTGTGCTCGGTGACCGTGACGCACAGCAGACCCTTGTCCGAACCCGTGCGGTAGAAACCGAGGATGGAACCCTTGCGTATGACGTCGGGGGTGTTGCACTTCTCCAGGTCCGAGCTGTCCGTGAACTTGGCGACGACCTTGAACGCGGCGTCGGAGTCCGAGCATTTGGTGAGCTTCGGGCCGGTCTTCTTGTCGCTGCCTGCGGTGACGCAGTCGCCGACCTTGGCCTTGTCGACCGCGTCCTTGGACGTGAATGCCTTCACGCCCAGGCCGATGCCGGCCAAGACCACGACACCGACGATCGGCAGCACGATCTTCTTGACCTTGTTGCTGCGCGGCGGGGGCGGCGGCGGGCCACCGTAGAAACCCGGTTGGCCACCGGCCGGCGGGAAGCCGCCACCACCGGCAGGGGGCGGGAAGCCGCCGCCGGGGGGTGGGTAACCGCCCGGCTGCTGACCCTGCGGGGGCGGCTGCTGACCCCAGCCCGGCTGCTGCGGCTGCTGCGGCTGACCCTGAGGCTGCTGGTTCCAGCCCTGGTTGGGCTGCTGCGGGCCGTTGGGACCGGGCGGGAAGGGACTGGACATGGGGACGATCTCCGTTGCAGGGGATTGGTGAGACAGTCCCGAACACTAAAGGCCGAGCCGGACATTGCGCAGCGGGGAATCCCCTTATCCTGACCGGATGTGAGCGGAATAACGGGCAAAAGTATCCGTTTCGTTTTCGGAAGCCTTACTTCCGGGCGGCCAGACACAAAACGGCGCGCTCGTCGGGATCCGACGCCAGCGCGATCGTGCTGCCCGGGACGGAGTCGCACACGCCGGTGAACGACGTCCCTCGGACGAGTTCGAGCACGACGAACCGGGCGTCGGCGTCCTCGCACGGGACCGGGTCCTGGTCGAAGTCGGTGCTGTTGCCCAGGCAGTCGCCCTCGTGGACGGCCAGGCTTTCGTCCTCGCGCAGGTACCACCACGCACCACCGGCGATGCCGCCGAGCAGCAGTACCGCGAGCACCACGACCAACAGACCGCGCCCGCGCGGCTTGGGCTCGACCGCCGCCGCCGCGCGGCGAGCCGCGGCGCGGCCCTCGATCCGTCGCGGCGCGGGTACGACGGGCGCTCGGGGCGGCGCCGATTCCGGCAGTACGGGATACCCGTGCGGCGGGGTGTTCTCGGACCATGCCGGTATGTACGGCGATGGATTGTTTTCATCCGAACCGGCGTCGTTGGACACGGAGTGGCTCCAGAGGTGCCGAAAATCGCTGGATGTGCAGATTAGAACCTCTGCCTTGTCATTGCACTACCCGCAGGTAATTTAATTGCCTGAAGGGGCCGGCGAAAGGAGTGGATATCGCAGCGAAAAGGGCTTTACGACCGTGTGGCATCCGTCGACACCGGGGAAATGGGCACCGGAGGGTGGCGACGCGACGCCAGTGTGTACAGGACGCCGGTGAGCGCGTACACCGCCGCGACCACCAGCAGGACCGCCGGCGAGCGCCCGTCGTCGGGCAGGCCGAGCGCCGCGACGGCGGCCGCGCCCACGAACGCGACGTTGAACAGGACGTCGTACACGGAGAAGACCCGCCCTCGATACGCGTCGTCCACCGTGGTCTGCACGACCGTGTCCACCCCGATCTTGGCGCCCTGCGACGTCACCCCGAGCAGGAACGCGCCGACCACCATCGGGGCGAACTCGAACGGCAACCCGAGCGCCGCCTGACACACCGCGCCCGCGAACGCGCACGTGCCGATCCAGGCCGCCACGCCGATCCGCGCGGTGACCGCGGGAGTGGCCACCGCCGCGACGAAGAAGCCGAGCGCGGACACGCTCACCGTGATCCCGAAGCTCGCCAGGCCGCCGCTGGTGTCCGAGGGATCGTTGAAGGTGTTGCGGCACAGCAACACCGTCATGACGGTCAGCACGCCGTAGCAAAACCGCATCGCGGTGATCGCGGCCAACGCGTGCGCCGGCGCGCGCCGCTTCCACACGTGCGCGGCTCCTTCGCGCAGCCCGCGGGCCACCGAGCGCAGGGCCTCCCCCACGCCGGGCAGGATCCGGTCCGGATCGGGCCCGAGCAGGTCCACCGGCATGGTCGCCGCGACCGACGCGGAGAACAGGTACAACAGCCCCGACACCAGGATCACCGCCGCGGTCGCGCCCGAGCCCTCGGCCACGAGCGCCTGCACGAGCACCGCCGCCCCGCCGCCCACGGCCGCCGCGACGGTGCCCGCGGTGGGCGACACCGAGTTCGCCGTGACCAGGCGGTCCACGGGTACCACGCGCGGCAACGACGCGGACAGCCCGGCGAGGACGAACCGGTTCACCGACAGCACCACGAGCGCCGCGCCGTAGAACACCGCGTCGGGCACCCCGACCAGTACGAGCCCCGCGGTGATCGCCACGAGCACGGCCCGCAGGAGATTGCACCGCACGAGCACCTGGCGCCGCCGCCAACGGTCGAGCAGCACACCCGTGAACGGGCCGACCAGCGAGTAGGGCAACAGGAGTACCGCGAACGCGGCCGCGATCGAGGGCGCGGAGGTCTGCTTCTCCGGTGAGAAGAACGCCTGCCCGGCGATGGCGACCTGAAAGGCCCCGTCGGACAACTGCGAGGTCAGTCGGGTGGCGAACAACCGGCGGAAGTCGCGCAGCTTGAGCAGCGAGCGCAGATCACGGATGAGGGCCACGCCGCCAACCGTAGCCGGCCCTGCGCCGGGCACCGGAAACCGAGCCCGCGTACGCCCGATCCCGGCCCCGAAACGCACAGCCCCGAAACGCCGAACGTCCGGCCCCCGAAAGGGAGCCGGACATTCGATCGAGCCTGGCCACCGACCCGCGTGACCACGACTACGTTGCGTCGATCAGCTGTCGATCTCGCCCTTGATGAAGGCCTCGACCGAGTTGCGCGCCTCGTCGTCGAAGTACTGCACCGGCGGCGACTTCATGAAGTACGAGGACGCCGACAGGATCGGGCCACCGATGCCGCGGTCCTTGGCGATCTTCGCGGCACGCACGGCGTCGATGATGACACCGGCCGAGTTCGGCGAGTCCCAGACCTCGAGCTTGTACTCCAGGTTCAGCGGGACGTCACCGAAGGCGCGACCCTCCAGGCGCACGTAGGCCCACTTGCGGTCGTCGAGCCAGGCGACGAAGTCCGACGGACCGATGTGCACGTTGTCCGCGCCGAGGTCACGGTCGACCTGCGAGGTGACGGACTGCGTCTTGGAGATCTTCTTCGACTCCAGGCGCTCGCGCTCGAGCATGTTCTTGAAGTCCATGTTGCCGCCGACGTTCAGCTGCATGGTGCGCTCCAGGAGCACACCGCGGTCTTCGAAGAGCTTCGCCATCACGCGGTGCGTGATGGTGGCGCCGACCTGCGACTTGATGTCGTCGCCGACGATCGGCACGCCCGCCTCGGTGAACTTGTCCGCCCACTCCTTGGTACCGGCGATGAAGACCGGAAGAGCGTTGACGAACGCGACCTTGGCGTCGATGGCGCACTGGGCGTAGAACTTCGCCGCGTCCTCGGAGCCCACCGGGAGGTAGCAGACGAGGACGTCGACGGCCTGGTCCTTGAGGACCTTCACGACGTCGACGGGGGACTCGGTCGACTCCTCGATGGTCTCGCGGTAGTACTTGCCGAGACCGTCCAGGGTGTGACCGCGCTGGACCGTGACACCCGACGGCGGCACGTCGCAGATCTTGATCGTGTTGTTCTCACTGGCACCGATGGCGTCCGAGAGGTCGAAACCGACCTTCTTGGCGTCCACATCGAAGGCAGCCACGAACTCGACGTCACGAACGTGATACTCGCCGAACTGCACGTGCATCAGGCCGGGGACGCGGCTGTTCGGGTCGGCGTCCTTGTAGTACTCGACGCCCTGCACCAGCGAAGCGGCGCAGTTGCCCACACCGACGATGGCTACGCGAACCGAACCCATTCCGGTTGCTCCCTGTGATCTCGACGAGGCCGTCATGAACCGACGACCTCAGTTGTTGGATGCGGACGGGTCCGAGGCCACGTCCTGGGTGGGGGTCCGAAAATCGAGGCCGCCCGTGGCGGGATCGACCGGGATTTCGGCGCCGACGGCTTCCGGATTCGCTCCGGCGTGCCGTTCGGCGGTGATGAGCTCGTTCAGCCAGCGCACCTCGCGCTCGACCGACTCCAAGCCGTGTCGCTGCAACTCGAGGGTGTAACCGTCGAGCTTCTCCCGTGTCCGGGTCAGCGACCCGCGCACCCGGTCGAGGCGTTCCTCGAGCCGGCTGCGCCGACCTTCGAGGATACGCATGCGCACCTCGTGGTCGGTTCGACCGAAGAAGGCGAAGTGCACGCCGAAGTTCTCGTCCTCCCAGGCCGAGGGCCCGGACTCGGACAGCAGTTCTTGGAAGTGCTCCTTGCCCTGTGCCGTCAGCTGATACACGATGCGTGATCGCTTGCTGCCGGCGAGTGCCGGTGCCGGGGGCACCTCTTCCGCGAGCCAGCCCCGCTCCAGCAGGGATTTGAGGCACGGGTAGAGAGTGCCGTAGGCGATGGCACGGAACGAGCCGAGCACGGTGTTGAGCCGCTTGCGCAACTCGTAGCCGTGCATGGGGGAGTCGTGCAACAGGCCGAGGATCGCGAATTCGAGGACGCCACCGCGCCTGCTCATCGCTCTCCTCCGTCCGATCGCGGACTCGATCGCCTGCACCGGGCCGTCGTGGACCGGTCGGAAACCGTGGGATACGGTCGCGAACGGCCTTGCGTCCGGCCGGGGCTCCAGCGTCCCTGGCTTGTATGTATCGGGTCGATGTATCGAACCGATACATCGAGACGATAGGTCTCCTTGCCGTGTCGATGCAAGGCGCTGCCCGGTGACTCGGGTCACAGGCAGGTCACAGTGAGGTCGCGAATGCGGATCCGCGTAGTCTGTTCCGCCGTGTGCTGCCTCAAGCCCCGCTTCCTGCGGAACCGCTCCCTATACGTATGCGTCCTGGGGAACGGAGAGCCACGACCCGTGCGTCCGACCTCCGCGTCGTACGGCCGAGGAGTAGCGAACGCATGAGTGAACATCGCCGTAGATCACCGCAACCGCGTCCCGAGGGGCGCGGTGACTCGCATTCCGGGGGCGCGGGCGGGGCCGGGGGCGGGACGCCACCCGGCGGCTCGCCCCTGCCCGCAGGGCCCGGAGGGGATGACGAGGAGCGCCCGCTTTCCCGGGTGGAGTCCCGAGCCGCGTCCCGCGGGGGCCGCCGTGCCGCCAACGGCAACGCCTCCGGTGGACGTTCCCGGGGCCGCGGCGCGGACGGGCCGGAGCGCCCGGGCAAGAAGAAGCGGTTCATCGACTATCCGCGGTTCGGCAAGCGCGGCGTCCGCCGCTGGCTGCCGTCCATCAAGCAGATCCTGGCGATGATCCTGTTCTTCTTCGCGTCGATCCTGGGCCTCGCGGCCCTGGCCTACGCGTTGGTCGACGTACCGGACCCGAACGCGAACACCACGTATCAGTCGAACATCTACTACTACTCGGACGGCACGACCGAGATCGGTCGCACCGGGGAGTACAACCGGCAGAACGTGACGTTGGACCAGATTCCCAAGCCTGTGCAGCAGGCTGTGATCGCCGCCGAGAACCGGTCGTTCTACAGCGACTCGGGCGTCTCGCCCAAGGGCCTGGTGCGGGCCGGCGTCACGATGGTCAAGGGCGGTGACACGCAGGGTGGTTCGACGATCACCCAGCAGTACGTCAAGAACACGTACCTGACGCAGGAGCGGTCCTTCAAGCGCAAGTTCAGCGAGATCTTCATCGCGCTGAAGGTCGACCGGCAGATGCGCAAGGACGACATCCTCGTCGGCTATCTCAACACCGCGTTCTACGGGCGCAGCGCCTACGGGATCCAGGCCGCGGCGCAGGCGTACTACGGCAAGAACGTCGGTGACCTCAACGTCGCCGAGGGCGCGTATCTCGCGACGCTGTTGAACGCGCCGAGCATCTACGACGTGATCGAGTTCCCCAGCCAGACCGAGAAGGTCAAGGGTCGCTGGTCGTACGCCCTCAACGGCATGGTCAAGGAGGGCTGGCTGAGCAAGGCCGAGCGCGACACCCTCCAGTTCCCGATGCCGATCAAGCAAAAGCCCGCCGCGGGCAAGGCCGGGCAGGCCGGCTACCTGATGAAGGTGACCGACCAGTACCTCAAGCGCAACAACGTCATCCCCGAGGCCGATCTCGCGCGCGGTGGGTTCAAGATCGTCACCACGTTCGACAAGACCAAGCAGGACGCGGCGGTCAACGCGGTCAAGGACAAGCTGACCTCGGAGCTCAAGCAGGACAAGAACGATGCGGACCGATACGTGCGCACCGGGTTGGCCTCGGTCGTCCCCGGAGACGGGGCGGTGGTCGCGTTGTACGGCGGCCCGGACTTCGTCCAACAGGAATACAACGACGCGGTCAGACGCGACATCCAGGCGGGCTCGACGTTCAAGCTGTTCGTCCTCGCGGCGGCACTGCGCGACGGTGGGCTCGACGGCAAGCCGATCGGTCCGGACAGCATCTACAACGGTGACAGTGATATCGCGATCAAGTTGCCGAACGGACAGAACTTCAAGGACGAGAAGACCGGCAAGGACTACAAGCCGGGGAACGAGGGCGATACCCCGTACGGCCGGATCACCATCACCAGAGCGATGGAGAAGTCGGTCAACACGGTCTTCGTCCAACTCGCCGCCAACGTCGGACCGGAGAAGGTCAAGAAGGCCCTGATCGACGCCGGGTTGCCCGCCGACCTCGACGACTTGCACGACACGCCGACGATCGCGCTCGGTGTGGCGCCGCCCAGCGCGCTGGACATGGCCGAGGCCTACGCGACGTTCGCCGCCCGCGGTTTGCACGCCGAGCCGTATTACGTGAAGGACATCACCCACAACGGCGGCAAGGTCCCGTTGCCCAAGCACGAGACCACCCAGGTCTTCGACAAGAACGTCGCGGACACCGTCAACCAGGTGATGAGGCAGGTGGTCGAGGCGAAGGACGGTACGGGCCGGGGCGCGAAGGAGTTGAACCGTCCGGTGGCGGGCAAGACCGGTACCACCGACGAGAACAACTCGGCGTGGTTCGTGGGCTACACGCCCAATCTGGCGACCTCGGTGGCCCTGTTCCGTGAGGATCCGACCAGCCACAAGCGCCTGTCGCTCAAGGGCCTGGGCGGTCGCGACTCGGTGCACGGTGGTGACGTGCCGACGCTCGTGTGGACGGCGTACATGAAGAAGGCCCTGGAGGGCATGCCCGTCCAGGACTTCTCCGCCCCCGGTGAGACGTACGACAAGCAGGACGACAAGAACCTGCCGCCGACGACCGCGCCGCCTTCGACGACCAAGGCGACGACCTCGGCGCCGGCGACCACGGCGCCGCCGGTGTCGAACACACCGGCTCCGCCGCCGGTGACGACGACGACAACGGGCAGCACCGGCAACACGCCGCCGCCGCCGACGACGGATCCGCCGGTCACCACCAAGCCGCCGACCTCACCGACCGCGCCCGTGACGCATCCGGCGACGACGGAAGCGGGCACCACCCGCGGCGGTCGTGGTTCCGGCGGGTTGATCTCCGGCGGACGGGGCCGTTGACACCCTCTACCCTTACGCGTGCCCCATCGCTTCGGCGGTGGGGCACGCGTTGTATCCGACCGGCGAGGGCAGCCTCGTGGATCGCGAGAGGATGGCCGGCATGACGCCGACATCGACCGACCCCGTCCTGCCCACGCACGACGACCCGGTGATTCGGGCGGGCAGTGAACTCGTCGGCGGGCCGGCCGGGCGCCGGATCCGCTTCGACGGGCTCGGCTGGTGGACTCCCGTGCGGGTGCTGATCCTGCTCGCGGTCGTGTGCTTCGCGCTCGGGCTGGTGCAGAAGAAGCCCTGCTACGACGGTGGTTGGTTCTCGGGCAGTACGCAGTACTCGCACGCGTGCTACAGCGACATGCCGCACCTGTACATCAATCGCGGTCTCGCGGACGGGAAGATCCCGTACTTCGACGAGACCGGCGACAAGGACATGAAGTTCCTGGAGTACCCGGTGGTCACGGGCGGCGTGATGTCGTTCGCGGCCACCGTCGCGCAGGGGTTCGCGAAGATCTTCGACGGCGACATGCAGGACGAACAGCTGTGGTTCGTCATGGTCAACTTCTTCATCATGATGGCGTGCGCGGTGGTCACCGTGCTCGCGGTCAAGGGGACGTCGGGGCGACGGCCGTGGGACGCCGCGATGGTGGCGTGCGCACCGGCGTTGGCGCTCAACGGGATCATCAACTGGGACCTGGTCGCGGTCGCGCTGACCGCGGCGGGGATGTGGACGTGGGCGCGGCGCAACGTGGTCGCGGCCGGTGTGCTGATCGGGCTGGCCACTGCGGCGAAGTTGTATCCGGCGCTGTTGCTGGCGCCGCTGTTCCTGTTGTGTCTGCGCTCGGGGCGGCTGACCGCGTTCGCCAAGACCGCGGCCGCCGCGCTGATCACGTGGTTGGTGGTGAACCTGCCCGTCGCGCTCGACTTCGGCGGCGGTGGCCTGCACATTCGCGAGGGCTGGAAGCTGTTCTACACGTTCAGCCAGGAACGCCCGGCCGACTACGGCTCGATCTGGCTGATCCTGCAGCAACGCGGTGACGGTCAACCGTTGGAGTACCTGAACGAACTGGTCGGCATCAGCCTGGTGTTGTGCTGTCTGGGGATCGCCGCCCTGGCGATGTTCGCGCCGCGCAGGCCGCGATTCGCGCAACTCGCGTTCCTCGTCGTGGCGGCGTTCATCCTCACCAACAAGGTCTACTCGCCGCAGTACGTGCTGTGGATGATCCCGCTCGTGGTGCTGGCCCGGCCGCGCTGGCGCGACTTCCTGATCTGGCAGGCGTGCGAGGTGACGTACTTCTTCGGCGTGTGGATGTACATCGCCTCGTTCTCCGGCAAGGGCCTGTCGCAGAACGCGTACCACGTGACGATCCTGCTGCACCTGCTCGGCACCGCGTACATCTGCTTCGTGGTGGTGCGCGACATCCTGATGCCCGAGCGCGACCCGGTTCGGGCGGACGGCAGTGACGACCCGTCGGGTGGCGTGCTCGACCGGGCGCCGGACGTGTTCGTCCTCGCGCCCGGTCGATGATCGATCGGTAGGGCCCGATCGTCAGCGGATGGCGATCCGGTCGAAGTGCGTGGTGGTGTGCCGCAACGCGGCCTCCAGTTCGTCGCCCGGCTTCGGCGGGGCCACGTCGTTCGCCAGGAACAGCAGGCTGACCTGCATGTGCGGCGGCTCGGCGAACCAGCGCTGCTTGCCGGCCCACGTGAACGGGGACAGCGAGCGGTTGACGGTCGCCAGTCCCGCGCGGGCGACGCCCTTGGCGCGGGGCATGACGCCGCGCACCGTCTTGGGGGCCTCCAGGCCCACGCCCTGCGCGGTGCCGCCGCTGACCACGATCAGGTGGCCCTCGCTCGGCGCCTTGCGCTGGCGGTAGCCGAACCGCTCGCCGCGCGCGATGCGCACGACGTCGAGCACGGTGCCGCGGCTGGTGAGCGCGTCGTGGTCGCCCAGCCACAGATCGGTGCCGATCCGCGGCCGAAACTCCACGTCGGGGTGCCGCTCGCGCAGCACGTGCAGTTCGGACGCGGTGAGGTGGCTGACGTACATCGAGCGCACCGGCAACCGCGCGGCGCGCAGCCGCTGGACCCACGCCTCGACCTCGGCGACCGGGTCGTAGCCGTCCGGGTGGTCCAACGGCAGGTGCAGCGAGAAGCCCTCCAGGCGGACGTTGTCCATCCCGGTGCGAAGCTTGACGAGTTCCTCCTCGGTGACCCCGTCGCGCTTCATGGTGGTCATGCACGCGACGACGACCCGGCAGTCCATCAGGTCGCTCGCGGCCTGGACCGAGGAGACCGTGCGGATGGTGCGATCCGGCAGCGGCACCGCCTCCTCGCCCCGCAGGTAGGGCGTGAGCACCATGACCTTGCCGTCGAAGTGGTCCTTGACCACGGCGGCCTCGTACGTCGTGCCCACGGCCACGGTGTCCACGCCCATCCGAGTGGCCTCCTCGGCCAGTCTCGGGTTGGTGAATCCGTACCCGTTGCCCTTCATCACCGGCACGAGACCGGGGAACGTGTCGCGTACCTCGTCCTGGTGCTTGCGCCAGCGGGCGGCGTCGACGTAGAGCGTGAGCGACATGGGCGCTTCGGGGCCTTCCGTGAGCGGGACGTGTCCCTCGGAGAACGCGGGGCGGAGGCGAAACCCGCGGCGTGGGGGCACCGCGGTCGTGATGTGGGCGATCGAGCGCCGACGACGCGAGCGCCGACGACGCGAGCGCCGTCGGCGGGGCGTCAGCGGCGGGACATGTACATGTCGAGAGCCTTGTGCAGCATCTTGTTGAGCGGGAAGTCCCACTCGCCGAGATACTCGACGGCCTCGCCACCGGTGCCGAGCTTGAACTGGATGAGACCGAAGAGGTGGTCGTTCTCGTCGAGGGTGTCGCTGATGCCGCGCAGGTCGTAGCGCGAGGCACCGAGCGCGTACGCGTCGCGCAGCATGCGCCACTGGATCGCGTTCGAGGGACGGACCTCGCGCTTGTGGTTCGCGGAAGCGCCGTACGAGTACCAGACGTGATCGCCGACGGTGACCATCGTGGTGGAGGCGAGCACCTCGCCCTCGTGCTTGGCGAGGTAGAGCCGCATGCGCTCGGGGTCCTCGGCGTTGAGCGCCTTCCACATGCCCTGGAAGTAGGCCAGCGGCCGCGGCGTGAAGTGATCGCGCACGGCGGTGACCTTGTAGACCTCGTGGAACACGGGCAGGTCGTCGTAGCCGCCCTGGACCACGTCGACGCCGGCCTTCGCGGCCTTCTTGATGTTGCGGCGCCACAACTGGTTGAACCCCGCATGCACGTCGTCGAGGCTGCGCCGGACCAGCGGCACCTGGAAGACGTAGCGCGGCTGCACGTCGCCGAAGCCCGCACCGCCCGACGCGTCCTGCTGCCAACCCAGGCCGCGCAGCCGCTTCTCCAGGTCCGCGCCGGAGTCGTCGGTCCAGTCGGGCGGCAGGTCGCGCAGCCGGTTCGCCGACTTGGCCGCGATCGCCTTTTTGATCGTGTCCGCCTCCCAGCGGGCGATCACCACCGGCGGACCCATCTTGACCGAGAACGAACCGCGGCTCTTGAGGTGCGCGAGCATCGGGTCGAGCCACTTGCCCAGGTCGTCGTCGAACCAGTCGATGACCGGACCCTCGGGCATGTAGGCCAGGTAGCGCTTTATCTTCGGCAACTGCCGGTACAGCACGAGCGCGGCGCCCACGACGGCCCCCGACTCGTCGATCCAACCGATGCTCTCGGACCGCCACTCGCTCTTCACCGTTCCCCACGAGGGGCACTGAAGAAAGCTCACGGAGGGCCTGCTCTTGATGAAGGCGAGATGCTCCTCGGCGGTGAGCGTCCTCAGGCGCAAAGACATACAAGAGCTCCTCGAAATCGGTTCGGCCGTGACAGAGGCTACTGCGCCTTTGCCCGCTATGGCTGCGGCCGGGCGCCTCACGCAGGACTGTACGGGGACGATGGGGATCAAACCTCCCCGATCGGACGCCCGACCGGGTCGGTCGTCGGCGACGGGCCCGGCCGCGGAGCCATCCGAACCGACCCGAAACGCGCCGGCGCCCGCCCCGTCGGACGGGGCGGGCGCCGGCGTGAAGCGGCGTGGGGTCGTCAGTACAGTCCGCCGTGGAACATGTTCATGAACAGGGAGACGGCGGACACGCCCAGCGCGAGGATGGTCACCGCGCGCTCGCCGGTGGTCGCCGAGAACATCTGGCTGATCAGCCCCGTCACCACACCGCCGAGCGCGGTCCACGCGCCGAGGATGTGCATGTCGCGGAAGAAGACGCAGATCCCGGCGACGAGCGCGAACAGCACGGTCACGGCCACGAGGGTGTTCTCGCGCGGATGCGCGCGCCCGTCGGAGTTCAGCGAGAGCCGCGGCCGATGGGTGCCCACGGCGGTGGCGCCGGGCGTTCCCACGGGTCCCGTCGCGGTTCCCGTGCGGCGGATCGTATGTGCCATCACGCACCTCCGGTGAGTAACTGGCGGCAAACCTTTTGTCCGTATATCAATCCCCTCGCCGCGTGGGCCTCAAGCTCGGATTTCGAGACTGTGTGTGGCGGCGGGTAGGCTGTACCGTCCGCTGTGCTCTCGGCACCCCACGTTCGTCTCGAACGCGGGGCCGCCTGGCGCGGCGGTGATACGCAAGCCCTCCTGCCACGGAGATTCCGTGGCCGATTCAGTCCACAGGAGGTGGGTGTACTTCATGCGTAGCTACGAACTCATGGTCATCCTCGACGCGGACCTCGAAGAGCGCGCGGTCACGCCGCTTCTCGAGCAGTTCCTCAATGTCATCCGCAACGACGGTGGCAAGGTCGAGAAGATCGACACGTGGGGCCGTCGCCGGCTCTCGTACGAGATCAAGAAGAAGTCCGAAGGCATCTACGCCGTCGTGGACCTGGCCGCGGAGCCCGCGACCGTCAAGGAACTCGACCGTCAGATGAACCTCAACGAGTCGGTGCTGCGGACCAAGGTCCTGCGCCCCGACCAGCGCTAGTCCGAGCTCGCGCGCACCACCAACCGCACCGCACGTCGAAACGCAGCACTGCGCTGAAATCAGCGAAGGGGTCAGCATGGCAGGCGAGACCATCATCACTGTTGTCGGAAACCTGACTGCCGACCCGGAACTGCGCTTCACGCCCAGCGGTGCCGCTGTCGCGAACTTCACCGTGGCCTCCACGCCGCGCACGTTCGACCGTCAGACGAACGAGTGGAAGGACGGCGAAGCGCTGTTCCTTCGCTGTTCGGCCTGGAAGCAGCTGGCCGAGAACGTCGCGGAATCCCTCCAGCGCGGCACGGGCGTCATCGTCCAGGGCCGGCTGAAGCAGCGGTCCTACGAGACCAAAGAGGGCGAGAAGCGCACGGTCGTGGAGCTCGAGGTCGACGAGATCGGCCCGACCCTGAAGTGGGCCACCGCGAAGGTCACCAAGGCGAGCCGCGGAGGCGGCGGTCAGGGTGGCTACGGCGGTGGTCAGCAGCAGGGCGGCGGCGGTTACGGCGGCCAACAAGGCGGCGGACAGCAGGGTGGCGGTGGCTACGGCGGCCGTCCCCAGCAGGGCGGTGGCGCTCCCGCCGACGACCCGTGGGCCACTCCCGCAGGGGGCGGCCAGCAGCAGGGCGGCGGCGGCGCGGGGGGCTGGGGTCCCCCGCCGGGCGGCTACTCGGACGAACCCCCCTTCTAGGCCACGGCCGAGGGTTCGGTTCGCGATCCGAGCTGAAGACTTCTGAAACGATCTGGAGAGCACAATGGCGAAGGCGCCTGCGCGCAAGCCTAAGAAGAAGGTCTGCGTGTTCTGCAAGGAGAAGATCTCCTATGTGGACTACAAGGACACCAACCTGCTGCGGAAGTTCATTTCCGACCGTGGGAAGATCCGCGCTCGTCGCGTGACCGGAAACTGCACGCAGCACCAGCGTGACGTCGCCGTGGCTGTCAAGAACAGCCGCGAGATGGCGCTGCTGCCGTACACCAGCACTGCTCGCTGAGAAAGGGTGATCTTGTCATGAAGCTCATCCTCACCCACGAGGTGACCGGTCTCGGTGAGCCCGGCGACATCATCGAGGTCAAGGACGGCTACGGCCGTAACTACCTCGTGCCGCGCGGCTACGCGATTCGCTGGAGCCGCGGCGGAGAGAAGGACGTGGCGGCCATCCGTCGCGCCCGCAAGGTTCGCGAGATCCGCACGCTCGACCAGGCCGCAGAGGTCAAGGGTCAGCTCGCGGGTCTCAAGGTGACGCTCCAGACGCGCGCCGGCGACACGGGCCGCCTGTTCGGTTCCGTCACCGTCGCGGACGTCGTGTCGGCCATCAAGGCCGCCGGCGGTCCGGACATCGACAAGCGCCGTGTCGAGATCGGTACGCCGATCAAGACCGTCGGGTCGCACCGCATCACGGTTCGCCTCCACCAGGAGGTTTCGGCCGCGCTCGACCTCGACGTCGTGCCTGCCTGACCCGAAGCACCCGAAGCACCCGAACGGCCCGACACCCCTCGCGGGGTGTCGGGCCGTTCGGCGTTGCCTCGGTCGATCCTCGGGCCCGGCCCTCGGGTGATGCCCAGTCCCGGTGGTTCTGAGTACTTGTATGAGTATCAGCGCTCATTCCCGCGGTATCCGCTCGGCCGCAGTCTGGAGTCACGCGCCGGGTGGGCCGGCGGGACTGAGGGGCAGACGGTCATGGCGAGATTCATCCGACAGTGGTTGCTGCGCGTCGCCGGCTTCGCGCTGACGGGCCTGTACCAGCTCTATCGCGTCCACCCGGCCGTGTGGCGATGGACCGCGACCCACTACCGGCCGTGGATGCACACGTTCGCCCGCCGACACGCGTGGATGACGTGTCAGTTCGCGGCCTTGGACGTGCCCGCCTACCGGGACTTCCTGCGCCGGCACCGGTGGCGTTTTCGCTGGTTCGACCTCGGGTCGTATCCGGAGACGTCCAAGGAGAACTACGTCAAGGCGTATCCCGAGGACACCCGCTGTTGGCTCGGCGAGTTGCAGGTCGCGGGCACGGTCGTGGACGAGTCGTCGGGCTCCTCGGGCACCCCGCACAACTGGCTGCGGTCGCGGCGCGAGCTCAAGTCCGTGCACCGCAACGTCGCGGGCTACACGTCGCTGGTCTTCCCGCGCCGGAAGCTGTTCGTGATCAACGCGTACTCGATGGGCGCGTGGGCGACCGGCACCAACACCGGGATCGCGATGGCCAGGGTGGCGATGGTCAAGAACACCGGCCCCGACCTGGACAAGATCGTGGACACGCTGCGGCACTTCGGGCCGCGCTTCACCTACCTGGTGACCGCCTACCCGCCGTTCCTCAAGCACCTGCGCGATCGTCTCGACGCGGACGGTTTCGACTGGGACCGGCACACGATGTACGGATTCGTCGGCGGGGAGGGGATGACCGAGGCGCTGCGCGACTACCTGGAGGAGCGCTTCGTCAAGGTGCGCTCCGGCTACGGGGCCTCCGACCTGACGATCGGGATGGCCGGCGAGAGCGACGCGACGGTGTGGCTGCGCAAGCGACTGCTGACCGACGAACGGCTGCGCACGCTCGTACTGGGGCCGGACGAGGGCCGGGTGCCGATGGTGTTCCAGTACAACCCGCTGGAGACCTACCTGGAGACCAATGCCGAGGACGAGGTGGTCTGCACGATCAACTCGACCGCGGTGATGAGCCCCAAGCTGCGCTACAACATCGGCGACGAGGGCCGGCTGCTGACCTTCGATCGGGTCGAGGAGATGATCCGGCCGGATGCCGCCGCATGGGCCGAGTGGGAGGCGGCCGCGCGGGCCGAGGGGATGCGGTTGCCGCTGCTGCTGTTGTTCGGGCGCAAGGACAGCACGGTCTCGTACATGGGCGCCAACATCTATCCACAGGACGTCGAGTACGGCCTGTACCAGGACAACCCGATGGCGGCGGACCTGGAGGGGTTCTGCCTGACCGTGGACGAATACGCCGATCTCGAAAGCAGGCCGGTGGTCAACCTCCAGCTCAGGGACGGCAGTTCGCTCGACGACGCGGATCGGGAAAAGCTCGCCCGGGTGTGCCGCGAGGGTGTGGTGCGGCATCTCGCCCGGGTGAGCCGCGACTTCGCGCAGTCGCTCGTGGAGGATCCGACGGCGGCCGACGTGCGGGTGCTCGTGCACGACTTCGCGACCGGGCCGTTCCTGCGGGGCACCACGAAGATCAAGAACGTCTACCTGGTGGAGGGGCGGCGATGAGGACCACCGACTTCTCGGCGGCGCCGCCGCAGGCGCGAGGCGAGGCGATGTTCATCGGGGCCACCCGCTACAGCGGTCTGCGCTCGCTGATCTCGCTCGCGCGCCCGTGGCTGGCGATGGTGCGGACGATGAAGCGCATGGACGGCTACCGCTGGCACAAGGTCTACCGTCAGGGGCCGTTCACGCTCGGCACGATCGCGGTGTTCGCGGACCGCGACGCGCTGCTGCGCTTCGCCCGCTCGAAGGCGCACCGCGACCTGATGTGCTGGATGACCGACCACGGCGACAGAAACGGCACGGCCGGCTTCATCCGGCTCTTCGACGCGCAGCCGGGCGGCTACAGCAACGGTGCCTGGCGGGCCGAGGACGACACGATGGCGCACATCGAGGAGTTCACCCCGATCGGGGACGAGCGCGCCGGGGCCCGCGTGCACCGGAAGGCGAAGTCGTGACGCTCACCGTGGAGCGGGTGACGTCCCGGCGCGGGCTGCGCGACTTCTGCGCCCTGCCGCTGCGGCTGCACCCGAAGGAGCGCTACGTGCCCGTGCTTCGGGGACAGATTCGACGGTGGTCGCGGGCCGGGGTCGAGTTGTACGTCGTGCGCGACGGGGCGGGGCGGGCGGTGGGCCGGACCTGCCTGCACACCGACGATCGGTTCGACGCGAAGCTGAACGGGCGCCACCAGTTGTTCGGGCTCACCGAGTTCGCCGACGACGTCGCGGTGTTCGAGACGCTGGTGGATCTGATGCACCGCCGGGCCGCGGCGGCGGGGCGCCAACGGCTGTTCGGGCCGGTCGCGTTGCTGCCGAACCAGACCGGCGGGGTGATCACGTCGGGATTCGCGGAGCGCGGCTTCGTGGATTCGGCGTGGAACCCCGCGCGCTACCCGGAGACGTACGAACGCGCGGGCTTCGCACGGCGGTTCTCGGCATCGACGTGGATCTGCCCGAACCTGGACGAGCGCACCGACGATCCGGACGCGACCTACGTCTTCGACGACGCGCGGATCGCGGCCGAACGGTTGGTGATCAGGCGCGGGTCGCGGCGGCGCCTGGCCGAGCAACTGCCGATCCTGCACCGGATGCTCAACGCGAGCTTCACCCGACTGGGCTACTACACGCCGATCGAGCTCGACGAACTGCGCGCGCAGACGGACGGGCTCGCGCATCTGCTGGACGAGTCGTTGCTGCTGTGGCTGGAACGGGCGGGCGAGCCGATCGCGTTCACCCTCGCGGTGCCGGACGTCTCGGACTTCCTCATCCGGATCGGCGGCGACCTGCACGTGGGCAATCAGCTTCGGCTGCTCGCCGGCCGGAGCCGATATCGGCGCGAGGCGGTGTTGATCATCAAGGGGACGGTGCCGCATGCCCAGGGGCGGGGCTATCTCACGTTGCTCGCACGCGAGCAGTATCGGGCCCTGCGGGCCGGCGGCTACCACGCGCTGCGCAGTACGTGGGTCGAGGACGGCAACAAGGCGTCGGCGGCGCAGTATCGCCGGATCGGCGGGCGGGAACTGCACGGGCACACGTTCTACGCCCGAGCGGTGGGGAAACGCTCGTGAGTGCCGAGCGGATCCGGGACGCGCGGGCCGAGGGCGACGCGCTGCTGCGGCTGGCCGGTCGGGCGCCGAGCGCGCACAACACTCAGCCCTGGAGGGTGCGCCCGGTGGGCACCGGGGAGTACGAGCTGGGGTGGCATGCCGAGCGGGAACTTCCGGTGGGGGATCCGACCCGGCGGGATCTGTTCCTGGGGCTCGGGGCGTTCGTGGAGGCGTATCTGATCGCGTCCGCGGCGTTGGGGGTGCCGTTGCGGGTCGAGCCGGTGTGGGACGTCGAGCGGCGGGTGGTGGTGCGGTTCGTGCCGACGGGCGCGTGTTACCCCACGGCGTTCACGGCGGCGGATCTGCGGGGGCGGCGCAGTGCGCGCGGGGCGTATGTGCCGGGGGAACTGCCGGCGGAGGTGTTCGCGGGGGCCGCGGCGGCGCTCGGTGGGGTGGGCGGGTTGTGGCGTGGGGGGACGCGGGCGGTCGCGCCGTTGCTGGATCAGGCCGATCGGTGGTTGTTCGGCGACGGCGAGGTCGTGGCCGAGTTGCGGCAGTGGCTGCGGCTGCGCGGGGATCGGGGACTGCGGGCGGACGGGCTGACCGGGGAGGCGCTGGGGCTGTCCCGGGTCGAGGGGCGGGTGTTGGACGCGGTGTTGCGGCCGGCGGCGTATCGGGTGTTGCGGCCGGTGGGGTTGGCGCGGGCGTTGGCGGCTTCGTCGCGTGGGGTGCTGCGTTACGACGGGACGGTGGTGGTGTTGACGGCGGGTGCGGGTGCGGGGTCGGCTGTGCCTTCGGCGGCGGAGGTGTTGGAGCACGGGCGTGGGCTGTTTCGGTGTTGGTCGACGTTGGCCCGCCACGGATACGCGACCCATCCGTTGAGTCAGGTGATCGACTGCGACCTGACCGCGCAGCGGTTGGCGGGCATGGTGGGGGCGCGGCCGCTCGCGGTGTTCCGGGTGGGGCGGCCGGTGCACGAGCCCGTACGGTCGGTGCGCAGGTCGGACTGAGCGGGATCGGGGCGGCCGGTGGTCGAGCGGGGTGGGGTCGGCTTTCTTTCGACGAGTCGGCTCGGTGGCTTGCCTGATACCCCCTAGGGGTATAAATTCGTCGTTGTGGGGCCGAGCGCGACCCCAGTGACGACGAGAGGACCACTGTCATGAGCACCGCCACCTTCACCGTCAGCGGGATGACCTGCGGCCACTGCGTGTCCTCCGTCACCGAGGAGGTCTCCGAGGTGGCGGGCGTGACCGACGTCAAGGTCGAACTCGCCTCCGGCCTGGTGACCGTGACCTCGGCGCAGCCGGTGAGCGCCGACGCGGTGCGCGCGGCGGTCGTCGAGGCCGGCTACCAGGTCGTCGAGGCGTGAGCCTCGGCCGTCCTGCCGGTTCGACCGGCGGGACGGCCCTTCGTCGGCTGTCCCCTTCTCCGGCTGTCCCCTTCGCCGGTTTTCCCCGATCCGCACCCCTGACGTCTCGGTACCCCTACCCGGTAGGGATACTCGGGGCGTACCCCGAGGAGCAGACATGAGCGCCGACACCCCGCAGGCCGCGGCCACGGACGCGTCAACCCGAATCGAACTCGAACTCGGGGGCATGACGTGCTCCTCGTGCGCCAACCGCATCGAACGCAAACTGAACAAGCTCGACGGTGTGCGGGCGACGGTGAACTTCGCCCTGGAGAAGGCCACGGTGCACCACCCGGCCGGTATCGACACCGACGAACTGGTCGCGGCCGTCGAGGCCGCGGGATACACCGCGAAGCCGATCCACGAGAAGACGGACGCCGGGCCCGATCCGGCGGAGGAACCGCCCGACGAACCCGACGGCGCGCTGCGGTCGCTGCGGGAGCGGCTCGTGTTCAGCACCGTGCTGACCATCCCGGTGATCGCGCTGTCGATGATCCCCGCTCTTCAGTTCCGCTTTTGGCAGTGGGCCGTGCTCATGCTCGCCGCGCCGGTCGTGGTGTGGGGCGGGTGGCCGTTCCACCGGGTCGCCGCCAAGAACGTCCGGCACGGCACCGCGACGATGGACACGCTCGTGTCGCTGGGCACGCTGGCGGCGTTCGGCTGGTCGCTGTACGCCCTGTTCGTCGGCGGCGCGGGCGAGCCCGGCATGAAGATGGAGTTCTCGTTCACCGCCGGCACCGGCGGACACGCGGAGATCTACCTGGAGGCCGCCTCCGGGGTGATCATGTTCCTGCTCGCCGGTCGTTACTTCGAGGCCAAGTCCAAGCGCAAGGCCGGGGCCGCCCTCAAGGCCCTGCTCGAACTGGGCGTGCGCGACGTGTCGGTGCTGCGCGAGGACGGGCGCGAGGAGCGCGTCCCGGTCGGGCAGCTGAGCGTGGGCACCCGGTTCGTGGTCCGGCCCGGCGAGAAGATCGCCACCGACGGCGTGGTCACCGAGGGTTCCTCCGCCGTGGACGCCTCGATGCTCACCGGCGAGTCGGTACCGGTGGAGGTCGGCCCGGGCGACGAGGTCACCGGGGCGACGCTGAACGCGGGCGGTCGCCTGGTGGTGCGCGCGACCCGGGTCGGCTCCGACACCCAGCTCGCGCAGATGGCCCGGCTGGTCTCCGACGCGCAGACCGGCAAGGCCGAGGTGCAACGCCTCGCCGACCGGGTGTCGGGCGTGTTCGTGCCGGTCGTGATCGCGCTCGCGGTCGCCACCCTCGGGTTCTGGATCGGCGCGGGCTCCGGTGTCGAGACGGCGTTCACCGCCGCGGTGTCCGTCCTGGTCATCGCCTGCCCGTGCGCCCTGGGGCTGGCCACGCCCGTCGCGTTGCTGGTCGGTACCGGTCGCGGCGCGCAGCTCGGTGTGCTGATCAAGGGCCCCGAGGTGCTCGAATCCACCCGTCGCGTGGACACCGTCGTGCTGGACAAGACCGGCACGGTGACCACGGGCCGGATGTCGCTCGCCGCCACCGTCGCGGTCGACGGCGGTGACGCCGCCGAACTGCTGCGCATCGCCGGCGCGCTGGAACACGCCAGTGAACACCCGATCGCCAAGGCGATCGCCGCCGCGGCGCAGGAGCGCTTCGGCCCGCTGCCCGCGGTGGAAAGCTTCACCAACCGCGAGGGACTGGGCGTGGAGGGCATCGTCGAAGGCCACGCGGTCGTCGCCGGGCGGCCGTCGCTGCTCGCCGACTGGGCGTTGGACCTCCCGGCCGAACTGCTCGCCGCGCTCGACGACGCGGAGGGCGCGGGCCGTACCGCGATCGCGGTCGCGTGGGACGGACAGGTGCGTGGCGTGCTGGTCACGTCGGACACGATCAAGGCCACGTCGGCACAGGCCATCGCCGGACTGCGCGGGCTCGGGCTCACACCGGTGCTGTTGACCGGGGACAACGAGCGGGCGGCGCGGGCGGTGGCGGCCAAGGTCGGCATCGACGAGGTCATCGCGGGTGTGCTGCCGCAGGGCAAGGTCGACGCGGTCAAGGCGTTGCAGGCCCGGGGACGGGTCGTGGCGATGGTGGGCGACGGGGTCAACGACGCCGCCGCGCTCGCGGTCGCCGACCTGGGGTTGGCGATGGGTACGGGGACCGACGCCGCGATCGAGGCGGCCGACCTGACCCTGGTGCGTGGCGATCTGACGGCGGCGGTGGACGCGATTCGGCTGTCGCGGTCGACGCTGCGCACGATCAAGTCGAACCTGTTCTGGGCCTTCGGCTACAACGTCGCGGCGATCCCGCTCGCGGTGGCCGGTCTGCTCAACCCGATGATCGCCGGTGCGGCGATGGCCTTCTCGTCGGTCTTCGTGGTCGGCAACTCGCTGCGCCTGCGCCGCTTCGCCTCGGTGGCGTCGGCCGCGCCGATCACCGACGCGACGGCGACGGAGCCCAAGCCGCGCGAACTGGCCGCGCACTGAGGACCAAGGCTCGACCGGTCGATGGAAGGTTTCCGTGTCGACCGGAGAACCGTCTTGGAGTCGAGGGGCCCGAAACGATGGTTTCGGGCCCCTCGACTCGGCGCTCACGAGCGTCGACGCCCGCCCGTCACCAGCCACGCGTCACCGTACGCGCGCAGGCCCAGGAGCACGACGCGGATCAGCATGAAGGTGCCGATCGCCCACCACCACAGGGCGATCAGGCCGCCGCCCAGGGCCAGTACGGTGCCCAGCACCGCGCAGAACCCGGCGAGCACGATCGGCATGGTCAGGGCGAGGTAGCGGCCGTCGCCGGCCCCGATCAGCACGCCGTCGAGGACGAACACCGCGCCGGCGAGCGGCTGGAGCACGGCGACCGCGATCAGGGTGCCGGCCAGCAGGTGTCGTACGGCGGAGTCGGACGTGAACAACGGGATGTACAGGGGCCGCGCGGCGATCACCACGACCGCGAAGAGCACTCCGGTCCACACCCCCCACACGAGCATCCGGCGGGTGGCCGTACGGGCCCCCGCCGCGTCGCCGGCGCCGAGCGCGCGGCCGACGATCGCCTGCGCGGCGATGGCGAGGGCGTCCATCGCGAACGCCAGGAACGTCCAGATCTGCCACGCGACCTGATGCGTCGCGATCGAGGTGTCGCCCATGTGGGTGGCGGCCACGGTCGCCGCGATCAAGATCGCGCGCAGGCTCACCGTACGGACGAACAGCGGCGCGCCCGCGCTCGCCGAGGCCCGGATGCCGGGCAGGTCGGGCCGCAGTGACGCGCCCTGGCGGCGGGCGCCGCGCACGACGGTGGCGAGATAGGCGAAGGCCATCGCGTTCTGCGCGATCACCGTGCCCCACGCGGAACCGGCGATGCCCCAGTGGAGGCCATAGACGAACACGACGTTGAGCACCAGGTTGGCGCCGAACCCGAGCACGGCGACCACCAGCGGCGTCCGGGTGTCCTGGAGGCCGCGGAGAATGCCGGTGGCGGCCAGCACGATCAACATCGCCGGGATCCCCAGCGAGCCGATCCGCAGGTAGGTCTGCGCGTGCGGCGCCGCGGTGTCGGACGCGCCGAACGCGGCGACGATCCACGGCGCGCCCAGCACGCCCACACCGAGCAGCAGCACACCGAGCAGCGCGGCCAGCCACACGCCGTCCATGCCCTGTCGGATCGCGGCCCGCACGTCCCCCGCGCCGAGCAGTCGCGCCACCGCCGCGGTGGTGGCGTACGCGAGGAAGACGCACAGGTTGACCAGCGTGGTCAGCATCGCGCCGGCCACGCCCAGACCGGCCAGTTGCGGCGTGCCCAGGCGGCCGACGATCGCCGAGTCGACGAGCACGAACAGCGGCTCGGCGACGAGGGCGAAGAACGCGGGGATCGCCAGGCGCAGGATGTCGCGATCCTGGGCGCGACGCCCGTTCGGGGCCGGCGCGGGGGTACGGCGCGGCGTGGAGGGCGGCTTCGCGGGGACGGAGGACGGCACGCGTCCACCGTAGTCATCCACAGGTAAGGGTCACAATGCTGTCCTGTCCCTTACCGGCGAGCGCGGGGCGTACGCGGGTGCACACGTGGGGCGATAGCCGCATGATTCGCCCAACAGTTTTTCACATACACAGCCGGTGGATAGAGACTTCGCAGGTCAGAGGCCATATGTGGACATGATTGCGAAGCGTTGACGGGTGGCTGCGCACAGCTTGTACACAGCTGGAGGCGGCTTCCTCCACAGGTTGTCCACAGTTATCCACAGGGCCTGTGTATGACCGTGTTGGAGGTCTGTTGGTCCACCCGTACGGTGAAGGGCCGCACGCCGCGTCGTGCGGTAAATCTGTCGGCCGTGTGGCGTATGAAGGACACGGCGCGTTCACGGCGAAGTCAACGGTGCGAATTCGCGCGAGCCTTTGTGAAGGGAGACCCGGGCATGAGCGTCTCCGAGTTCGAAGAGGCCCCACCCGAACCGTCCCGCGAAGGCTTCGAGCGAACCCCGCCGCAGGACATCGCGGCCGAACAGTCGGTTCTCGGCGGCATGATGTTGTCCAAGGACGCCATCGCCGACGTGGTCGAAAACCTCAAGCCGATCGACTTCTACCGCCCGGCCCACGAACTGGTCTACAACGCGATCCTGGACCTGTACGCGCGGGGCGAACCCGCCGACGCGGTCACCGTCGCGGCCGAGCTGACCAAGCGCACCGAGATCGGCCGCGTGGGCGGTGCCCCGTACCTGCACACCCTGATCTCGTCGGTGCCCACCGCGGCCAACGCCGAGTACTACGCGCGCATCGTGCGTGAACAGGCCGTCCTGCGCCGCCTCGTCGAGGCCGGCACCCGCATCGTGCAGATGGGCTACGCGGCCGACGGCGAGGTCGACGACATCGTCAACAACGCCCAGGCCGAGGTCTACAAGGTCACCGAGCAGCGCACCACCGAGGACTACGCCCCCCTGGCCGACATCATGGAGGGCGCCCTCGACGAAATCGAGGCGATCGGCTCCCGCGGCGGCCAGATGTCCGGTATCCCCACCGGCTTCTCCGACCTGGACTCCCTCACCAACGGCCTCCACTCGGGCCAGATGATCGTCATCGCCGCACGACCGGCCATGGGCAAGGCACTGGCTCTCGACACCCCCCTGCCGACACCGAGCGGCTGGACCACCATGGGCGAGGTGCGGGTCGGTGATCTGCTCGTCGGAGCCGACGGAGCACCCACCCGCGTCGTGGCGGCGACCGAGGTGTTGATCGATCGCCCGTGCTACGAGGTCGAGTTCTCGGACGGTGCGGTGATCGTCGCGGACGGCCGGCACCAATGGGTGACCGAGACCCACGCCGAGCGCCGGGCGGCCCGCGACCGCACGGACGGGTCGTCGTTCGCCGGGACGGTGCGCACCACCGAGGAGATCGCGGCCACGCTGGTGTGCGAGACGGCCGACCATCGGTCGAACCACGCCGTCAGGGTTGCCGCCCCCGCCCGGTTCCCGGAACGCGACCTGTTGCTGCCGCCGTACGTATTGGGCGCGTGGTTGGGTGACGGGAACAGCGCCGGAAGCCGGTTCACCACGGCCGACTCCGAGATAGTCGACCACATCGAGCGCGAGGGCATCCGAGTCCTCCCGGGTTCGAGCCACCTGCTGTACAACCTGCGCCTCCCCGAGCCGACGGCCGTCGCGGAGCGCGCCTGCGTCGTGTGCGGGAAACCGTTCGTCCCGCGCACCTCTCGGGTGCGCTCGTGCGGAAAGTCCTGCGGTGGCAAGGCGAAGGCGGTTTCGGCGCCGGTCGCCGCGCCCGTGTGCCCCGATTGCGGTCGTCCGTCGAGTGGTCCGGTGCGCTGCCAAGCCTGTCGCGATCGGCACGGTACCGTCCCCGCCATCCTGCGCACGCTCGGCGTACTGAACGACAAGCACATCCCGCAGAGTTACCTGCGGGCATCCGAACAACAGCGGCGCGATCTCCTCGCCGGGCTGCTCGACACCGACGGCCACGTGAGCCCGAGCGGAACCGTGCAGTTCGCGGTGACCAACCGCAGGCTCGCCGAGGGCGCGCTCGAACTCGTCCTCGGGCTCGGGTATCGCGCGACGATGCGCACGAAGCAGGTCGAGGGCCGTAGCGCCGAATCGTCGGTCTGCTACCAGGTGGACTTCACGCCGGCGGACAAGGTCTTCCGGCTGACGCGCAAGATCGCCCGCCAGAGCGCCCCGGACCATCCGACCACCCGGCTGCGCCATATCAGCGCGGTGCGGCGCGTCGACTCGGTGCCGGTGCGATGCGTGGAGGTGGACAACGAGAACCATCTCTATCTGGCCGGCCGGTCCTGGATCCCCACCCACAACTCGACCCTCGGCCTGGACATTGCACGCGCCTGTTCGATCAAAAACGGTCTTGCCAGTGTGATTTTCTCGCTGGAGATGGGCCGCAACGAGATCATGATGCGGTTGTTGTCGGCGGAGGCTCGGGTCGCATTGCACCACATGCGCTCCGGGAGCATGACCGATGACGACTGGACGCGGTTGTCCCGCAAGATGGGTGAGGTCACGGCGGCGCCGATGTACATCGACGACTCACCCAACCTGTCGATGATGGAGATCCGGGCCAAGTGCCGCCGGCTCAAGCAGAAGCACGATCTGCGACTCGTGATCATCGACTATCTCCAGCTGATGCAGGCAGGCGGCTCCCGCCGAGCCGAGAACCGTCAGCAGGAAGTCTCCGAGATGTCGCGAAACCTCAAGCTCCTCGCGAAGGAACTCGAGGTCCCGGTCGTTGCGATGTCCCAGCTCAACCGTGGTCCGGAGCAGCGAACGGACAAGAAACCGATGGTTTCGGACCTTCGCGAAAGTGGATCCATCGAACAGGACGCGGACATGGTCATCCTGTTGCATCGTGAGGATGCGTACGAGAAGGAGTCCCCCCGCGCGGGCGAGGCCGACCTGATCGTGGCCAAGCACCGCAACGGCCCGACCGCGACGATCACGGTCGCGTTCCAGGGGCACTACTCGCGTTTCGTGGACATGGCGCAGAGCTGATGTCGTGACCTTGAACCGGCAGGCGTTTTCGGCCGTCCCGGGCGGGTGGTCAGATGTCGCGGCGGCGTAGGGCTGTCCAGCCGGCGAGTTGGGCTGCCAGGGCCCATGCGGCGAGCACGGCGGTGGCGGCGGCGTCGCCGTCGAGCAGGTTCAGGCCGGCGGTGCCGGGCAGGTAGTCGGCGGCCGTCGCCTGGATCAGCATCGGCAGCGCGAGCATCAACGTCAGGACCGCGCTCAGCGTGGAGACCGGGCTGCGCAGGACCGCGCCCACACCCACGGTCAGGATCGCGGTCAGCACCAGGTAGACCGTGATCGCCGCGATGTCGCCGGCGACCTCGGAGGCCGTGGTGATCCCGTACGAGCCCAGGGACACGCGGCCCATGACGACCCCGCACACCGCGAGCACCAGCGCGAGCGGCGTGGTCACCGCGACCACCACCGCGGTCTTGGCGAACAGCACCCGAGCCCGGTTCGGATCGGCGGTGAGCGTGACCCGCATGGCTCCGGACGCGAATTCGGCGGTGACCACCGCCATCGCCAACGCGACGATCGCGAACTGCGCGAGCAGCACCGAGCTCGTCGCGGGCTCGCCGATCGCCATGGTCAGGCCGTCCTTGGTCTCTCCCGTCCTGACGTCGTGGGCGAAGTCGATGCCCATCACCGCCGAGCAACCACTCATCAGGACCAGCGCGCTCGCCAGTGCCCACCAGGTGGACCGCACCGACCACAGCTTGATCCACTCCGACCCCATCGAACCGCGCAGCGCGATCGACACGTCAAACCCCTTTCGAATGGCCATCGTTCACCCGGCCGCGTACTCGACCGAGTCCGCCGTCAGCTCCAAGTACGCCTGCTCCAACGACGCCTGACGCGGGCTCAGCTCGTGCAACAGGACGCCGACGCCGTGCGCGATCCGCCCGATCTCCTCGATCGACGCACCCGCGATCGTGAGCGAGTCGCCGTCGGTCGCGATCACCCGCGCGCCGTCGGCGAGCGCGTGTTGCGCCACCAGGCCCAGGCCCACCGAGTCGGGGCTGCGCACCACGACGCCCGCCGTCGAGGCCGCGCCGAGCAACTCGGCCACCGGAGCGTTGGCGATCAGCCGGCCCTTGCCGAGCACGACGAGCCGGTCGGCGGTCTGCTCCATCTCGCTCATCAGGTGGCTCGATACGAACACCGCGCGGCCCTCGGCGGCGAGCGAGCGGATCAGTTCGCGGATCCACCGCACGCCGTCCGGGTCCAGGCCGTTGACCGGCTCGTCGAGGACGAGCGCGCGCGGGTCGCCGATCAGCGCCGACGCGACGCCCAGTCGTTGGCTCATGCCCAGCGAGAAGGTTCCCGCGCGGCGCTGCGCGACATCGGTGAGGCCGACCTGGTCCAAGACCTCGTCCACCCGGCGGGCGGGGAGGTCGTGGGTGCGCGCGAGTGCCCGCAGGTGGGCCCGCGCGCTTCGACCCGGGTGTACCGCCTTGGCGTCCAGCAGCGCGCCGATCTCGCGCAGGGGGCGGCGCAGTCGTGCGTACGGTAGGCCGCCGATCAGCGCGTGGCCCGAGGTCGGCCGGTCCAGGCCCAGGATCATCCGCATCGTGGTCGACTTCCCGGCCCCGTTGGGTCCCAGGAAGCCGGTGACCTGGCCGCCTTCGATGCTCAGGGTCAGGTCGTCGACAGCGGTGTGTTCGCCGTGGCGCTTGGTCAGCCGGTCCAGCGTGATCATCGGGCACCCCCTCTTCCTGTGTCTTCCTGTCGTGGACACGAACGTAGGAGGCGGGCCCCGGGGCCGACATCGGCCGAACGCCACGGGTGGGCTGCGACTTTCGGCAGAGGCGACGGTGGTTCGCCCGGCCCGCCCCGACGCGGGCCGACCGATTTCGCCGCCCACGCGCACCGTCGTATCGCCGGCCGAAGGGTGGGGCCAGACCCACCCCGAGTCGGGGGTTCGGTGCAGTGTTTCGCCCGTCCCGCGAGAGCAGACTCGTGGTCACGAGGTCGAGCGACCACGCGATCGAGACGACGAGGGGAAACGCGATCATGGACACCGCCGGGACGCCGAGCACCAAGGCCACCGCACCGCTGCGCGGGCTGGTACTCGCCGGATACGCGGTTCCGCAGATGGCGCTCTTCACTGTCACCGCGACCGCGATCAGCGTCGTTCCGGCCGGGCTCGGCCTCCTCGCCCTGCCGCCCGCCGTCCACGCCACCCGGCTGCTCGCCCGGAGTTCGCGCCGGCTCGCCGGGCGCTGGTCCGGTGTCGAGATC